>JAUIEW010000025.1 GCA_030429365.1 Phycisphaerae bacterium
AACTTCCTTGTCGTGACGCGTTCGCCCGCTCGCTTCCAGGACGATGTTGCCGTTGGGCTTGACGTCCACGATCTTCGCGGTGATGCGCGTGGTCAGCGTGTCTTCGCGTTCCGATTCGGCGTCATTACGCTGGTTGAACGTGCTCTTGTAATTGATATTGGGCTTGCCGCGCCTGAATGGTGTTGCTCCGATGCCCCCACCGGTGAACTTGATGAATGCATCGAGTTCGCTGCGAAGATCGGCTTGACGTCGGGCGTTGGCTGTGCCTTCGGCTTCATAGAGCGTTCGTTCGCGAACGATGATCGTGATCAAGTCATGCACCTTGTACTTCTTGGGTTCGCTCGCCTTGACTGAGATCAGCGACGACGATTCGATCACCGGGTTTGCGGGTTTCGGCGGTTCTTCGCGGGCGGGCGTCGCCTGCCTGGGAAGATCCGAGAAACGTCCGATCGATGACGACTGCGCCAACGCGACCGGGCAGATCACTAGAATCAATGTGATGGTGACGAAGTGTTTCATTGCTCACCTCCAAGGGCCAAATGTGTATCAGCACCCAAACCACCTGCATGGATCGGTCCGACGGAAACGAGTCCCGGACCGGTGACCATCGCTGTGAATTTTCGTTTCGCACGATCGGCGGTCTGCAATTCAATGACGTCGCCATACGCCCCGGCTTTCATCACCCGACCGACCGATTCGATCACCACGCCACCCGCCTTCGAATGCACCTGCACAATCTGACCGCGTTTGACCAATGGCACTGGTTCGAGGTTTCGATCGCGGATGATCTCACCAACGCGAATGAAACGCTTTGCCCGCTGTCCGATTACCGAATCGGTCGAGGCGAGCCCGGCGCTTTCAAATCGCTTGTAGCTCTTATTGACGATGCTGACGTCGCGCTTGGACACGGTGGCGTTCAAGTTAATCGGACGGGCTGCGACAACAGTCGGCTTGATGAAGGTCACATTCGCGACGACGCCAACCCGCTGCACCGCTTGACCGTTGGAAAAGACAACGACGTCCATGCTCACCAGGCCCAACTGTTTGTCATTGGTCCGGTGAATTTCAAACTCGTATTTGCCTTCACGCATGTCCAGCATCGAACCGATCGATTTGCCGTAGACCACCTCGACCCAACCGCCCAGCGACTCGGCGTCACTGCCAAGATCCGCTTCAATGACTTCACGCAAAGTGCGGCCGCCATAACGTCGAGTACTGGCACCAGCGATCGGATCTGCAACTTGCCCTGCCGGGGGTTCAAATGTCCGAGCGATTCGTTTGACCGCACAATCAGTCGCACCTTTGAAGGTCGTCACAGCCGGATTCAACCCGTTTTCCTGTAGAACGCGTCGAACATCGGCCATCGAAACAACCGCCGCCTCGCCAACCTTGGGAGCCTTGCCGATTGCGAGCGAATAGAACTGATCCGGCGTTGCATTATCAAACTGTGACAGGGTGCAGACGTCGCGAAGATAAATCTGGTCGTCCGTGATCGTTGCATCACGCCACAGCTCGACCGATTCCGCACGCGCGGACTGGCTGATACCTGCGATGATCGCAATGAGCAGTCCGACTTTGAATTGATTTGAAGCTTTCATCATGTCGCAATCCTTGCTTTGCGTCTCAGCATCCTGCTGCGCGTCATTTCAAACCGTGTCTAGATCAACCGACTAGAATCGCCTTAAGTTCGAAACGGTCTGAAGCGCCTGCTCAGCCGACTGAATCGCCTGGCTGTTCATTTCAAACGATCGTTGCGTCGTGATCAGTGCGATCAACTCACGGACCGGATCAACGTTGCTCATTTCCAACTGCCCCTGGGCAATCGCACCGAGACCATCAAGCTGCGGCGGACCGGTCACTGCCGGTCCCGAGGCATCCGTATCCAAATACAAGTTGCCGCCGATCTGCTTGAGTCCTTCTTCATTGACGAACCGGGCCAACTCGATCTGACCGACCTGCGTCAATTGCTGCTGTCCTGGCTGACGTACGCGCACCTCACCGTTTCGACCGATGGCGATGTCGGTTGCATCCGGTGGGACGGAGATCGGCGGTTCGAGGATTGGCCCGGCTTGTGTGCCCAATACGAGGTTGCCTTCCGAGTTCGTCGTGAAGTTGCCCGCTCGCGTGTAGGCAGTGATCGGTCCACCGTCGAAGTTCGTGCGCACCTGAAAGAAACCGGGCCCTTCGATCATCATGTCGAGGGGTTTGTCGGTCGGGTCGACGGGACCGCGTTCAAAGTCGAGTTGCGTTCCGGCGATGCGGACACCGAGACCCACCTGAATGCCGTGCGGGATCGGCTCGTCGTCCACGTTGGGCAGACCGGGCTCGCGCTTGGTTTGATACAGCAGGTCTTCGAAGTTGACGCGGCTGCGCTTGAAACCGGTGGTGTTGATGTTCGCCAGGTTGTTGGCGGTCACATCCAGTTTCGTGTCGAGCGCCTTCATGCCGCTCGCAGCCGCGTGTAATGCCATAATCGCCATCTATCGCGTCCTCCTAGCCAACCCGTCCAATTCGAGTCGTGGCCATCCCCAGGGTTTCGTCTTGCAAAGAGATCATTCGGGCGTTGAGCTCGTATGCCCGGCTGACCTCGATCATGCTTGTCAACGCGGCAATGGAATCGACCGTGGACGCTTCCACATTGCCGCCGTGAATATCCGCTGATGCCGGAATTGTCTGCGTATCACCGACCAGCTTGAGCGTGCTTTGACCGGCTTTCTTCAGGGCGGTTCGATCTTCAAAATCGACGACACCGATACGCCCCAGCACTTCGTCGCCTTGATTCACTTCACCGTTGCGCCCGATTTTGATGGAACCGATGGACGGGTCGGCGATGTTGATCGGCAAACCGTTTTGATCCAACACGCGAAATCGTCCGCCATCGGCGCTAAGCACCAGATCGCCTGCCGCGTTGCGTGCAAATCGACCGTCACGCGTGTATCGCACTTCGCTGCCATCCGACACGGCAAAGAAACCGTCGCCATCAAGCGCGACATCGAGCGATCGGCCGGTCTGCTCAAGCGTGCCTTGCGTGAAACTCGTGTACGTCGGCCGAACCCATGAACCGCCACCGAGGTCGCTGTATGGATTCGTTTCAAATATTTTCTGTGAAGGGTTTTCGCCCGACTCGCTGCGACGCTGACGAATGACTGCAAGGTCATTCTTGAAACCAACCGTATTGAGGTTGGCCATGTTGTTGGCCGCAAGCGACTGGCGATACTCGTTGACCTGCATACCGCCGACCGATGCCCAGATACCGTGAGTCATGCGTTCACCTCACGATCCGCAAACGCGCCCGCAACGTTTTCGCAAAGATGGGCCGCCACCCGACGATGAGCCGACTCGCGTACGAGTTGCCCGATCGCGGCGCAATCCAATGACAACCAGTTGACCCGCGAACCGTTGTCGTTCGCGAAACCACCGATCACGTCATCGCTGACGACCGCACCGAGTTGTTGACTTCTCTTAAGCAAACTGGCCTCTCCATCTGCGAATCACAGAAAGCAATCTGCAGGAACACGCTGGACGCAGTTCCTCCGAGCCTCGCTAAATGCAGGGGCTGTGCCATTGGCATGGATCGAAAAAAATACGAAAGCCGAGCCCTCATAAGTGATGCAAATATCAGGATTTACGACAATTGGATTTTTTTGATGGTTTCAGGCAGAAACGTGCGACAACTGCCGCGACGCGCAGGATACGCATGGTGGGCGGCAAGAACTGCGGGCGATCGATTCGAAAACTGACGAAATGTGCGCGTATCAGCGGAGCGATTTAACAGCCGCTATGAACGCGTCGCCGCGCTCTTCATAATTACTGAATGCGTCGTAGCTGGGGCATCCGGGCGAGAGCAACACGACATCACCACTCTGCGCGATGGTTCGCGCTTTGGCGATCGCCGCATCAATCGTCTGCTCTGATTGAACGATCTTGGGTCGCTTGTTCTTTTCCAGCGTGGCGATCATGTCGGCCAACCGTTTTGCAGCATCGCCGAAACTGACGACGGCCCGCACCGATTGCCAGGTGCAATTCTTGATGCGCTCCAGTTCGCTGCCAGTGTCCTTCCCGCCACACAACAACACGACCGGTTCCGCGAACGAACGAAGCGCCGTATCAATCGCCTCGACCGATGTTGACTTGGAATCGTTGTAGTAGCGCACACCGTCCACGCTGTCGGCGTACTGAATGCGATGGGCCAACCCGCCAAAATCTTTCAATGCCGCGCGGGACGCATCGAGTTCGACGCCCAACTGCTTTGCGATCAGCGCCGCAAACTGCGCATTCATCTGATTGTGCGGGCCGGGGACTTGCAGATCGAAGTGTTCAGACAAGATGTCGGCTTTGATCGTGTGCCCTTTGTGATAACGCACGAGTGCTTCAATCCCTTCGCGCACGTTGTCATCCACGCGACCGACCACAGCGCTGGCCCCCAGCGACATACTGCGGATCAGGTTCAGCTTTGCGTCGATATACGGTTCGTAACCACCGTGACGATCCAGATGATGCGGCGCGATGTTGGTGATGCCGACCACGGGCCAATCGCCGGTGAGATTCGGCAGTGCATCAAGTTGAAAACTAGACAATTCCAACACGATCAAATCGTCAGCCGTCATCTCGGCCAAGTCGCCCAACAGCGATCGCCCGATGTTGCCCCCGAGATACGTGCGGCGGTGGTTGGCCGACGACTTCGCCCGCTCCGATTCCAGGATGCAATGCAGCATCGCGCATGTGGTACTCTTGCCGATCGAACCGGTCACGCCGATCATCCGTCCCGGGCAACGCTCGATGAATATCCCCATCTCGGTCGTCCAGGCGATACCGCGATTGAGGGCGGTTTGCACGAATTCGCTATTGGTGCGATCGACAGCCGGACTGACCACGAGCAAATCCGCACCATCGAGGTCGGCGACATCGTGCGAGCCCAACCGGTATTCGATGTTCAAGTCACTCAGTGCATTCAGCGGCGCCTGCAGTGTCGCAGCGTCGGCCATGTCGGTGACGAGAACCTTCGCCCCGCGCCCCGCCAAAAACCGCGTCACGCCGACACCACCGCCAAACCGTCCCAAGCCCATGACGACGACGCGAGCGCCGGCCAACTGCTCATCCGATACGTAATTCGGGATATCGTTCATCGCATGCACCACCGCCCACGACAACCGGGCTCAAACGTTTTCGTGAATTGACTTCAGCGCGGTAATGAATTCATCGCACGCCCGCGCCACCGATTCCTGCCACGATGTGTCACTGCTTTCGCCTTCTTCGTACGCAAAGATCACGCTGCGCGATGCATTGACAATCGCCCCACGCCCGCGTTCATCAAAACAAGCAGCCACCTGCTCGACCGAACGCCCTTGCGCCCCGAAGCCCGGCACCAGAAAAATGCCGTGCGGCATGAGGCGTCGCAACATGCGGGCGATTTCCAGATTGCCCGGAGCAGCCACCGCACCGATGCTACTGAATCCCGATGAACCGATAGACGACTGGCCCCACGCTTCAACCAACGCAGCAACTTCCTCGACCACCATGCGGTCATCCTCCAGCGTCAGGTGCTGCAATTGGGCAGCCGACTTGTTGCTCGTATGCACCAGAACGAAGACACCTCGCCCGGTGTTATTCGCCGCCTCGACAAATGGCGCGACGCCGTCAATGCCCAGATAACCGTTGATGGTCACCGCATCGGGAATCGAATCGTCTTCCGCACCGTCGCCAATCAAATGGGCGGCTGCATAGCTTGCGCTGGAATGTCCGATGTCGCTGCGTTTGATGTCACCGATGACGAGCAACCCGCGTTTGTGGGCATATCGAACGGATTCGTGGTAAGCGTCGACGCCAGCTCCGCGAAACGGTTCGAAGAAGGCAATGTTCAGTTTGATAACGGGAACGCTGTCAGCCACCGCATCGATGATGCCTTTGGAGAACTGTTCAAGCAAACCCGCCGACCTCTTGCGATCGGCGATATCACCGCCTCGCAGCGACTCCGGCAGACGTTCCAGGACCGGATCAATCCCGACGCAGGCACACGTTCCACATCGTTCGATACCCTGCATCAACCTATCGGCGAATCCTTCGGCCATGCTTTCTCCATCCGTTGTCAGGTGTGTTGGTAGGCTGGCAATATAAAGGTGCGAACCGGCGCACGCAACGCACCACCCAACGCCAATTCCAACAATCGATCCAAAACCGCTTTCGTCTTATCACAGAGTTGCGATAATGGGTTGATGGCCAAGCGCGACAAAGACACCAACGACAAGTCCGGCAAGAAGGTCCGGGTCTCCCTGCGCCGAAATCGCGGCAAGCCCGCCCGCGCCAAAGACTGGACCCGCATCCATCGCGATGATGAAGACCGAGCCGCCGACGCCATCCTCGACGAAAACGTCATCTCAAAAGGCTCGATGTCGCGCAAGCGGACGATCATCGAAAACGATCCGAAAGACCAGGACCTTTCCAAAGGCGTCGTCATTGCGATGCGCGGTTTGATCGCGGAAGTCGATGACGGCGAACGCGTTTGGCCGTGCACCGTACGGCGCGTCCTGCGCACGCGGTTGATCAAAGAACGACAGCCCGTCACCGTTGGCGATCGCGTTTTGTTTTCCATCGAAGCCGACCAGGAAGCCGTCACCAACGAAGGCGTCATCGAACAGGTCGAACCGCGCAAGGGCATGCTCACCCGGGTCAGCGGCAAACGCGTACACACGATCGTCGCCAACGTCGATCAGGTCATCGTCGTCACGTCAGCCGTCCAGCCCAGCCCCAAACCGCACTTGATCGATCGCTACATCGTCGCAGCCCATGCCGGCGACATCACCCCGGTCATCTGCTGTAACAAGATCGATCTCGACGAAGACGACGAAGCCAAGAACATGCTGACGCTATACGAAGGTCTGGGCTATCAAACGCTGACAACCAGCACCATCACCGGGCACGGCATCGATCAACTGCGCGAAATCTTCCGCGATAAGACGTCGGCTGTCGCGGGTCAAAGCGGCGTCGGTAAAAGTTCGCTGCTCAACGCGCTCGATCCAACGCTCAACCTTCGCACGGCTGAGGTAGCCGACGATACCAACAAGGGCCGCCACGCGACGACCACCGCGATGCTCTACAAACTGCCATTCGGTGGGTTTGTCGCCGACACGCCAGGTGTGCGTTCCTTCGACCTGTCAGCCGTTCCGATCAACGAAATCGAAATGCACTTTGTCGAGTTCGCCGAGCACGTGCCGCACTGCAAGTTCGCCGATTGCACGCATCGCCACGAAATCAAGTGCGCGGTGATGCAAGCCGTTGATGATGGGGCGATTTCGGAAATGCGGTATGAAAGTTATTGCCGGATGTTTGAGGAACAGATCGATTAGCGCAGAGATCGCCTCGTAGGGTGGGCCGTGCCCACCACCGTTTGAATACCAGCGACATGGTGGGCACGGCCCACCCTACCTGATGCGTTCCAGCGATAAATCTATCGCCGTTGCTGAATGCGTCAGCGCTCCGACCGAAATATAATCCACGCCCGTCTTGGCAATGTCCGCGACTGTATCAAGATTCACGCCGCCGGATGCTTCCAGTTTCACCTTGTCCTGCAGATTCAACGACGCCCGCAGTGCGACGGCTTCTCGCGAATCAGCCAACGAAAAATTGTCCAACAAGATCACATCGACGCCGACGACGCTGAACAACTGGCGAACCTGGTCAAGCGTGTCGGCTTCCACTTCGATGAAATTGGGCGGCGGATCGATGCTGCCGACCCGGTTGAGCATGTCGAACACGACGGCTGACGTGTGCGATGTCGGTTGACTGGCGAGATGATTGTCTTTGATCAAAACCGCATCGTGCAGACCCATGCGGTGATTCTGCCCCCCGCCGCAACGCACCGCGTACTTTTCAAGGTGTCGCCAACCCGGTGTCGTCTTTCGCGTATCGAGAATGATCGCGTTCGTCCCCTGCACCGCATCGACAAATCGACGCGTCTTGGTCGCGATGCCGCTGAGTCGTTGGAGGAAATTCAGCAACACGCGCTCGAGCGTCAGAATCGTGTTCACCGGACCCGTTAGTTCGACGAGCGACGCATGCTCCGCGCCAAACGCATGGCCATCCACACCGATCGGCTGCCACGACAGGGATACGTCCGACGTGTATTCGGCCACGATCGTTTCGGCGATCTCGCGTCCGGCGAACACGCCCGGCTCCTTGTTGATCAAACGAAACGTGCCGGTTCCCGGATCGCCAAGCAGGCTGCTGGTCAGATCACCGCGGCCCAGGTCTTCTTCCTTGGCCATTCGCGCGAGCGTTTGGGTTTGTTGTATCAGCGCGTCACGGTCGACTGGAATCAACGATCGGTTACTCATGAGAAGCGTCTGCCCTTTCGTCCGGTGCTTTTCGGTCGCAGCGGTGCGGTGTCCACATCAAGCGACGTTTCCGGTACCGTTTCGATTGACTTGTCGGCTTTGATTTCTTCCATGCGGTCGCGAAGTTTCGCCGCCCGTTCGAAATCCAGTTGCTCAGCGGCTTCGAGCATTTGAGCTTTCAGCATTTCGATGGCTTCGCTGCGATCCAACTGCGCCGCAGACTGCTTGACCGCCTCTGCCGCAACCTTTCGAGCGGAAAGTACCGTCTCCAACCCGGAGCGCACTTCCTTGCGAATGGTGGTTGGCGTGATGCCATGCTCTTCGTTGTAAGCGAGTTGGATCGCGCGACGACGGTTGGTTTCATCCATCGCCCGCTGCATGCTCGGCGTCACCTTATCCGCATAGAGAATCACTTCCGCGTTCACATTGCGGGCCGTCCGTCCAATCATCTGAATCAGCGACGACTCACTTCGCAAAAATCCTTCCTTGTCCGCATCAAGAATCGCCACGAGCGAAACCTGCGGCAAGTCGAGCCCTTCGCGCAGCAGATTGACGCCGACGAGCGCATCAAAATCACCGGCTTGCAGTGCTTTTAAGATCTTGACCCGATCAAGCGTATCGATCTCGCTGTGCAGGTACTCCGCCCGCAGACCTTCACGCTTGAGATAATCCGACAAGTCCTCGGCCAACCGTTTCGTCAGCGTCGTAATCAGCACGCTTTCCTTAGCCGCCGCCCGTTGCGCAACGCGCTGAATCAAATCGGGAACCTGCCCACGCGCTGGCAGCACTTCGATCGGCGGATCGATCAAACCGGTCGGACGAATCACCTGCTCGACCACTTCGCCCTTGCACTTTTCAAGTTCGTAGGGTCCCGGCGTCGCCGACATGAACGTGACGTGATGCCACGACTCTTCGAATTCTTCGAAACGAAGCGGGCGGTTGTCCATCGCTGACGGCAGACGAAAACCGTGATCGACCAGCACTTGTTTGCGACTTCGATCGCCGGCAAACATCGCCCGAATCTGCGGGATGGTAACGTGTGACTCATCGATGATGAGGTGAAAATCATCCGGGAAATAGTTGATGAGCGTCGACGGTTTCGCCCCCGGTGGCGCCCCGGTCAGATGCCGCGAGTAGTTCTCGATCCCGCTGCAATATCCGACCTCTTGGATCATCTCCATATCGTACTTCGTGCGCGCCGCGAGCCTTTGGGCTTCGAGCAGCTTGCCCTTTTGTCGAAGTTCGATCAGCCGCTGATCCAACTCAGCCGAGATCGACGCGACCGCCGATTCGATCCGCTCCTCGGGCATGACATAGTGGACGGCTGGGAAGATGAAAATCCGATCTTCGTTGGCCAACACTTCGCCTGAGGTCGGGTTGATCAGGTCCAGGCGATCGACCTCGTCGCCGAACATTTCGATGCGGTAAGCGAACTGTTCGTACGCCGGATAGACTTCGACAACGTCGCCGCGCACGCGAAACGTCGCCCGCTTGAGGTCGGTGTTGTTGCGAGCGTATTGCAGATCGACGAACCGCCGGAGGAGTTTGTCGCGTTCGATTTCCTCACCGACGGCCAGCGACAGCATGCTGGCTTTGTAGTCTTCGGGCGAGCCCAAACCGAAAATGCACGACACGCTCGCGACGATGATGACGTCTTTCCGCGACGACAGCGAACTCGTGGTCCGCAGGCGCAAACGGTCGAGATCGTCATTGCGCGATGCGTCCTTTTCGATATAGATGTCGCGCTGGGGGATGTATGCTTCCGGCTGATAGTAATCGTAATAGCTGACGAAGTACTCGACCGCGTTGTTCGGAAACAGTTCGCGGAATTCTTCATAGAGCTGAGCCGCCAGGGTTTTGTTGTGGGAGATGACGAGCGTCGGTTTTTCCAATCGCTCGATGACGTTGGCGACGGTGAACGTTTTTCCAGAACCGGTGACGCCCATCAGACAGGCGTAGCCCACCTTGTCATTGTAAGCGCGTACCAGCTTTTCGATGGCCTGCGGTTGATCACCTGCCGGTGAAAATTCGCTCGTGAGTTTGAATCCCTGGTGCATCGATTCCTGCCTGAAGGTTTATCCTGAGACGTCGCATGGCAGTATATCGATGCCGGCAGAATCGGTCCAAGGCAGGGAATCCCAGAAGTCATCAGGCTTGGGGCATCCAACCGATTGCGCCGAACGGCTCCCCTGAGGCCATGCACGGCGATTTGGCCGTGCCGCAAAACCCGATCACCGATTGCGCCGATATAGTAGCATGGTTTGATCCGAACGCGGTCGTCAACTGCTGGCGATGGTTTCGGCGAAAATCTGATTTGTCTGCTGTGCCCTTTGGGGCTAAGTTCCAGCGACGCATACGACAATCAAACGGACTTGACTTAGATCGAACCGAGGCAAGAATTGAGGCCTTCAATCAGGATCGCAGTCAAGCAACGTGCAGAATACTTGGAAAGGAATCTGATCGTGACACAAAAGACAAGACATTTCAGGCTTCTGGGCATCATCACGATGTGCGGCATGATCTTGACGAGTTCAATCGGCTGCATCTCAAGCCGGACTTACAGAGACATCGTTGAAACGTCGGTCAAGACCGTTGCAGCCACCCTGCTTGATCTTATCATCATCGACAACCTTGAAGCGCGGGCCAACGACAACTAACAAGCGGTACGCGCCAAACAAATAGACGAAGAGGCGAGCCATCGTGCTGATGACTCGCCTCTTTTTTGTTTGCCTAACCAATCAAGTTCGGGGATGTCAATCCAGAGGTAGCATAGCCTCCGTCATCCCCTCTCAGGACAGTGTCTCGTTTTGACCAGGATTGGTATCGCTTTCTCCTGGATTCCCGCCTGCGCGGGAATGACGGCGCTGTCGCGTCGCGACGTCAGATCTCAAAGCGCTCTAGTTCTGATCTTCTGCCTCGACAAGCCAGAGCTGTCGCGGTGCACGCAACTGCGTATCCGTACCGTCAAGTGTGCGATCCGGTCCCAACGTTCCGGATTTCGTCGCAATATCGTCGTACGAATAGATGGCACCGTTCTCGCGATCCGCCACCATTCCCGTCCCATTCTTCGACACCACAATGCCTTGAAGATTCGTCAGGGCGATGTTGACCGTCAGCGTGGTCGGCGTCACCGTTTCGTCCCCGATGGTCGAGACATCTGGCACAATCTTAATCGTATCGGTCGCGTCAACGATGTAGAGATTGTCCTCGTTGTCGACGAAGATGTCTTCATGCTTTTCCCAATCGTTGCTGTTGAGACGCTGAGCAAACGGTGTTTCGCCATCGGCTTCGCCCGGATTGGTGAAGACGAGGATACGGTTGCGGTTCACCGAAATATCACCCTGGGTTTCGCTGACAAAGAGGTCGCCATTCGGCGCGACACAGAGCGCATCTATTGTAATTTCTGTCGGGTCAAAAGGTGCGCGATCCGGCGGTCCAAACGTGCGATTCGGGGCGACCTCTTCGTCAAACGCCACATTGGAGACGTTATCAAAAACCAGGATGCCGTCCTGCGCGTTGGCGTTGCCGACAAACAGGCGATCCGCGCTGGCGTCGTAGGCCATCGCGATCGGCGATTCCAGCCCGGTGTTGTTTCCTTCAACCACCAGGTCAGCCGTCGTGTTGTCGTCCAACGCGGTGGAATCATTATAACCAACGATGCCGCCGTTCTGCCGGCTGACGAGCAGGCGTCCCGATTCTGTCACGACAATTGAGCGCGGTTGGAATAGTGAGGTTGCAGCGCCTGCATCAAGCTTGCCATCCGGGGCAATCTCACCATCAAGCGATTCTGCACCTGTGTAGAATGTGACAGAAGGTCCGGCATTGTTGGCGACAAACAGCATTGAAGCGTCGACGTCTCCACCGTCGTCGCCACCATTGGTGTTCATGTCACCATTGTCGCCGCCATCATTGCCTCCGTTGTCTCCGCCATTGTCACCTCCTCCATTGTCTCCCCCGCCATTGTCGCCACCTCCATTGTTCCCGCCACCGCCCATCGGCGTGCAGCCCAGCCCCCCAGCCAGTCCCATCGCCATCAAAAGAGTTAAGAACTTCGCCTTGGATGTAAGCATGGTGTGTCTCCTGATCGGTCGCAAACGTGGCGACCAGCCCCAAGTCCAGTCGGACCGCCCATCGGCCCAATGGTTCATTCGCGTGCTGCAAACAGATTGGTTTCAAATTGGAAAATCGGCCCTTACGTTGGTGCAATCAAGCTCATCGATATGAGTCGCATTGCCCAATCGTGATTGTTCAGAAAAGAAGCGCAGGCGCTTCGTATGCGGTCATGTCGACACAAAGCGTCTGCGATCAGATTATTCCTGGGGAACCTCAACGCTGGTTGCGAAGATACTCAGTGAACCGTTGTTGACGACCAGATCGCAAATCGTTGGCGGACTCACCTCGGTGAAATAGACACGTCGTTCGCCGTCCTCGGTACCGAAACGTGCCCGAAAAGGACTGTTGCCGAAAATCAAACTCGTGCCTTCGACGCGCCAGTTGGCGATACGCGTTCCGGCGGCGAGCCAGACAAGTTCGTCGGTTTCCGTATCGAATTGCATGAGTTCGCCGTCGATGTCGCGCACTTCGGTCGTTGTAAAATCGCTGTCGGGATCTTCGAACTTTGCAAGGTTTGCATTGTCATCGGCGTTATCGTCCATGTCTTCGCCATTGGTGTCTATATCCTGGCCGTTGGTGTTGACGTCCTCACCATTGGAATTCATGTCCGCACCGTTGGTGTTCATGTCCTGGGGGTCACCGTCGCCATCACCGTTATTTCCGTTTGGAATCTGCATGTCGCAACCGGTTTGCAATGACAACAGAGACAGAAGCACAACCAACAACCTGAACCTTCGCATGGACTGATCCTCCAGTGACCTTGTGAATCTACTGGCGCACTCCAACCCGGGATGCACCTCGCCGTTGGGCACCATGAGTAACGTTGATCAGGTCAGATCGCAACTTCCACAGCAAAATTGAGGGCTGACGGGCAAGAAACGCGAATTGATGACCATGCGCGCGGAGTTTCCCCGCATGTGCAGTACAGGTCTCATTTATCGGTGATTAAGGGCTGGGGCAACTGGTCTGGCCGCAATCCGTACCGATCCCTTCGAAGGTCCCCGACGCACCGCCGCAATCGGATTCGGTCAGGTCGAGACAGAATCCATTCGGCAGACAGCACGCCCCCTCGCAGGCATCGACCGTGCACGTCGTCCCGTCACCGCGATAGATACCGGAGTTTGCGCCACAGGTAATCGGCGATTGTTCGACACACGTGTCGTTCGGCAGGCAACACGCGCCGGTGATCGACCCGGTGTAAAGTCGCTGAAACTCCGCTGCATCAGCGAGATCAACATCGCCATCGCCATCGAGGTCAACGCATTCGCAGCCGCCCGTCGCCGACGAATCAGGTCCGGCAATGCAGGCGTTCACTTCGGCGTAGTCTTCCAAGTCGACATCGGCATCGCCATCGCGGTCGGCTGATGCGACCACATTCACATCGAAGGTCTGGGTTCCGTTGCCCACAGCATTCGTCGCGCGAATGGTTACGGAATATGGACCGCCGATTTGCGGATCGCTCCAAGAAACCTGCCCCGTGTTGAAATCGATGGACATGCCGCCCGGTCCGGAATCGAGCGACCAATTGATGATCGGATCCATGCAAGCCGGGTTTGAAATCGCCGGGATTGGCCCTTCGAAAGCAACGCCGCAATGCGCGGTTTGAGTTGCGACTGGAATAACTTCCGGCTCGGCTGACGACACGCCCAGAAACAGCGATTGCGTCGACGAGCCTGCACTGTTCGTCGCCCTGAGGAAGATGACATACGGGAACTCAGAACGAACCGGATCGGGCCACGATATCTCTCCCGTCGAAGCGTTGATCGTCATGCCCGGCTGGGGATTGTCGATGCTCCACGTCAGCGTGGCCATGTTCAACGGGTGCGTCACCACTGGAGCCGGTCCGGTGTATGGCGTACCGCAAGCGGTCGATTCCTGGGGGATATCATTGATGACCGGAACCAACTGATTGATGGTCAGCAAATCGCAATAGGAAAGCGCATTGTTGTCTTCGTAGACTTCGGCGATCTCATTCGCATGATCGAGAATCGTCCCAACGAAATAGTCACCTGCGGGCAAATCGACCGGCATGTCCACATCGACGTCGAATTCAAAGGCATCTTGAAACGGGATGTCCCAGAGCAATTCACCCAGGAACATGTCGGTGTCTTCAATCAGTGCGTCGTCGGAAAGATAGAAGCCCTGCCCCACCATGAACTCGTTCGTCGTACCGAGGTTTTCGATGACGCTGCGAACGGTCAACACGTCTCCAGGGTCAACGGCTGACGGCGTAAAATACGAAGGAATCGCTTTTCCAAGAGTGGCGCTGCTCGTAAATGCCGCGGTCGCCAGATCAACGTGTGGTGGTTCGGATGGTCCCGAATGTGGATAGAGAAAACGCAGCCCGCTTTGATCGTCGGTGTGCAACTCAACGATGTTTTCCTGACCGGTCGCGCCACCGCTCGGGTAGCGCGGGTTCATGGTCGCGATGAACCAGGGCGTGCCCGGTGATTCATCGCCAACCGGATCATGCCCCAACCCCAATGAGTGCCCCAATTCGTGCACAGCGACCAGCAGGAATGAAAACCCGTTGACGGGTGTTGGTTCTGCGACAACATCGCAAGGCGGGTTGTCGATGAAATACCAGCCAATCCCTTCGGGCACATCGCTGAACACCATGTCCATGTCGAACCAGACGCTGCCTTGGTTGACAAGAAACGTCACCCCAAGAACACCGGGGTCAAGCTCGCTGGCCGACACGGCGGCGGTGTCGCTGAAACCATCGAAATTGTCGATCGGGAAATCCTGATCGGCATGAATGTACTGGTATTCGAAGTCGGCGGCTGGCACGAGGTTCCACAGACCCATCGATGCCAGATAATGAAGGTCGGGTCCGGAATCAATTGGAAACGTGGATGGCGAAAGATAACGCACACTCAAACCGCCCGGCCAGACAACATTGATCCCGCCGACCTGAAAGAACGTGAAACCATCGGCGCGGTGTCCGGCTAGAAAGCAGCAGGCTACGGCCAACACCAGCGTCAACGATCGGGAAACGAATTTGAAGGAGTGGCCGCGATTCATCGTGACACCTCCTTCTTTGGTGCATCATTGCGCGGATCAACCTTTGCCTGGGCAGGTCTTGGCAATTCGCGATGAGGCGAATCATGACCTCGCTCCGCCGCCCGCGCCATCGGCGATGGTTTCAAGGCAACGGGACTCAAGTCGGGTCGGACCGGGGTCCCCGCCGGTTGATTCATCACATGCTGTCGACTGGCAGCCAACACCGGCGCCAGCCTGTCAACGAATTCCGCAAACCCAATGGCCTCATCAGCAGCATATTCGCGGGTTGAAGCAGCTATCAGATGAACACCACGTTCCGCAATCAAGTGCTCCGCCGCGCCTTGCCGTGCCTGTCCTTCGATGACCAGATGACCAGAGGCATCAATACCGGTGACCGATCGTTTGGCCGCATTGTAGACTCGTTCGACGCCGTTGCCGTCTTCCACAACTCGCAGCGCGCCGCGATAGATGCCGACGACAGGATAGGTCTTGTACGTCGGGAGCAACATCAACACCCACTTGTCGCCGACGGTAAATTCCGGAGCACAACATACGCGCATTTGGAATTCACCAACGGTTCCGCCGGGGACGGTCAACGTAAGCGTTTTGTTGGGAAGGGCTCGCTCGCCCTTTAGAAATGACACCCCTTCGAACGTCACCTCGGACTCGATCCGCCGTGGATTCTCACGCCATTGCGACGCAACACTTGAGACCGTCCCGACGATGACTTCGCCCGAGTAGTCAGCAAGTTGCTCGATACTCATAGGCACGATCTGCGACGCAAGCACGCGCGCAGACGTTGCCATAAGCAGACCGAAAACCAGAAGAGAACGCTTTACCCGCATAGAACCAATCCACATCGTGTCGCCCGATGTACACATGATATCAGCCGCCGCTGCGCCGATCAAGGAATCACGTTTGTTATCAGAACTCCCAGCGGCCAGCCGATTCGTCGCTGATCGCTGAGTTCCAAGTCAGGCCCATTTCCCTGCGAGATCAAGGCGGACTTGCTTGCTCTGATGTGAGTTCAAGTCAGGACCCGCATGCGTTCATTTTCGGACGCCAAACTTCGAAACCAACTCTGGGTTTACGGTGAATTCAGCCAATACGACCTCGAACGCCCCTTGCTTGGAATCGCTGTTAACGACCGGGAAACAGGCATTTTTCTGAAGTACCCGCGATTTAAAAAGTGGACCTGCCGATAATACACGGAATGGCCGTGTCTCTGGCGCGGTTTCATCTGTTGGCAACCATATCGCAGCGCAACCGGGCCAATCGGCCCTTGGGAAAAAATCGATGTCAGTGACACAGATCGAATCTAATACACGTCAGGCCGAACCCTCTTCACGTTTGCAGCGCTTCCTCAATTGCTATTGGCTTCGGCCTGAGAATGCATTCTGGATGAGCCTTCGCAGTCAAGCACTTGAGTCGCATCCAATGACGGGTCCGAGCATTGACTTGAGTTGCGGCGACGGCGTGTTCAGCTTTCTTCATGCCGGCGGAGATTTCTCTTGCGAATATGACGTTTTTCAAGAGGTAGGCCATCTGGACGATGTGCGCGACGCGTTCGCTGACATGTTTGATCATGCCAGTGTTGGACATGAGCCTGAAATTACTAATCGACCAGACTCGAAGTTTGATGTCGGCACGGATCTGAAGCCCAACATGCTTCTTAAAGCGTGCCGTCTCGATTTCTACGAATGCCTCGTCGAACATGACCACAACCTCGAGATGCCTTTCGAGAATGACGCCTTCCAAACCGTTCACTGCAATTCTGCCTATTGGGTTCAGAACATCGACCAGTTCATGCGCGAGCTGCGCCGCATCACCCGCAGCGGCGGCCGCATTCTCCTTTCGGTCAAACTCGATGCGATGCGCGACTACACACTCAACTCCCATCGCGACAAGCTCGGTCAGCGCTGGCTCGACATCATCGGACGCGGTCGAATCGAATCCTGGCCCAGCCTGTGCAGCGACGAAACATGGAAGCAGCGATTCAAGTCTGCTGGTCTGGACATCGTCTCGCGTACGCCGTTCATCACCGCGACCCACGCGCACATCTGGGACATCGGCCTGCGTCCCATCGCCCCGCTGCTCGTCCGGATGGCCAATGCCTTGGAAGAGCACACGCGGCAGGAAATAAAGTCAGATTGGATCGACCTGCTCTCCGAATTGTTGCTCCCACTCCACGATGCAAGCTTCAACCTCGCACCGCAAAAGCAGGAACCGGCGGAAATTCTCTACGAATTGACCCCAAATTAGCGATTCAGACCGATCAAATGAGGTGAATTCTGTCTCCACCGCAGCATCGTCGGCGACCGATAACATCACTGGTGGCAGTGCGCAAACGCAACGAAGTGCAACACCGCATCAAACGAGCTCGCAGTCTAAATGGACGGTAGATTGGCAATGCATCCTCACGGAATCATGTTCCACCATTTTCACGGCGGCGCCCATGCGCCAAGCCAGGGTTCGATTGACGCTCAAGCGATGCGCGATCTGATCCAACACGTCGGCGTCGAACGAATCATCTCTGCTGACGAATGGCTCTGCCGCGCCGAGAGCGACAGCCTTGAACCTCAGGATGTATGCCTGACTTTCGACGACGCCCTTCGCTGCCAACTCGACATCGCCAAGCCGGTCCTGGACGAACTGGGGTTGACCGGTTTCTGGTTTGTGCACACGTCGATGCTGGAGGGCGAATACTCGCGGTTGGAAGTCTACCGTCAATTCCGCGAAACGTGCTTCGATTCACTGATTCAGTTCTACAGCGCGTTTGAGGAACAAGCCCGCAATGCTGTCGGGTGCCAGACCGTTTCCAACGCGCTCGATCGTCTCGACATTGGAACGTACCTCGCCGAGTATCCATTCTACACACCGGCTGACCGGCGATTCCGTTTCATTCGAAACCAGATTCTCGGCGAAGAACGCTACACGAGAATCATGGACGACATGATCGGCATGTTCGGGCAATCCATCGAAGCACTCGCAAGAGACCTTTGGATCAACGCGGAAGACATTCGCAACCTGTCCGACGCAGGTCATGTCATTGGCCTGCATTCGCACACGCATCCGGTCGCGATCGGCGAACTACCGCCCGATCGCCAGAAATGGGAATACAAGACGAACGCACAGAAGCTCGAAAATATCATCGGCAGTGCGCCAAGGGTAATGGCTCACCCGTGCAATTCCTACACACATGCAACGCTCGATGTCTTGCGCGAGTTGGGAATTGCGTTCGGGTTCCGCGCCAACATGGTCGAGGGCAATTGGTCGCCTTTGGAATGCCCCCGTGAAGATCACAGTAACATCATCAGAGAAATGCAGGCATGCGAATCACCGTCTTCACCGGCAACCAGCCTCGCCACGTCGCGTTGATTGAAGCGCTGGCCGACGTCGCCGACGAAGTCTTCGCGATTCAGGAATGCACGACGATCTTCCCAGGTCAGGTGAATGACTTCTTTCGCAAGTCGGACACGATGCAGCGTTATTTTCGGCGTGTGCAGTCGGCAGAGCAATTGGTCTTTGGTCAACCAAGATTCGTACCGCCCCATGCGAGACAATTGGCGCTTCGCATGGGGGACCTGTCGCAGACATCGCCAAGTGTGTTGGCTCCAGCGCTTCAGTCGGATGTCTATGTGGTGTTTGGGGCGAGTTACATCAAGGGGCCCCTGTGCGACCACCTGGTGGCCCACCGAGCGGTGAACATTCACATGGGTGTGTCGCCCCATTACCGCGGGAGTTCGACAAACTTCTGGGCGATGTACGATGACGCACCGCAGTATGTTGGCGCGACGATACACCGGCTGACGGCTGGTCTGGATTCGGGCCCGATCATCTGCCATTCGTTTCCGCGCGCGGAAGCGGCAGATCCGTTTGTCGTCGGCATGCAAGCCGTCCAGTCGGCCCATCGCGCGGTCGTGGGCATGTTGCAATCGAACGAGTTACTGCGCGTCGATCCGGTCGCGCAGAATCGTTCTCTGGAACGGCGCTATTCGCGCAACGCTGACTTCACGGACGACGTCGCGGCAGAGTACCTCGCGCGCATACCGACGGCAGCAGACATGGAAAAGGCTCTAACCGAACGGACGTTTGATGGCATGATTCGTCCATTCGTTGCATGAGGCAAAGAGGAATTGACGCATTGAATACCGTATCGCATCGAACATTGTTCGCCATTCTCGCCCGCGGCGGCAGCAAGCGCCTGCCGGACAAGAACCTGCTTGAGATCGGCGGTGTTTCGTTGTTGGGTCGAGCGATCCAATGCGCCCGCGCCTGCGCCCACCGATTGCCAAACGACTGCACCGTCGTCGTTAACACCGACGCTGACGACATTGCCGAAGAGGCCAGACATTGGGGCGCGGAAGTTCCTTTCATGCGCAGCGCCGAACTCGCCGGTGACACAACCCCGTCCATCGCTCCACTTCGCCATCTAGTCAATTGGTATGCCGACAAAGGCAAAACGTTTTCAGAAGTTGTCTTGCTTCAACCAACGTCGCCATTTCGATTGCCAGACGATGTCCTAAGCTGCATCATGCGGTTTCGCGAGAATCCTGACGCGACGTGTGTGAGCGTTTTGAGTGATCCAGACAACATCAGCAAATGGCGATACGAATCGCGCGACGACTGGCTTCACGCACCTTGCGAGAAGTCATCGCAATCAAAGGATGCTTCGACCGTCGCGCTAAACGGCGCGGTGTATGCTTGTTCGCCGCGATGGATTCAGGAGAACGAAAAACTGTGTGTTGCCGGGCGATCAATGGGAGTCGCCATGCCCTCCCAGCGATCCATCGACATCGACACCGCTGACGATCTCGCACACGCCAGAGAATTTCACGCATCAACCGTCCCGTGGTCATCCGACCGCTGTTTTGTGATTGCGGAGGCGGGCGTCAATCACAACGGTTGCATCGAAACCGCCCGCAGGCTCGTCGAGGAAGCGGCCCGCGCCGGTGCCGACGCGATCAAGTTCCAGACGTTCTCTGCCGAACGGTTGGCCACTCGAAATGCCCCAAAAGCCGACTACCAAAAGCACAACGCCCCCGAGGACGAATCGCAATTTGAAATGCTCCAGCGTCTGGAGCTCTCACCTGACGAACATCGCGCCCTGATTGAGCATTGCGATGCGAACAACATTCGCTTTCTGTCATCTGCCTTCTCCAATGAAGACATCGATCTTCTCGACGAGTTGGATGTGTCGGCGATCAAGCTCGGCAGCGCGGAGATTACCAATCACCCGTTGTTGGCGCACGCAGCCAGCACGCTCCGCCCGATCATTCTCTCGACGGGCTGCAGTTGGTTGGACGAAGTGGAATCCGCGGTTCGCGTCTTGCGGGAAAATGGATGCACCGACCTCGCCTTGTTGCATTGCGTCAGCGCCTATCCCGCCGCCTGTAAAGACGTCAACTTGCGGGCGATGACCACCCTGGCAGGTGCGACCGGCGTGCCGATCGGATTCAGCGACCACACCGAAGGCATTGCGCTTGCGGGTGCGGCGGTCGCGATGGGCGCTCGTATCATCGAGAAACACTTCACACTCGATCGGACTGCGGATGGACCAGATCACCGTGCATCGCTTGAGCCGGCTTCACTCAGATCCATGATCGAGTCGATTCGCGCGATTGAATCGGCCATGGGCGACGGCATCAAGCGCCCTACCGATGCCGAGATGAACACACGACAGGTGGCCCGACGAAGCCTTGTTGCGGTGCAGGACCTTGACGTTGGCACGGTCCTGGAACCCAGGCATCTCGCAGCGAGACGCCCCGGCACCGCGATACCCCCGTCAGAACTCAAGCGTGTGCTTGGGCAGATCATTGTCAAAAACGTTCGATTAGACGAACCATTGACCTGGGACCACTTTGCCCCTGCGGAGGCCGCGTCGTGAGACAAATAACCTTGGTTACGACATCACGCAGCGAATGGGGCATCCAGCGACCGATCGCGGAAGCTCTCAGGGACCGTGACGATGTCGCCCTCAGTATTGTGGCAGGCGGCATGCACCTTTCCAAGGTGTTTGGAACGACGGTCACAGACATCCAGGCAGATGGATTCGAGGTTTCGGCGGGACTCGCCTACTTGCCGCCGGGGGACACTGAACTCGACGTTGCCCATGGCATGAGCCAAGGTGTCACTTCGTTCGCCAGGTGTTTCGCAGGCGCCCGTCCAGATCTGATCAGCGTTCTGGGCGACCGATACGACATGTTCCCCGCGGTCATTGCAGCGCTCCCATTCGGTATCCCTATTGCGCACATTCACGGCGGCGAACGAACTGAAGGGGCGTTCGATGACAGCATTCGTCACGCAATCACCAAGATGAGCCACATTCATCTTACATCGACGCGTGAGTATGCCGATCGCGTGATCCAGATGGGCGAATCACCAGAGAATGTCCATTGTGTCGGAGCGCCCGGGCTGGACGACATCGCTTCATACACCCCGATTGATAATGCCACACTTCGCGAGACGTACGGCTTTGAAACCGGAAAGACAAACGTACTTGTCATCTACCATCCCGAGACAAGAGCCCATACCTATCGAACGCCCGCTGAATCCATGGCCGTCTTGCTCGGTGCGGTCGAAGAATCCTTGGGTGACAACGCCAACATTGTCATAATCTCACCGAACGCGGACACAGGCTTTGGCGGCATCAATGCCGTCATCGAAAACTACTGCGAAGAGCATGCCCGGGCGCTTCATTTTCAAACGATCCCGCGGCGGGCATTTCTTTCTCTGATGGACTCAGCGACGCTGATGATCGGCAACAGTTCTGCCGGCATCATCGAAGCGCCCAGTTTCAAAACACCTGCAATCAATGTGGGAACGAGGCAGGCTGGGCGCATCCGCGCAGCCAACGTAATCGACACCGAGGCGGATCCAATCGCGATTGGCCGCGCGATCAAACGTGCGCAGTCAGCCGAATTTCTCGCGTCATTGCGTGATTTGGAAAATCCATACGGAGACGGTCAAAGCGCCGAACGCATCGCCGATATTCTCGCGACAACACCCATCACGCCTCAACTGCTCGCCAAGCAATTCGTTGATCAACCAGATTGCTCGCCCCACAACTTGGCAAGTTCAACCAGCACACGGACAGCCGACTCCATTTCTTCCAGGCACGCCCACTCTTTCGGCGAGTGATAGTCGTGCATCCCGGTCGAAAGATTCGGGGTCGGCAACCCCATTTCAGTCAATCGCGAACCATCCGTCCCGCCGCGTACGAGCGAACTCTTGGGCTCCAGGCCCGCACGACTCATTGCTTCGCGCGCAAGATCGACGGCTCGGGGTTCTTTGGCGATACCGGCGGCCATGTTGCGATACTGCTCCTTGATGACTACGCTGATCTGCGCTTTCGGATGTTCATCGAGAAGTTCGTTGGCGATCGAGTGCAACAGGTCGCGATACTCGGTGAGTTTGGCGTCATCAAAGTCGCGCAGCAAAATCCGGATCTTCGATTCGGCCACACCACCCTCGAAAACATACGGATGCAAGAACCCTTCACGTCCTTCGGTGACAGCTGGATCGAGACGATCAGCCGGCATTCTTTGAATAAACTCCGATGCAATGCGAATGGCGTTGACCATCTTGCCTTTGGCATAACCGGGGTGGGTGTTGACACCGGTCACGGTGACAGTCGCGAGGTCGGCTGAAAACGTCTCAAACTCAACATAGCCCTGCCCTTCGCCATCGAGCGTGTACCCGACAACCGCACCAAGCTTGTTCAATTCAACGTGATCGACGCCATGTCCGATTTCCTCATCGCATGTGAAACACACGCGAATGTCACCACGCTTGATTTCACCATGGTCCATCAGGTACTGGGCCGCGTCCATGATGACGGCGATCCCGGCTTTGTCGTCAGCGCCGAGCAAAGTGGTACCGTCAGTGGTGATGATCGTCTTTCCCTTCAGCGCCGCGAGGTCGTCATTTTCAGTTGGGCGGATGACCCGGCTGGTGCAACCGGGCAGGACAATGTCGCCGCCGTCGTAGCTTTCGTGCACAATGGGTTTGACGTTGAGTCCAGTGAATTCTGGCGAAGTGTCGACGTGGGCAATCCAGGCAATCACCGGCGCATTTGGCATGTTCCCCGGGATGGTGCCCATGACGATTCCGTGCTCGTCCATCGACACATCTTTCAGGCCCATCGCCTCAAGTTCACCTGTCAGTAATTTCCCCATTTCAAGCTGCCCCGGCGAACTGGGGTAGTTTGAAGCGCCTTCGACTGCTCCGCTTTCGATTTTGACGTACCGGCAAAACCGGTCGAGAAGTGAATCCATCGGTTGTCCTCCGTCAGGGGGCTATTTGGACCAAACGTCGAATCCTATGACATGCGTGAGCCGTCCGAAAGTGGGCTGCTTCCATGGTCCTGAAATGCGTTGCAACCAACTTCGACGGGACCTCAGGCGACACCTTAGGCCTTTCAGCATTCTGCTTGACAGGAGGGCACCTGGGCCTATACTCCGTTCGGCTGGACGAATTGTCCGCTAAGTATTTGTAATCAAACAGTTAACAACCGAAAGCCGCAACCGCGTGGGTGAGGTTTGAACGCACACGGGGTGTTGGGCGGTGATCGGCAGGTAAGGAATTTGTTTGCATTGAGGGTTCGCAAACTCTCACAGCGATTTAGCCTTAATAAGCAGTTGACGTACGAGAAAGTTGGTCGTTCGAGATTCTAATACCTCTTGACCACGAGTGAGCATCGCCGGATCCCGGATTCGAGACAGTCGGCAACCGGATCGGTGCCATCAGAAATCCATCGTGTAGCGAGTCGTTTGATCATGATGTTGGTGTCCTGGTTCATTCTGAGTCTGGTGTTGGTTGTTGGCTGTGCGCGACGCGCATTGACCACGCTGCCAGAACTCCTCCCGAATGGGGTTATGCCGCCTGGAATGCCCCTGCTCGGAATTATGAAACTGCAAACCTGTTCCATTGCTTTTGGCGATGGACGGGCGGGTCGGTTTCACCGGACGCCACGTTGTCCTTCGGAAGCATGCGGTCGATCCATCAGGTATCTGCCGGTCCGCGCCCCTTTGCCCATCAACCGATCTGGGTAGAGCGATCGATCTTTGATGTTCGAATCGATCAGGACAACAAAACCGATCCGCACACGTTGGTGGTCTAGAATCTCATTCTTTCTCCAAATCGCTGTTAGACCCCTCGGTTGAATCAGGCCCATCGTTGATGGTGGCTGGCCCAGCCCACCCCTCATTGCAAGCTCCAGAGTCCCGCGAATGCTTCGCCCGGATACACGACGGACGTTCGCGTAAAAATTGAAACCCTAAACTGGATGGACTTCAGATGCTCGCGATTATCAACACAAGGCTCATCGCGGCGTTCGATTCGCCCGACCTCGCATACGGCGGCATCATTGGTATCGCCCTGGCCCTGGTCGGCGTACTCGTTCGCAGCAAGATGCGAGCCGCATCGCAACGCGCCGAAGCCGATGGCATTGTGCAGGAAGCCCGCCGCGAAGCCGAAACACTGCTCAAAGCCGCCGAAGTAGACGCCAAAGCGGAAGCGCTCAAACGACAGGAAGAATTCGCCAAGGAAACAGCCACCGTCCGTGCCGAATTCAAGGAAACCGAAAAGCGGCTTTCCAAACGCGAAGACAGTGTCGACAGCAAGCTCGACACGCTCGCCACCAAAGAACGCAACATCGAAGCCAACGAAAAGAAACTCGCCAAACGCGAGGAAGAAGTTTCCGCCAAGGAAGCCAGGCTCGACGAAGCCCTCGAACGCGAGCAAGCCGAACTCGTCCGAATCAGCAGCATGAGCGTCGACGAAGCCAAACGCCGCCTCCTCGAAATCGTCAAGCACGATATCGAAAACGATGCGGCCCGCCTGATCGACCGCACACTGACCGAAGCCAAAGAAGAAGCCGACGAAAAGGCCCGCGAAATCATCATCACCGCGATCCAGCGGTCGGCGGCTGAGCATACGTCAGCCAGCACCGTCTCGACCGTCGACATCCCGTCGGACGAAATGAAAGGCCGCGTCATCGGTCGTGAAGGGCGCAACATCCGTGCATTCGAGAAAGCCACCGGTGTCGACGTCATTGTCGACGACACGCCCGGTGTGGTCATCGTCAGCGCGTTCGACCCGGTTCGCCGCGAAGTCGCCCGTCGGTCGTTGGAGCGACTTATTCAGGACGGCCGAATTCACCCGGGGCGAATCGAAGAACTCGTCGAGGAGACGGCCAAGGATGTCGAAAAGGACGTGATGGCCGCCGGAAAAGCAGCAAGCGTCGAAGCCAATATCGGCGGGCTGCACAAACGCCAGATGGAGCTTTTGGGCCGCCTTTCCTACCGCACCAGTTACGGTCAAAACGTCCTACGCCACAGCATCGAAGTGGCGTTCCTTTGCCAGAATATGGCCGACGAACTCGGTCTCGATGGCCGCCTGGCCCGTCGCTGCGGTCTGCTGCACGACATCGGAAAAGCCATCGACCACGAGCAGGAAGGCGGGCACCCGCTGGTGGGATACGAGTTCTGCAAACGCTACAATGAAAAACCGGAAGTCCTCAACGCCATTTGGGGACACCACGGCGACGTCGAGGCCACAAGCCCATACACACCACTGGTCGCGGCGGCAGATGCGATCAGCGCATCACGTCCCGGTGGTCGTCGCGAATCGTTGGAACGGTACATTAAGCGACTCGAACAGCTTGAGTCACTGGCGACAGAACAACACGGCGTTCGACAGGCGTTTGCCATCCAAGCCGGTCGCGAAGTGCGTGTGATTGTCGATGCCAAGAAGGTCGACGACGCGCGAGCGTCCAAGATCGCCCACGATATCGCCAAGCGAATCGAAGAGGAAATGACCTATCCCGGCGAAGTACGGGTCACGGTGTTGCGCGAAATTCGCGCTGTGGGCATTGCACGATAATCGATCGTATCGCCCCGCCACGCAAACGGCGGCAAACAGAAAGCACGATGTGTCAATGGGTATCAATGTTCTTTGTGCAGGCGATGTGGTCGGGAATCCTGGCAGGAAGGCAATCGCGCACGAATTGCCCAAGATCGTCAAAGAACGCAACATTGAATGCGCAATCGTCAACGCCGAAAACATCTCGTCCGGTTCGGGCATCACGCCCACGCTCTTTGAGAAACTTCTCAAGTCGGGTGTCAACCTCGTGACACTCGGCGACCATATCTATCGTCGCCGCGAAATCATCGCGACTTTGGAAACCGCACCACAAATCGTCAAACCCGCCAACCTTCCGCCCACAGCACCGGGGCGGGAATTCGCGATCCACGAAACCGATAACGGTACGCAGATCGCCGTATTTTCGCTGCTTGGACGTCTCTACATGAAACCCCAGGGCGACTGCCCTTTCAAAGCCGCCGACCGCGTCCTCGCCAAGATTCCAAGCGAAGTAAAGATCATCGTGTGCGACATGCACGCGGAAGCCACCAGCGAAAAAGTCGCGATGGGTTGGCACCTCGACGGGCGCGTCAGCATCTTATACGGCACGCACACACATATCCCGACAGCCGACGAGCGTGTACTCCCAGGTGGAACCGGCTACATCACCGACCTGGGCATGACGGGCCCGTACGACGGCGTCCTCGGGAGAGACAAAGCCCGCGTGCTGCAGTCGATGGTCCACGCCATCCCCGCACGGTTCGACGTCGCCACCGATGACGTCAACATCTGCGGAATCATCGCAAGTGTCGATCCCAACAGTGGCCGATGCGAACACATCGAGCGCATCAAGCTGCCACACCACGTATCCTAAGGTTGATTCCCCAACAAGCTGTTCAAGTTCCGATAATCTCGGGATCATTCCCTATAGCTACTGCCCCTTTTTGGGGGTACCTTTTTCTTGCCAAGATCGAGTCCTCCTTTTCAGGTCAAGTCGCGCCCACTCTGTTTGAAATCAAAACTTGAGATTCCAAAGTCGGAATCAATACGCGCTTCGCGCCAACAAATCCCATGCACGGACGGCGTGCGCCCGGACTCAGCCCGCGGTAAGGAGGAACGCGATGAAAGCAGGAAGAGCACACACGGAAGTCGAACAAAAACTGTGGCGACGGTACTTGCAGGACCGTACCAAGAAGGACCGAAACGCATTGGTCCAGCGATATGTCCCGTTGGTAAATCAGCATGCCGGACGGATGGCTCGCCGACTCCCGCCGCACATTTCATACGACGAAATCCGTTGTGCCGCGTTCGACGGTTTGGTGCAAGCGATCGAAACCTACAACCCCAGCGGTGGCGCGACTTTTCCCACCTATTGTCGTCAACGACTCTTCGGCGCCGTCGTCGATTGGATGCGAACGATCGACACGCATGGGCGAGCGATTCGCACGTTTGAAAAGAAACGGGATCAGATCGCGCACATGCTCCGTGCAGCCCACGAGCGCAATCCCTTACCACAGGAAATCGCGGATCGAATGGGCATGTCCGTCCCAAAGTTCAACCGCATGTCGCGCATTTCGTCGATGGGACAGGCCGTCCCATTCAGCACGCTGGAATCATCTCGCGATCGAAACGCTGCCGAACAACGGGCGCTCTCCATTCCCGACCCGCAAGCCCATGACCCGTCGAACAATATTTCGCGATCGATGCTCGCCGCATATCTGAGCCGCGGTTTGTCGAAAAACGAAAAAGCCATTCTTGTGCTTTACTACTATGAAAACCTGACGATGTCGGAAATCGGCAGCGTGCTGTCACTGTCCGAATCACGCGTCAGCCAGATTCATCAAGACGTGCTCGACCGATTGCGCAAAAACGGCGGCAACAGGCTTCGCGAAGAGTTGGCCGGGTAGGCAAATGCTCTACCGAAAGTCGACGCAAGGGTGGGCCGTGCCCACCATTTTGTTGTTGTATCGTAAACGGCGGTGGGCACGGCCCACCCGATGCGTTCAGACTTTCACTAGGTGCAACAGCTTACCGATGACTTTGAGGTTCTCCCCCAGCGAGGGTCGCGGTGTGCGGGCGGCATTGTGGCGAATCAGAATTGCGGTGACATCGTCACCTTCGTCGACGCCGCCGCGAAACTCAGCCAATCGGCCGCGGAGCGATGCAACAAACGTCTCATGCTCGTCAACATCGATCTCTGCGACCAGATTCATAAGTCCCGCTTGACCAAGCTGCTTGCCATCGGCATCAGTCGTCTCAGGAAGACCGTCGGTGTAAAACAACACGAGATCATCAACTTCGAGTTTCACCGCATACTGATAGAACTTCGTCTCGGAGATAATGCCCAACGGAAGATTGGCGGCTGACCCCGACGTTTCCGGTTCGTTGGGATTCAACTCGTGCCAGGTTTCCTTCGCCGCCCGATAGAGCAGCGGTGGCGGATGGCCCGCATTGCAGATGATCAGATCTTCGGACGGCGCGAAGTAGGTCGCCACGATCGCCGTCGCGAAATGCGTCCCGTCGGCTTGGCGCAGAAAACTCCGATTGAGATGGCGAACGATGCGCGTTTGATTCGCACGATTGATGTATCGCCGCATGAAGTTGCGCAGTTGACTCGCGAGTTCACCAACGCTTCCGCCATGACCAGAGACATCCGCAACCGCCAACCGCGTGATCTTGCTTCCCCCGCACACCGAAAGGTAGTGAATGTCTCCGCCGGCTTCATCCCCGCCGAACGGCTTGCTGTAAATCCAGGCATCGATACCGGGAACTGACACCGCGCCGTCGTACGCCTTGTTGCCCCCCATGATTTCCATGCAGGTAAGCTTGCGCTTGTCGGCGGGTTCTGGTCGCGGTTCGACTGATTCCATGGAGGCAAACTCTCGTCAAATTCTGATTGGCCCGTGTTCCTTTGGGTTCAAAGGAAGTATGGTGCGAGCGGCGTCAAACGGCAACCTTGGGTCTTTCACATCAACTCCTGCACCGGCCCGACGTCCGATTCCGTACACCGATCGCAACCAGTGGTGGCGGCAACTTTGCAGACACACTTCGGATAACTTCGCAGAAATGTCAAATTATGTAGCCCCGTCAACCAACTCCAGTGATCATTCGTTGAATCTGCCCCGGCAAGCGCATAAATTAGGGTGGGGGAATTTGTGTGGGTGGACAGCCGAATCGAATGGGTACGACGATGTCATCGCGAATGAAACCGGTACAAGCAGGGAGCGTCCGCGCGCTGCTTCTATTCGCATTCGTTCTCGTGACGTACAGCGTCGCCCCGATCGTTTCCGCGATGCCGGCATCGCCGACACCCATTCAACTGCTTCAACCGGACGGTACCCCCATCACGCTGCGAATATTTGGTTACCCCGAGTACCACTGGTTTGAAGATATGCAAGGCTTCACCGTGGTCCTCAAGAATAAATCGTACGTCTACGCAAAACGCAGCGATCGCGGTGAACTGACCGCCACTGACCTCTTGGTTGGCAAATCCGATCCTGCAGCGGCGGGTCTCACGCCCAAGTTACAACCCGACGATCGCGTGATCGAAACAACGCGCAGGCGTTTGCTGGCCGACCCACCGACCTCTGTGTTGAGTAAATCGCGGGACAAGATGGAATCCGGCGCAACCGGAACGGTGAAGAATCTCGTCGTGCTGTGCAAGTTTGCGGACCACGACTTCGGTGTTCACACGCGCCCGCGCGAAGACTTCGATGTGTTGTGGAACGCAGCCGGCGGCGATCCAACGCTCGCACCAACCGGCAGCGTTCGCGACTGCTTTCTCGAAAACTCGTATGGCCAACTCACCATCAACAGCACCGTCGCGGCATGGGTGACCCTGCCGCACGATGAGGCGTACTACGCAGCCGGTTCCAACGGCTTGACGCTCAACTACCCGAACAACGCCCAGGGCATGGTCAAGGATGCCCTCGATGCTGTTGACCCATTCATTGACTTCGCCGACTTCGATCTTGACCTCGATGGTCGGATTGATGCCATCAGTATTATTCACTCCGGATACGGCGCTGAGACCGGCGGCGGAGGCGGAAACTGGATCTGGTCGCACCGTTGGGCGCTGTTTCAAATTCCCGGTACGGTCTGGTGGGTCAGCAACGATCTCAACAGCAATGGCGTGGCAGTTGATGTCTTTGACTATCACACCGAACCCGCGTTGTGGGGCAGTTCTGGAAACGAGATCAGCCGAATCGGGGTCGCTGCCCACGAAACGGGTCACTTCTTCGGCCTGCCAGACTACTACGACATCAACGGTGGCGGCCAGGGCGCAGGTTCATGGGGCATGATGGCCAACGCATGGGGATTCGATCAGTCGCAGTATCACCCGCCCCACTTTTCTGCGTATTCCAAAATCCAACTGGGCTGGCTTGAACCGATCGTCATCGACTCACCCAATCGATACACCGCTCCCAACGTCGAGTTCAACCAAGTCGTATACCGCATCGATGCGGGTTATGCCGACCTCGAAGATGAGTACCTTCTGATCGAAAATCGCCAACCAATCGGCATCGAAACGGCCATGCCGCAAGGCGGGCTCGCAATCTGGCATATTGACGAAGGCAAGGCGCAAAACACCGACGAGGGCTTTCCGGGTCAAGTCGGTTGGCCTCAGAATAACAACCATTATCGCATGGCGCTCTTGCAGGCCGACGGCAATTATGACCTGGAGCACGGGTTCAATCGGGGCGATGGCGGCGACGTCTATCACGGTGACGGAGTCGATCGCATTGATGAAACCACGACTCCCAACACCGACTCGTATCAGTTCGGTCAAATTGTTCCAACCGGAAACGTCATCGCCAATATCAGCACATCTGGCTTGACCATGACGTTCACCTATGGCGACGTGACCACTTGCGGATCGTCCAGCGAATGCGGTGACGGTTTGTATTGCAATGGTGTCGAAGCATGCATCGATGGCTTGTGTCTGCCGCCGGGGTCGCCCTGTGCCGTTGGCGAATTCTGTGCCGAAGATCTCGACACGTGCATGACCACGATGTTGGAAGACGACTTCGAAAATGGCAACACCAACGGCTGGGACCTGCGCGGCTTCGGTAGCACCGCCACGCAAGGCGACTGGATCATCGGAAATCCGATTGGCACGTTCAGCGGGAACGACCAGGGCCAGCCGGAAGACGCATTTGAAGGAACCAACTGCGCATTCACGGCGCAGAACAGCAGTTTGGGCAACCAGGACGTTGACAACGGCATCGTCCATATGGTCACGCCGCCGATCGACATGAGCGGGCAATTGACGGCCAGGCTTGCTTTTGCACGTTGGTTCTTCAACCGCGACATCGGCGAAGACCCTGGTGATTTCTTCGCGGCTGAAGTCAGTGACGACGGCGCCAATTGGGTCACGGTTGACTTCGTGCCATATGATGAACCGGGCACCAATCTATGGACCAGCGTGTCGGTCAACATTCACGAATTCATTGACTTAACAGATACCGTTCATGTTCGCTTCAGTGCCAGTGATGGCGTGTCGACGGGACAGGGCAGCGTGATCGAAGCGGCGATCGATAATGTCTTCGTAGCCGCTTCCGCCAATTGCTTTGCCAACGCCGATTGCGACGATGGTGATGGGTGCAACGGTGAAGAAGTTTGCAGCAACGGCGTCTGCCATGCGGGCATCCCGCTCGTCTGCGACGATGAGGACGCGTGCAATGGCGTTGAGTTCTGTAGCAACGGCGTGTGCATTGCGGGTGATCCGGTTGTCTGCGACGACGGCGATGCGTGTAACGGTTTGGAACTGTGCAGCAATGGCATTTGCATCGAGGGCGACCCGGTTGAATGTGACGACGGGGACGCCTGTAACGGTGTCGAATTCTGTAGCAACGGAATATGCTTCGAAGGAATACCCGTCGAATGCGATGACGGTGAGCCGTGCAACGGAATTGAGTTCTGCAGCAACGG
>JAUIEW010000321.1 GCA_030429365.1 Phycisphaerae bacterium
CAAACGCGAGAACGGCAGTTGGCAAACCCAAGCCGTCATCACCGAAGCCGATGTCACCGGACTGCCGACGCCCGGTTCGTTCGGTCAATCCGTTGCGCTGGATGGTGACTTGATCGTCATCGGCAATCAGGATCTCTTTGGCGACGGCATCGCAAGCACCGCACTCGTCTTTGAACGCGACGGAACCGCCTGGACGCAGCAGGCGACACTTTCGGCAAGCGATGGCGGAGGCAACGACTTCTTCGGTCAATCCGTCGCCATCGACGGCAACGTCATCGTCGTCGGCGCTCGCAATCGCGATGGCGGCAAGGGGGCCGTGTACACGTACAATCGCGACGGTAGCAATTGGTTTCAAAACGCTCGCTTGACCGTCAGCGACAGTGGATTCGGCGACAGCCTGGGAACAAGCGTTGCGATCGATGGTGCGACAATTGTCAGTGGCGCGCCGAACGCAGATGACTTCGATTCCAACGGCGCGTTCATCACCCCCGGCGCGGCGTTCGTGTTCGCGACCTGCCCGCAATCGCCTAAGGGAACCGTCACGTGCGGACTCGGAACCATCGCCAACGGCGAGTCGGCAGAGGTCGTGATCGTCGCTCGCGTCGGCTGCAGTCTCAATAACGATCCGTTTGTCTCGACCGACCTAACCAACCATGCCGACGCACTGGCCCAGGCTCTCGAAGCCAACATCGCCGACAACCATGATTCGGTGATGTCAACGACTGCTCCGGCGCCGCAAGGCGTCTGCGGTGCGGACTTTACGCCTCCGATCGTTTCACCAATTGTCAGCGGAACGCTTGGAAGCAACGGGTGGTACACATCCGACGTTGTTGTCAACTGGGCGGCCAACGATCCCGACTCGCCGATTTCCAACCTGATCGGCTGCGATGCCAGCACGATCGGTTTCGACACGGGTGGAACGACCCTGACGTGTTCGGCAGAATCCGTCGGTGGCGTCACTTCCAACAGCGTGACCATCAAACGCGACGCCACGCCGCCGAACATCGCACCGATGATCGTCGGCTCGAATGGACTCAACGGTTGGCATACGTCCGATGTGAATGTCAGCTTCGTCTGCACCGACGCACTGTCGGACGTGGCAAGTTGCACGGGTGCCACGACATTGACCAACGAAGGGCAGAATCCATGCGTTTTCGGTGAAGCCAAAGACCAAGCCGGTAACACCAGCACGGCAATGGCCGACGGCATCATGATCGACAAGACACCGCCAATCATCACCGCGTCGCGGACCGAACCGAATGGCAACGGTTGGAACAACAGCGACGTGACCGTGTCGTTCGAATGCGTCGATGACATTTCTGGAATTGCAGACTGTCCGACGGATACGATCGTGTCGGCTGAGGGTGCAAACCTCAGTGCGAACGGCGTCGCAACAGACGCCGCGGGCAACCAGGCCACCGCAACAGTCAACGACATCCGTATCGACAAGACGGCGCCGGTCATCACGACCAACACGATGCCCGAGGCAAACGCAGCCGGTTGGCGTAACGCCATCGTGAAGGTGAACTTCATCTGCACCGACGGTTTATCTGGCGTTCAGAGCTGCACGCCCCCGGCCATCATTGACACCGAAGGGACCAACTTCAGTGCAAACGGGACAGCTGTCGACCTCGCAGGTAACATCGCCACCGCAAGTGAAACCGGCATTAACATCGACTGGACCCCGCCAACAATCACTGCGAACGTCACACCGCCTGCCAACGCCAACGGCGACCATGACACCGTCGTCACCGTCGAGTTCTTGTGCGGCGACGATCGGTCCGGCGTCTCCAATTGCCCAACAGAAATCGTGTTGGACGCATTTGGAATCGGGCAGAGTGCAACCGGCGAAGCCACAGACGTTGCCGGTAACGTCGCTCACGCTTCGGTGACGGATATCAACATTGGCGTTCCGACGTTGGCGACGGTCGAAGACTTCACCGTCAGCGAAGGCGAATTGATCGACGTGGTCATCGCAACGATCGAACAGTTCCCGGCGACGACCGGCGAGGTCGCCATCAATTGGGGTGATGACACACCTTCTGATGTTGCAGAGGTATCAACCAATGGCTTTGACGCAGAGCTGGCCGGCACCCACGTGTATGCCGACGACGGATTTTACAACGTCGAGGTCTGCACGAACGATTTGATGGCGCGGCCGGTTTGTCAGTCGCTGGTCATCACGGTCTTCAACGAACCGCCGACGATCACTTCGGTTCAGCAACCGGCAAGCGCTGTCGAGTTTGGCAAAGTCGCTCATGTCAACGCGCTGTTCAACGATCCTGGAACGCGTGACACGCACATCGCAACCATCGATTGGGGCGAGGGTGACGGCGAAGAACCCATCGAACTGGTCGAAGCGCCATTCGGTGACCCTGGCGATGTCGCCGGCATGGACGGCGAAGTTCCAGGCGACCACCACTACGCTTCGCCCGGCGACTATGTTGGCGAGGTTTGCGTGACAGACGACGAGAACGAAACGGCGTGTGCAGGATTTGCGGTCACCGTTGCGCCCCCGGCGAACCCGTCGTGCAGCATTGCGGTCATGCAGCAGCCCTGCTCGAACGGTTTTGTGACCGTTGGACTGGATGTTCAGGTAGCGAATGGTCAAGGTTTGCCAACCGCGTTCGTCTGGAACAGTGACAACCCGGACGGTACGAACATTGGTATCGATGACAACGATTTCGATGATGCAACGATCCAATCGCCGACATTAACCACGCTGGCGTCCAGTCAGTTTAACGTTGCGTGTACGGTCGCCTTCACTGAAGACAGCGGAATCGATCCGATCACTTGCGAAGCGACTATTACGCCATGTGTTTCGGGCGCGATTACGTCGTGGTCGAGCGTTCGGGAACATGGCAGTGCCGGCGAATTCGCCATCCCACTCGATGCCAGCAAGACTGCCAACAACACGGGAAGCAACGGTCCGAGCTCCGAACCGCGGCGCGGCGGCATTCAGAAAATCCTTGTCGGGTTTGATGAAACGATGGTTCCCGCAAACGCCACGCTGGAACCCGGCGATATCTCTATCGTCGATCAGTCGCTGATCAGCTACGCACCGATGTCGGTGAACCTGAACAACGGTACAAGTGGGACCGCGCTTTCGATCGAGTTCGCCGAAGGTGATCTTCCAGATACCTCAACCTACACGATCGACCTTGCGGGAGCATTGATGTCGCAGGATGGCGGAGCACCGCTTGGTGGCGATACCGATTGCGTGATCCGAAGCGTTGTCGGTGACGCCGCACCCGACGGCATGACGAACGCCTCCGACGTCGACTTGATTCTAAACCACTTGGGCGAATTCGTGACAGGCGCCAACAGCGCCCGATGGGACATCAACGTCGATGGTATCATCAACACAATCGACGTCGCCCTAACCCAGGCCAATCTGGGTAACTCCGTCGCTTCCGGAACAGCGACGGGCCCGGACATCGACTTCGATTTCGACGGAGATGTAGACCTGGACGACTACGACAAACTCGGCGCCTGCATGACCGGTCCAGACAATCAGCGACAAGGGACAACCTCAACAGCATGCTTCGACGGAAGTCCATTCGTGACTGACATTGATGGCGACGCTGACGTGGACCTTAGAGATTTCGCGGATTTTCAGAGAGGGTTCGGTGAGTGATTGACTCCTGATTCGCGATCAAAGTTGACACCTTCAATCGCCAGGACTCGCCCCCGTACGCGGAGGCCAATCCCGTCAGGGCACTCGCCGCAGCGTCTTTGATGCTTCGGCGAGTGCTTTCTTGTGACTCCGCTGCCAAAAAACGTAGCCTCACCCAAATGCGAGGAATGCGAAAATCGCTATGATCTTCAATCAATTAGTGGCAGCCGCCGATTGACGACCCAATTGGTTTGGACTTGGTGGCTCCCTGACAACGCCTTCCGGGGATAATCCCATGCCGACAACGACTCCTGAACACAACGAGCGAATTGCAAAGATGACCTTCTCATCGGTCTATCCGCACTACGTGACCAAGGTCGAGAAGAAAGGCCGGACCAAAGAAGAGCTGCACCAGGTGATCAAGTGGCTGACCGGCTTCAACGACAAACAGCTACAGAAATTCGTGGATGGTACGGCAACCTTCAAGGAGTTTTTTAAAGACGCCAAGCTCAACCCGAACGCGCAACTGATCACAGGCGTCATTTGCGGTTACCGGATTGAAGAGATCGAAAATCCGCTCACGCGCCAGGTCCGTTACCTCGACAAACTCGTCGACGAACTCGCCAAGGGAAGGAAGATGGAGAAGATCCTGCGCGCCGGTTAGTTGCGCGCCATGGCCATTGAGCATTGACCAACCGTTAGGCCACTGCATGATCATCAGGCCGAGGGTGTGGTGCCTCAGCATCAATCCTCGACGGAGGCTCTCAGCCGCTCGACCGCGTCGTCCCACTGCGCCGAAGCGCGAGCCAGGTAGTCTCTGGCCTTGGCAATTGGATCGGGCTTGATGGCAAACCGGCTTTCCCTTCCCACACGCTTGCTGGTAACCATGCCAGCTTGCTTCAGCACATGCAGATGTTTTGTGACACCCTGACGCGTGAGGTCAAGACCATCCGTGAGCTGTGCAATGGAATGCGACTGCCCGTCGCTTAGGCGAGACACAAGCTCGAGACGCGTGATATCGCCAAGAGCCGCAAACACGGTGGCAGAACCGATGGCTTCGCTAACCTTTGACATGATCGGCAATGTTCTGGGCCTGGATATTCCAGCCTTCTGTGTTTGAACGCAGCACTTCCAGTCGCTTTGAATCTGGAAACTGCAGAAAACCACTTTCGGTTATGGTGAGGCGCGTGCCCC
>JAUIEW010000026.1 GCA_030429365.1 Phycisphaerae bacterium
CATAGAGGATGGCATCTTCCGCACCGACAAATTCGGCGATCTTTTTTTCCAGTTCTTTGTGAATGTCCTGGGTGCCGCAGATAAACCGAACGGAGGAAAGCCCGAAACCATGCGATTTGATCGCTTCAATTCCGGCTTCGATTACGGCAGGGTGAGAGGAGAGTCCCAGGTAGTTGTTGGCACAAAAATTGAGAACCTGTTTGGGTTCGCTCGCTTCAGGGTACGCAACACGAATGTTTGCAGACTGAGGCGTCTGAATCACACGCTCCTGTTTGAACAATCCGGCATCGCGGATCGACGACAGTTCCTGCTGCAACGCTTCCTGCATTGCCCCGTACATGACGCTTCTCCCTTGGTTTGGTTTTCAGACGATGAATCGATTCACCCAGACTATCGATGTTGAACGGTTCCGTGGTCGCTGACGTCGTCAGCCACCCGCCACGTTGACGCAACTTTCGGTGCACGCGGCGACTGAATCTCGGGGATGAGCACGAGTTTGCACGCATCGCCCTTGGCCAGCAGTTCCATCGCGTCGTTGATCTCATCGAACACAATGGTCTTGCTGATCAGCGGGGTCAGATCCACGACCTTGTTCGCGAGCAACCAACGGGTCTTGAACCATGTTTCGAAAATCCTGCGACCATTCAGTGCGGTCACGTGCAGATTCTTGAAAATCATGTTCTCCGCGATGTCGATCTCCACCGGGTCGGCTGGTATGCCGAACAGGACCACGCTCCCGCCATGACGCGCCGCGCGAAACGCGGTATTGATCGCGATGGGCGATCCACTCATCTCCAAGACAACATCGATCCCGAGGCCTTGATTGGCTTCGAACAATCGATCGACGACATCACCGCCTTCTTTGGGATTGAAGACTTCTGTCGCGCCCATGGTCTTGGCCAGTTGGAGACGATTGTCGTTGATGTCGGTGGCGTAAACGTACGATGCGCCGCTGGCCTTGGCGATGCCGACGCTGAACAATCCAATCGGACCGCAACCGAGAATCGCCACGCTTTTGCCCGTGATGTCCTGATCGAGCGTCGCGAAAACGGCGTTACCGAATGGCTCTTGAATCGCCGCAATTTCGGCGCTGATCTTCTCACGATCGTTGAGCCAGATGACTTTTTCTGGGACAGCAACGTATTCGGCAAACGCGCCGTCGATATCGACACCGAGGATGCGCGTACGCGGGCATAAGTGGGCCTGTCCGGTCCGACATTGGTAGCACATGCCGCACGTGATGTGCGATTCGGCGGAAACGAAATCTCCAACCTGCGTGTGCTCAACTTGCGAACCGACCTCGACCACCGTACCGGAAAACTCATGGCCCAGCGTCAACGGCGGCTTGATGCGGTTGCGACTCCACGCATCCCATTTCCAGATGTGCAGATCGGTACCGCAGATGCCGGCTGCCTCGACTTCGACCAAGACTTCATCAGATTTGATTGACGGAATGGGTACGTCTTCAACAGTCAGGCCGCGTTCGCTTTTGGTTTTGCGAACGGCCCGCATTGTGGTCGGCATTTTTGCCATCCCCCAAGTTAGTTGTTGAGCGCCTTATTCTCCGGGTGGCTGAGGGCGCTTGGGCTCTGTGGTCTTATGATAACCGTCTGTTTCCTTGGGTAAAACAAACGCGCTGTCGGGCAAATCCAGATTGATGCTTTTTTCTGTGAGGTCGCCAAAGTCTGCGACCTTCAGGTTGGTTCCGGGGGCGTCTTCAACCAGAATTCGCAGGGGCAAATTCAACTTGCGGGAGACGTAGTAGTCGAGTCGCCCATAGTCGCGGGCGAGACCGGACTCTTCCTTGGGCTTGCAAAGCAGATGGTCACACGCTGCGGGATCACCCGGCTGAGGCGGGATGAGTTTGACCTCAAAATTCTTGAGGATCTGCTCTTTCTTCTGCCCGAATGGCATGGGGAACGGGGCTTTGTCGAGATCGAAGAAGTCGGCTTGCTCACCGGGTTCGAGGATTTCTCGATCGATGCGGTTCTGACTTTTGCTGTTGGCTTCGATCAGCCACCGATCGCGGAAGAGATACCAGACCTGTTGGCGGAGCAATATGCCGTCGGCCACCATCTTGTCGAAGGACACCAGAAACATCGGATTGGGCTCGGCACGTTTGAATTGGATGGTGCCATAGCGGGTGGTCTCGGTGATGTTCAAGGTGTCTTCAGTTTTGAACTCGACTTTACAGCGGATGGTTTTGATGTCTTTGCCGGCTTGTTCGAGTCGTTCGAGAATCGCCACGACCTCTGCCGGTGCAGGCTCATTGACTTTTGCCCCTTCCTTGTTCGCGTCGTTTTGCCCAAACGAAACATTGGGCATCACCAACGCCATCAGGATGGCCAACTTGCAAGCTGCTGTCTTGGATCGGTCGAGCATCGATACCTCGTTTCACAGTTTTGTTGAACGGACTCACTCAGGCATTCGCGCCATGTTTGCTTTTATTTCATTCTGAAGCGTTGGGCAAGTGTCGGAGTTCGTCGGGTCATGAATCCCGTGGGCCGGCTCGCGGTCGTCAGCACGATCGCAGTTGCAAGTTGTTCAGCGAAAGGCCCTTAAGGTTCCCCAGGCAGTCTTGAGCCATGGTCCGCCCTCTGCTCGCAGGCCAAACTTCGCCGAGCCCAATGCCGTAACGATGGCGGCCTCACCGGCCTGAGGATGCGGGTAGAAAAAACCCAATGGGTTCAAACGCGAGCGGTGCACCTCGCAACATGCGTTCCGTTGTTTTCAAGCGCAAAGTGGAATCTGCGAAAAAGAAGAAAGCACCCGACATCGTTTGAGGATGCCGGGTGCCTTCCGGAGGGGAAAGAAGCATCGATAGCTCCGTGGCTTTTGGATCAAGACGGCGCTTAATGTTGCAACTGACAATGAATCGGTCGATCGTCCGTGATCGGCACCCATTGGGCGCCCCGAATCGAAACAAGACGTGATTCTCTCGAAAACAAAACAACCAGAAATGCCAGTGCGTATCTCAGCGACCGGGCACATCCTACTGTTGGCTGCATCGTTGGCAATAGAAAACTCGTATCAAAATTGAATCGACACAGCGCGTTTTTACCTCCACGCCGCGCGCCGTCGCCAACGTATGGATAATATCCCCCTTTTGCATCGACTCGCATTGATGGATTGGCGCGGACACACCTTTGTTGTTCTTCGTAACCTAGCCATATTCACATCAGTTGTGGCTAACTGCGCAAATATGCATTGAAGTGAAGAGTGCGCTGGACGAAGTGTTGGCGACGGTTATTCAGCGGCGTCCGCGGTCTTGCCGACGCCTTTTCGCCGGCTTGCACCGATCCCGCGTTTGCTTTCCGCCAATATGAATTCCAAGAAGCGTTCGCCGGCCTTGGTCTTGGTTGTTTCGACCATCTCTTTCGCAGCGCGCATGAGTTGGCCCGTCTCGCGAAACACTTTGCGATGAAGGTGGCGCACTTCATCGATTGACTCGCGATCGAAACCGCCCCGCCGCATACCGACCCGATTGATGCCGTGACAGAAGCAACGATCGGAGTAGGTCAGAAAAGGTGCGGCATCGCGCGTCATCAACGTCGCTCCACTAATCATCGTGTACTCACCGATTCGACCGAACTGCTGAACCATGGCCGCTCCACCGAGCACCGCATGATGGAAGATGGTGACATGGCCGGCCAACAACACACCACTCGACATGACCACATGGTCTTCAATCGTGCAGTCGTGCGCGACATGCGAGTTGGACATGAGCATGCAATCGCTGCCTACTCGGGTGACCGATCCTTCCGAGGTTCCGCGGTGAATGGTCGCGCCCTCGCGAATGATCGTCCGATCACCAATCTTGCAAAGGCTCCGCGCCCCTTTGTAACTGTGATCCTGCGGCGGACCGCCCACACATGCGAAAGGATGGATAACACATTCGCGACCGATGTCGGTGTCGCCTTCGATGTGTGCATGAGCGCACACGCGTGTGCCCTCGCCGATATGCACGGGGCCATCGATGACGGCATAGGGCCCGACTTCAACGTTGTCGTCCAGAGTGGCTTGCTTGTCGATCACGGCGCTTGGATGAATCATGGTGACACTCTCGCTGCGTGCGGGTCTTGGATTGCGAATCTCAGCATCGACTGAACCGGGCATCCGTGCCCGGCTTGCCTGCGCGTTCGGATTTGAAGGCGCAAAGTCCAATCTTATCCGACACGGCGTGCCCGGGCGAGCAACGGACCCCGACGAGGCGATCAGGCATCCTTCGCCAAACCAAGAAACATCTACGACACATTTGACCGTGATTCAATGCGGCCGCTCTCAGAGCTGCCGGAATTCGAGGGCGCGATTAAACCCTTACTGACAGCGTCGAGAATGGGAGGTTTATCGACAATGCGGACTTCTGTGCCAGGCGGGAGACCCACGCGAGGTACGAAGAGTTACTTGACTTCGGTGGATCAAATGCCGATACTTAATGGTGCTGTGTAGGCCATCCGATCTCGGAGCGCTTTGGTTGCGCGCCGTGTTCGCACTTGCGTCGATCTCCAACACGAATAAAAATGAGAAATACACTCGGGCAATAGAGGAATATATGCCTGTTGTCCACACAAATGCATCTGCCCCGATCAGCAAACGGGATGGGGCTGGAGGAACTTTAATGAATACGAATGCACTCTGTCGCAAAACCAGAAATGGCTTCACGTTGGTTGAATTGCTGGTTGTCGTCTCGATCATCGCATTGCTTGTGGCGATTCTGTTGCCGTCACTGAGCAAGGCCCGTCAACAAGCCAAACGGTTGTCTTGCCTGGCGAATATCCGGGGGGTTTCGCAGGCGTCGCTGACTTACAGTTCTGACGACAGAAACGAGAACTCAATTCCCATCGGCCAGGGTGATGGGACTTACCCCAAGGCGCACTTGGCGTATGCCGGTTTTGGGGGGAAGAGTGGACTTGGTGTAACAAAGAATGCCAACAACTCGAACTGGAGCGGCAGGCCGACAGTTGAAATCGGTTCTCAGCACCGCCCGCTCAACTACGTGCTCTACAAGGGACTGAACAGACTTTCGGGGAATTTTGTCGATTGGAACCAGGACACACAGATCGAAGCGCCGAATTTCAAGTGCCCCTCGGACAGAGGGTTCAGCGGGATGCACATGAAGGGCTGGAAGGATAGCAAGCTCTCGGGGTTTGACTACTTCGGGACGTCGTATTTTGCCAACCCGCTTTTTGTTGCCGCCGCGAATGAAACCGCTTGGAAATCGAATTCAATGTACCACCGCCCGCTTTCGCGCGTTCCCAATCCAGGCAATACGATCATGTATACGGAATTGGCTACACGCTACGCGATCTTCGCCAATAACACCGAAGAATATGATCAGGACGTTTCCGGGTGCTTTTGGCCGTACTCGTGGGGCGACTATACTGCCAAGGGATTTCACAAGAAAGATTGGAATTTCAACGTGTCGTTTGGTGACGGACACGCCTCCTGGATCAAGCTGAAAGGATATGGCCAGGTCGATATTCCGCAGCACAACATGCCGCCCGAGTGCCCCAATGGCAAGTGCTCATGCATCCTCGTGCGGGGTCTGGGATGGCAACTTGATACGCTGCCAGGCGACCTGGTGAGCACAATCAAGGCGAAGAATTCCTCGACCGTCATTGCCCAGACTGATGGCAGCACGCCGAATGAATTTGAAGTTGTGGATTATTAACAAATCCAGAACCTCACAAGATGACGGCGAATGATTCGTCATCTCCATGCAGAATACCAAGGCCACCTTGCTTCATTGCGGGGTGGCCTTTCTTTGTGGGAGACGATTCGTCTAGTTCTCCATGGCACTCGCCGCTGGCAACCTGTGGGCACCACAATATAGACACAAAGCGATCATTGACCGGTTTGGTGGCCAATGCGTGTTGAGCGGTTAGAATCACCCCAATGTCCGCGGTTCTACAAGTTAAGGATCTTCGCAAGACGTTTCGTCTTGGGGCCGAGTCCGTTCACGCACTGGACGGCGTTTCGCTTGATGTTCCTGCCGGTGAGTTTCTCGTCATCATGGGGGCGAGCGGTTCCGGCAAGAGCACGCTCCTGCACTTGATCGGTGGGCTGGACCTGCCGACTTCGGGCGAGATTCTCATCGAGGGGCAGGACATTGCGGCGATGTCGGACCGCAAACGAACCATGCTCCGTCGATCCCGACTTGGTGTGGTCTTTCAGAATTTCAACCTGCTCCCCACACTGACTGCGATTGAAAACGTCGCCCTGCCGTCGCTGATCGGCGGGGGCAACAACGGTTCGGCGCAGACTGTGGCGAAGGAACTGCTCGAATCGGTGGACATGAATCACCGCATGCAGCATCGACCGCAAGCGCTGTCCGGCGGCGAGCAGCAGCGCGTGGCGATCGCCCGGGCGCTACTAAACGACCCGGCCCTCTTGCTCGCGGATGAGCCGACCGGCAACCTCGATTCGCACCACGCCGAATCCATCTGGACGTTGCTTCGCAAACTCGTTGACGAGCAGCAACGCACCGTCATCGCCGTCACGCATGAGCCCATCGGCGCCCGATTTGCCGACCGCATCGTCGTCCTCAAGGACGGCAAGATTGTCGGGACCATCAACGATTCGAGGAACCTGGATGCGACACTGGTTGCAACTCGCTACACGGAACTGGCGCGCTAAGCCCGGCCGCACGATCGCGATTGTCCTGGCTGTCATGTTGGGCGTCGGTACGGTGGTCGCGGTTTCAAGTCTCTACGCCTCGGTCGAAGCCACGATCTCCGAGCAGATCGTCGACAATTGGCTTGGGCATAGCCACATCAGCATCCAATCCCCCAGTGGACATTGGGGCAGCATCGACGAAGGCATCGCTGCACAGATCGCCAAGATCGAAGGCGTCACCCGCGTCACGTCGCGCTACAAGACCCGCATGCACTTGATCTCTCCGGTCGATGCGCCCGCACCGGGTGAAGAGATCGACATGACCAACGCCCGCAAAGATCCGATCGACGTCGTCGGGATCGATCCGGCCAACGAGGCGCAATTCCGCAAACAAAAAGACTTGATTGGCGGCGGTATTCAGCCAACCGATCGCGATGTCATCGTGCTGGAGTCACGTCTGGCGTCCGATTTGAAAATCAATCTGGGCGACACCGTCTACATTGAAGGTCTGATGACCGATCCGGTTCGGCCCGTCACGGTGTGCGGTATCGCGCCGGGGCGGCGTGTGGCGTTCTTTCAAAAACCTTCTGTCTACATGCATCTGCGCGACGTCCAGCAAATGCGCCACGAGACAAACCGCGTCTCGGTCATCGATTGCATGGTCGCCAACGACACGCCGGAATACATCGCAGGCAAAGCCGAGGAAATCCGCAACCTCATCCGCCAACAAGGGCAAGGCTACCTCGTCACAACCGCCGGCGCGAAGGTCAACCAATTGCGCGAAGCACGCAGCGCATCGCACCTGGTGCTCTTGCTGTTTACGTTTGTCACCCTGCTCACGTCATTTTTCATCATCATCACGACGATGAGCATGGGAATGATGCAGCGGATTCGCATCCTTGGGGCTATTCGATGCATCGGGATGACGCGCAGGCAGTTGGCTGCCCTGGTTTATGCGGAGGTTGTGCCACTGGGTGTCATTGGCGTCTTGCTCGGCGTGCCGTGTGGGATGTTGATGACCCATGCTGCGGTCGCCTGGGTTCCGCATGTCGAAGACATTGTCCACTCGGTTCGGTTTGGGGCCTGGGGTATTTGTGTTGCGGTCATCGGCGGTTTAATCACAACGATTCTCGGCGCGACTGCGCTTCTGTCACAGGGGGCAATGGTTTCCCCGCTTGAGGCAGTCAACTCGCAAGCCAAACCGCAGCGGCATCAAACCATCGTGTTCGCCGCGTTGGCGGGCGCGATTCTCATTGGATTTCACCACGTCTTGATTGCAACGGTGGAACCATCCAACTGGCTAAGACCGGTCACGCTGTTTGTCGGGACGGCGACGCTTTATGGCGGGTACATGCTGCTCGCCCCGGCGCTGGTCATCCTGGCCGGCCGACTTGCTTTGATGATTGCAGCCCCCCTGCTTGGTGTCGATCGCAGGCTGGCAGCCGACCAGATATCGCGAGCACCCTGGCGGGCGGCGGGCGTGTGCTGGACGCTGATGGTCGGTCTGTCGCTGGTGGTTTACGTGTTCGTGCGGGGCGAGAGTATCGTCAATGCGTGGGACTTTCCGACGAAACTGGCGGGCACGTTCGTTTGGACGACCGATCCATTCGATGCCGACCTGCTCAAGAAAGTCGACACCATCAAGGGCGTTACCGAAACGACACCGCTCAACGACGTGCCCTGTCGAATCAAGTCGCGGTACTCGTCGCTGCTGAGCTTGTTGAAATCTGAAAGCGTCTTTGCAGCCGGCGATCCCGATACATTCCTCTCGATGGCGAAACTCGAGTTTCTGCAAGGCGATGCGGATGACGCCCGTGAGAAACTCACGCGCGGCGGCTATATTCTTCTGCCGCCCGAAGCATCGCATTCATTTGGTTACAACGTCGGCGACAAGGTGCCCATCACGATCGCCAACAAGACGGTCAACTTCGAAGTCGCTGGCGTCGTGCGATCGCCAGCGATGGACATCGCCGTCCAATACTTCCAAGCCGACAGTTACATGATGCTCGCGTCGAGCAGTTCGGTGCTGGGCACACTCGACGACCTTCGCAAGAACTTCGGTATCGACACGCTGACGATGTTCATGATGAATATCGATCTCGAAACATCGCAGCCGCCAGTTGCATTTGATCAACCGGCGAGTCCGCCTGAATCGCGCACGTGGTGGTGGGAACGCATTGAGCAGTGGTTGCCAATGCTTCCGCTCGACGAAGACGATGTCGATGTGCTCCGTAAAGAGATTGCAGAAATGGGCGATCAGGAGCGCGTGTATTGGGGTCCGGCGCTTCGGCGCCTCTATCGCGAGCACGTCGCAGCCGTCGATTTTCTGCGCGATCAATGGGTGGAACTGACCCCGGCTGCCCGTTGGGAAATTTATCGCGAACGAATCGTACTGGAACAGGTTAAGGGAATGATTAAACGTCCCTACGCGCAGACGGGAACGCTTCGCCGCATCAAGCAGGAAATTGATCGCGACATCCGCATCGCGACGATGGGGATATCAGCCGTTCCAATGATCTCGCTGCTCGTCGCGACGTTGGGGGTGGTCAACCTGATGATGGTCAACGTCACCAGCCGCTCGCGGCAGATCGCGGTGCTGCGTTCGGTCGGCGCGACCCAATCGCTGATCGCCCGACTGGTCATGGTTGAGGCGCTGGTGCTGGGCTTGCTCGGGTCGCTGATCGGTGTCGGACTCGGATTGCACGCGGCGTATGCGGGCAACATTCTGATCACCAAACTGCTTGGAATTGAGATTCCGTGGGTGGTTCCGGTCGGGCGGGTGATGTTTGGCGTGGGGCTGACTTGGCTCGTATGCCTGATCGCGGGGATCAGACCCGCCCTGCGAGCGGCCCGCAGCGACGTGATTTCTGCGATGTCTGCCGCGTAACAACCTCAACCATAACATCAATTCCAACATGATGTTACATTGAACGAGGCGGGTTTTCACCGCCCAATTTCCGGCATTGGCGGATTCAACCCGGGACCATTTACGAATAACTCCCCTTTGAACGCGAATTAAAAGGTGAATACGTTGGGTTTGTTCTGACTCGAGGATTCGTCCATGTTTCGCGGTTTACTCCATGCCAGGCTCAAAGCGGCTGACCAGGCGATTGCCTCAGGACGGCTCGACGACGCCCTGCGCATCACATCCGAACCGGAAATCGCCGCCCACGCCAAGGGTGCCAAGCTGCGTGCCCGTCTCGCGGAAGCCTTCATCGATCGTGCTCGTGAGCACTACCGAGCCGACCGCTTCACCGAAGCGTTTCTGGCGCTCGGTAAGGCCGACCGATGTGATGGGTCGCCGGAGAAGATCGACGAGCTTCGCAAGCAGGTTGCGGCTGTCGCGGATGAGGTTTCGCGTCAACGTACGGAACGACGCCATCAGGTCGAGTTGGCCAAGCACCGCATCCACGCAGGTTCATTGGCGGCTGGCCGACGCATTCTGGAAAACGCGCCGGAAGGCGAAGAAGAATTCGATCAATTGAAACGCGAATTGGAATCGCGCGAGAAGCGCGGTGCGGAATTGTTGGCGCAGGCGAAGAAACGTTTTGCGGACGGGCAGCTTGGTGCGGCGATCGATCGGTTGGCGCGGTCGCGCAAAATCAACGCCCATGATGAAGGTGCGATCCAGTTGGAGCGCGATATTGTCGCGGCAGTCATCAAGGAAGCGCGAAGCGCCCTCGTCGAAGGTCGACTGGCTCAAATGCGTCACGATCTCGATTTGCTCAATCCGTTGGAATCGGGGCAGGCGGCGAAACGGGAGTTGGCCGAGTGCCTCAATCTGGCACAAAGCGCATCACGGGCGCTACAAGTCAGCGACTTCGACGAAACCCGCCGACTGACGCAGCGTCTGGCGACGCTTTGTCCGCAGGCGAAATGGACCAAGCGTGCGATCGACCTGCTCGTCAAGGTGGACGAAAACCTGCTGCAATTGGGCAGCGGACCGCTCGGTGATTTCAATATGAAGGCGCTGGAGAACACGGTCGCCGTTCCCGCCAACGTGCGAGCGCAGCAACATGCGATGGCCGAGACCATCGGTGTGAACCCGGGCAGCCCGGTGTCGCGATCGCTTGAATCCTTGCATCTGCTGGTCGACGGCGGTGGAAGCTACTTGATCTTGCGAGACGCGCACGCAAGCATCGGCCGAGCCGCTTCAAATGATCCCGCACAGATTCCGATCTTCTCCGACCTTGGCGAACGCCACGCGGAAATTGCCCGCGTCGAAGATGACTATTTTCTGATGAGTCCGCACGAAGTTGAAATTGGCGGGCGACGTGGGCGGCAGCAATTGTTGCGTGACGGCGATCGCGTGGTGCTGGCGCGGCGGGCGAAGTTCACGTTTCGGTTGCCCAACCGTCGCAGCGGAAGCGCCCTGCTCGACATCAGCGACACGACGAAAATGCCCAACGACGTGCGCAACGTGATCCTGATGCGCGACACGGTGATGATGGGCGGCGGCCAATCGAACCACGTGGTGTGCCCCGGACAGGGCGCCAACCTAATTCTGTTTGAACGCGGCGGCGGACTCTGGGTGCGGGGAATGGGGCGACATGAACCGGCAAGTGCCGTGGAATTGGGGTCGCCACAGGAGATTTCGGGAATCAGTTTCACGATTCAACCCTGGGCGACGCGAACCATTTGACCATTTGAGCAGACTCGGGAAATGTCAGTCGGTGTGTTAGAATTGGACTGAAGCAAAGAGACGGGAAGGCAACTCGTGGCATATACCTTCAAACATGGTGATCGACCGCTGGAAGGGTTCGCGATCCAGCGTGCAGTCGGACGCGGCGGATTCGGTGAGGTCTACTACGCCGTCAGTGATGGCGGCCGGGAAGTCGCCCTGAAGTATCTCCGCGAAAACCCGCAGGTCGAACTGCGCGGCGTCGCCCACTGCATCAACCTCAAGAGCCCGCACCTTGTTTCCATCTTCGACGTCAAGAAGAACGACGATGGCGACTACTTCGTTATCATGGAATACGTCTCGGGTCCGTCCCTTCGCGATCTGCTGATCGCTGAACCCAACGGGCTCGGCCCGCAGAAGGCGGCTTACTTCGTCCGCGAAATCGCCAAGGGGCTTGGGTACCTGCACGATCGCGGCATCGTTCATCGCGACCTCAAACCCGGCAACATTTTCTATGATGAGGGCTACGTCAAGATCGGCGACTATGGCCTCAGCAAATTCATCTCCGTGTCGCGACACAGCGCTCAAACCGCAAGCGTCGGCACCGTGCACTACATGGCCCCCGAAGTTGGTTCGGGCAGCTACACGCGCGGTATCGACATCTATGCGTTGGGCGTGATGCTTTACGAAATGCTGCTCGGCAAGGTCCCATTTGAAGGCAGCAGCATGGGCGAGGTGTTGATGAAGCATCTCACCGAGCAGCCGGAAGTCGACAACCTTCCGCAGCCGTTCGGCAAGATCATCCACAAGGCGCTGCAGAAGGACCCGAAGGATCGTTATCAGAGCGTGTACGAATTGATCGACGACCTGATGGAAGTCGATGATGTGCGCACGTCGCTGGCGGGTTTCAATCCGGTCAGCCTCAGCGGCGCAACCCGACGGCTGCCGGTTGGCGAGGATTCGCCCGCGCCTTCGCCAAACCCGTCTCCGCGACAAATCCCACCGCCGCGACCGCGCGGCCAGGTGTTCAATCTTGATGCCGGAAGTCTTCCGCCAGAAATGGCCAAACGTGTGCAGCGGACCAGCAGCAAGGTCGACAAACGCATGCGCAAATTGGATTCCAAACACGGAATCAAACATTCACCGGCGCCTCAAGTGGAGCCGCCGAGATTCACCAGACACCATGTGTCTTCTGACGTACCGACGACGAAACGCGAATTTCTTCAGCGGGCGATGCTGGCACTACTGATGGCCGTCTGCCTCGGATTTGGCGTTGCGATGGTCAACGACATGGGCGAAGCAGGGTACGCTTCTTCGATCATGATGATCGCCGGCATGTCCGGCGGATTGGCGATCGGGGTTCGGGCATTGGCGCGGGCGTCGCGGAGTCGAATTCAACCCCGCTGGGTCGAGAAGATTTTTCTGACGGTCCCGGTGCTGATATTGGCCGGCCTTGGATCGGTGCCGCTCACTGATGAGGTGCGGAACGATGATCTTATACTGGCGGTTGTTGGGGCGATGGCTGGGCTGGCGTTGCTGGGCAATTGGCGCAAGCGCATCGACTCGGGAGCGCGTGGCAAACTTTCGATTGGTTACGCAATTACGGCAGGACTGTTTGCTCTGATCGCGACAGCAATTCTGAGCGACGGACACGAGGACCTCATGCTCTTCGCGGCGGGCGTTGCGGCATCGGTATCGCTGGTATTTGAAGCGCTATCGTGGTTGTTCCCGCTGAAGGACTGGATCGCGGGTGTCACGCCGGGACTGACTGGTGCGGAAGATGACTGGCGGCGAAATTCTCCCGCTAGTTCAAAAGACGGCGTGGAATGGGAACCGCAGAATCAAAGGTCGATTGAGACCGTTGCGACCCCAAAACGTCATGCAGATCCTGAGGATTCGGGTCATTCCCATGCGATGCCAGGCGATGAGCGATTCCTCGAACCGGCATCGACGTTCGCAGCGCCGCAACCGCCATTGCGCTGGCCAGCGACGCGTGTGATCGCGGCACTGCTGGGTTTCGCATGCCTCGTGGGCTTGGTCGGCGCCACGGTGTATATGGCAACCGGTGAGCCAAGCGGCACCGTCAGCACAACCAACGTCAACGGCGTGTTTGTCCACGAATTTCCGCGTCGGTCGCTGCACGAAAACGAGTTTGTCCCGGCAGCGATGCTTGCAGCAGGCTGTCTCGGCTTGATGATGTTCGCATTTCGCAAAGTGCGCCGTCATCGCACCCATGGCATTTATGGCGATACCATTCGCCCAATCATGAGAACCGTGTTCCTCGTGGGCATAACATACGGTGCTGCGATTCTGCTAAAAGGGCATGGTCCTCATCGTATCGTCCCGGGCAGGACGGTCCTGATCGTCTCCACCGTGATGTTCATCGTGCTCCTGTTCGTTCGTGGACGCAGCTGGCACGAGAGGCATCGCGAAGACTCCGATGCATCGCCACAACGTGATGGGGATCGACAGGACACATTCAACGCAACAAATCCACAACCTACCGAGCAAGTCTAAAGTCGCAATTCCAACGGCCATACTGTCATTCTGCGGTATTCAGTAGTTACACACCCAAAACTCACACGTTGATGGACACTGAACAACTGTTTCACCCCGTTGCCACGGCCTGATCCATCTGTCATAATCGTTCGATTCGGGCGGTGCTTGCCAGCGCGCACACCGTCCGTCGTGGGTGCAGCCCGGGGGAATTCGTACAATCACCAAAATTCGAGAATGCAGGGTATGGCGAAGCTTCACGGCATCTGGGTTCGGTCTAGCTTTCATATCTGGGGGGAAAATGCGGCTTTCGATGACGGCGCTGTCATCGCGCCGACGAACGGGCGATCCGTTGCCCATCCCTTTGCGGTGCCCGTAGACGAGTTGCACGCCGTGGTGGGCGATTTATCACCGGATGGATTGCTGGCGTCCATCGCCCATGAAGACTCGCTGCGACTATGGTTACCGCAGGAGCTGGGCGCGCCGGTCCCCTCGCAGAAGGCGGTTACGCTGGAAGAGCTGCCGGAAACCGGGACCGGTCAGTCGCTGCGATGCTATCAAGTTCCGTCGCTTCGATTCATGCCAGCCGACGCGATCGACTTGCTGACATCCCTCCCCTCGTCGCTTCCCGACAACTGCGGTACATCGGTTCAGTATTGGCGGCACCTCGCGCACTATCTCGTTGAGATGATTCGCCAGCGCCAGTTCTCGCCCCACATCGATGAGGGATCGAATGATTCCTGCACGGCCATATGGCGATTGACGGTCCAAAGCAAGCAATCGTTGTCTTGGTTGCAGGAGATCGCCGACGCGATGCCGCATGTGTGCCGTTCGCCTGATGGGATCAACGAGCGCGACCGCGATGCCGCACGACTTGTTGAAAACTTCCTGCACATTTGCGCAGACGGATTGATTCGTCGCAGCCTCGTTCAGGATCCGTTCTTCGATCAGATTCACGAACGGGCGGAACGGGAAGGGACATGGGATGTGCGGTGGCTCAGTTCGCTTCTGGGAAATGAGAGCAATCTTCAGGACGGGCCCGAAGGTCGAACCGAGTTCATCGACCACGCCCGCTCATGGATCGGCAAGCTCGACAAAGGCCGAACACAGATACCCGCTCGATTGTGCTTCGAATTGCTGGACCCGGCATACGAGGATCAGGATCTTTCTGAAGACGTGTCCGACGCCGAGGACAAACCGTGGAAGATTCGCTACTGGTTGCAGTCGGAAGACGCGCCGGCCACGCTTCAAGATATATCAGAGGTATGGGCCGACGACTCCAGCACGCCGTCGCTGATCCGCAACACACTGCAAACGCGGCGTGAAGAAATCGCGCAAAACCTGGCGCGGGCAGCGGAGGTGTTTGCTCCGATCGAAGCATCGTTGCAAGAGGATCAACCAACCGGTGTCGCGCTCAATGCGTCGCAGGCCCATGTGTTTATTCGCGACGCGGCGACGCTGTTGGAATCGCGAGGATTCGGCGTGCGTTTGCCGGAGTGGGCTCGACGATTCGAACGCCAGATCGGATTGCGCTTGCACGTTGCACCGATCGGAGAGCAAAGCGAAACAACCTCCAGCTCTGACAATGTGGGGCGAAGTGGTGTTGGACTATCGAGCATCGTTGATTTTCAATGGCGATTGGCGATTGGTGATTCGTCGATCAGCCGCGAAGAGTTTGAACAACTGCGCAATCAGCAGTCGCCCTTGGTACGCTTTCGCGGCGAATGGGTTTACTTCGACACCGGTGCATCCGCGCAAGCTTCGCAGTTTCTAGATGCACAATCCACCGGACAGATGACGCTGGGGCAGGCCATCCGGATGGCCGGCGGCGCAACAGATGATGAAATCGACTTGCCCATCTTCGGCCTCGACGCCGAATCATGGATCGAGCGCTTACTCAACGCGACACCCGATGCAAACCTGGAAAAGCTCGATCAGCCGGATTTCTTCAACGGTACGCTTCGACCCTACCAGTTGCGCGGGCTGGCTTGGCTGAGTTTCATGCAGCGAGCAGGCATCGGCGCCTGCCTCGCCGACGACATGGGCCTTGGAAAAACGATCCAGCTGATCGCCCTGCTGCTTCAGGAACGCCAGAAGAACGAAGCGCTGGGCCCGACGCTCATCTTCTGTCCAATGTCGGTGGTGGGAAACTGGAAGCGGGAACTTGAACGATTTGCCAGCGAACTCAACGTGTTGGTCCATCATGGCCCCGAACGTCTGACGGGGGACACTTTCGTCAAGAAGGCCCGGGAATCTGACGCCATCATCACGACCTACGCGCTCGGTCATCGCGACCTTGAGACATTGCGTAAGGTCATGTGGCACCGCATCGTCCTTGACGAAGCGCAGAAGATCAAGAACCCCAGCGCGGCGCAGACCATTGCGATTCGGTCGCTGCCCAGCACACACCGCATCGGACTGACAGGTACGCCGCTGGAAAACCACCTGTCGGAATTGTGGTCGATCATGGAGATGCTCAACCCGGGCATCCTGGGAAATGCCGCGGCGTTTCGGCGGCGATTCGCCGTTCCGATCGAGCGCCTGGGCGATACCAACCGTGCGAAGCAACTCAAGACGATGATTGGTCCATTCATTCTCAGACGCATCAAGTCCGACCCGGCGGTGGAGTGCGACCTTCCCGAAAAGATGGAGATGCGGGTGTTCTGCAACCTGACCGCAGAGCAGGCCAGCCTGTATGAGCGCGTCGTGGCCGAGACGATGTCCACGGTCGAGGCGACCACCGGCATTCGCCGGCGCGGCATCATCCTTGCGTCGTTGACTCGGCTTAAACAAATCTGCAACCATCCGGTTCATTTCCTTGACGATGGCAGTGAACTCGATTCGCGCAGCGGCAAGTGCGAACGCTTGGTGGACATGCTTGAAGAAGTGATCTCTGAGAATGACCGGGCGCTGGTGTTCACGCAGTTTCGAAAGATGGGCGACCTGCTCGTGTCGCTGATCAAGAAGCGCTTGCGGACGGAGGCCATGTTCCTGCATGGTGGAACGACTTCGAAAAAACGCGAACAGATGGTCGATCGTTTTCAGGATCCCAACAGCGACGTGCGCATCTTTCTGTTGTCATTGAAAGCCGGTGGTCTGGGCATGAACCTGACGGCAGCCAACCATGTGTTCCACTTTGATCGCTGGTGGAACCCTGCCGTCGAAGACCAAGCCACCGACCGCGCCCACCGCATCGGTCAGACCCGCCGCGTCCAGGTGCACAAATTCGTCTGCATGGGGACGATTGAAGATCGCATCGACAAGATGTTGACCGAGAAGGTGTCGCTGGCCGACCGGATCGTGGGATCGGGCGACGATTGGATCACCGGTCTGTCGAACGAAGATCTGCACGCACACCTGATGCTGTCGCGCGAAATCATCGCCGAGATATAGTCGAGATAGAACTGTGCCATTGCTCTGTGAGCAGTGCTGGAAGTTGAGAGCGATCGCGCACATTCACTGCTCACAGAACAGTGGCACTTCTGTTGCAAATTCCACGACACCCTTTATCGAAACTGCTTCGCGACGATTTGGTTGAGATCGAGCGCCAGCTTGCGTTCGTCCTGCATGGTCAGTCGGCCTTCATTGACGACGACTTGGCCGTTGACGTACACGCGATCCGCCCGCCCCACATGGCATAGCATCAACGCCGCAAGCGGGTCTTGTGCAACCGCGCCGGCTAGTGCGATGTCATCGGTGCGATACATCGCCATGTCGGCAGCGAATCCGGGTGCAATTCGCCCCAGTGTCTTGCGTCCCAGTAGCTGAGCGCCGCCAATCGTCGCGATTCGAAAGGCGTCGGCAGTCGTCATGACCGCGGCTCCCCCACCGACGCGTTGCAGCAGCATCGCCTGACGCGCTTCGGCGAGCACATGCCCGCCGTCGTTGCTGCTCGAACCGTCCACCCCCAAGCCGACGCGCACGCCTTCACGGAGCAACTGCGGAATCGCCGGCACGCCGCTGCCCAAGCGCATGTTCGAGCAGGGGCAATGCGCGACCCCTGTCTTCGTTTTCGCCAGCAGTTTGATATCGTCATTCGACAGATGCACGCAGTGGGCAAGGTACACATCGTCACCCAGCCAATCGCACTCGGCGAGATAGTCGATCGGTCGTTTGCCGAATCGTTCGAGGCAGTATCGCTCTTCGTCCAAAGTCTCTGCCGCATGCGTGTGCAACAACACACCGCGCTCGCGGGCGAAGACGGCTGTCTCACGAAGCAACTCGGGACTGATGCTAAATGGCGAGCAGGGCGCAAGGTCGACGCGCACCATCGACATCGGATCGGCATCGTGAAACGAATCCACCGCACGGGCGCAGTCGGCTAATATCTCCTGCTCATCCTGCACGCAATCGTCTGGAGGTAACCCGCCATTCGACTGCCCGACGCTCATGCTACCGCGACAAACATGAATACGCATACCAAGACTGTTTGCGGCTTCCAAAACGCTTTCGACGCGGACGTCGGTGTTCTGCGGGAAGATGTAAAAGTGATCGCTCGTGGTGGTGCAACCCGAAAGTAATAGCTCGCCAATGCTGACCTGAGCCGCGAGTTTGACGGTGTCATGCGAAAGGTTGCGCCAGCGCGTGTAGAGTTCGGTCAGCCAGTCGAACAATTCGGCGTTTTGCACGCAGGCCAACCCGCGGGTGAGACTCTGATAAAGGTGGTGGTGCGTGTTGATGAGCCCGGGAATTACCACGTGGTGCGAACCGTCGAACCGTTCGATGTCGCTACGGCTGGCAAGCTCCCGTTCGACGTCGTTGGTAGGTCCAACTCGCGTGATCACGTTGGCTTCGAGGATGATGCTGTGATTTTTGAGAACGACGGGATCGTTGTCGACGCAGGTGACGATGGTCGTATCAAATATGTGCTGGGTCGTGGTCATGATACCGCCAGCGTAACGCCTCAACGCCGCCAGCGATAGTTCACCGCAGACAAGGTGGCCCATCTCCTTTTGGAGATGGGGGAGGCGATGATTCGTGCTTTTCTTGGTTCTTTAGCTTGGCATAGAGTTCCGGATGCAACAACGCCCCTGCCTGCAATCGATCATCGGTTTCACAAGCGTATCGCGGCGATTTGGAATTGATCATCGACTCCCCCATGTTCGGAGAACATGGGCCACCCATTTGGGCGCGGTGGATGGGCGCGCAAAAAACGGGTCTCGATCACCAGGGAAGGGTGGCGAACGAGACCCGAACGGTGGTGGAGGGGTGTGGTGGTCAACGACGGAGGCCGTCGAGACCCTCCACCAACCTGATGAAATCTTTGGGTCAAGCCGTCGGCTTGGGGAGGAGCGCGATCAATTCGGGCACAACACACCCAAGTAGCTCAAGATCATCCCCACGACTGAGCAAACCGATCGACAAATTCCAAGCCTGAGCTTGCCCCTTGGATTCCATACTCTCTTAAATTCAATTCCCCTGCGCCAAAGCGCGAGGGACCCACGACATGCGCACACCATGCGCGCATGAAAAGCCCAAACCACCCCTAACGCAGCGCAATGCCACGTTTCGGCACATGGCACAGCACCAAGACAGCACATGCAATCCGCGCAACATCGGCGCGTGAAGACACGTACCCTCTCCGCAAGGGCGCACTTTCAATGACAAGTTGTGGGTAGAAGAATCAGAGAGACCAAAATCGAGGGCGGGCGGATGAAGATTCAAATATTATGGTATCGGTACGACTTAGGTATTTTTGGATGAATGGCTGACTAGCATGGTTATGGATATTTGCTCGCCCCAATAACTGCCGGTTCTCTATGATCCATCCTTACCGAAGGAAACAGTACCACAGATCGCCATTTTGTCAATGTTTTTTCGGGCTTGTGAGCACTTTCACACCTACTGATTTGTTCGCAAATCGAAATCAATTGGACGCATATGTCGCAATCAGAATGCGTGAATGCTACGGTTGCCAGGTTTGGGCGATGTTGATGGCCGTCAGCAGGCTCTCGGCTTTGTGGAGCGTCTCGCGGTATTCCGATGACGGATCGGATTCCTCAACGATGCCAGCTCCCACCTGTGCGAAGACTTTCAACTTGCCGTCCGGGGCTTGGGTGATGACGAGCGTGCGCAGCGCGATGCACGTATCCATGTTGCCAGCGAAGTCGATGTAACCGACGGCTCCCCCGTACGGACCGCGGCGCGTCTTTTCCAATTCGTCGATGATTTCCATCGCCCGAATCTTCGGCGCACCACTCACCGTGCCCACGGGAAGTACCGATCGCAGCGCATCGAACGCCGTCTTGCCATCGTCGAGTCGGCCCGCGAGGTTCGTGCAAATGTGCATGACGTGGGCATAGCGCTCGACATTCATCAACTCTTCGACCTTGACGGTGGTCGGCTTGCAGACGCGGCCGAGATCGTTTCGCCCCAGATCCACGAGCATGACATGCTCCGCCCGCTCCTTGGGATCGGCGAGCAGTTCGCGTTCGAAACCGAGGTCTTCGATCTCGTTGCGCCCCCGGGGCCGCGTGCCAGCCAGCGGTCGGTTGGTCACGACGCCATCTTCAACGCGGCAGAGAATTTCCGGCGATGCGCCGACGAGAATCGTCTGCGGCGTTTTGAGGTAGAACATAAACGGCGAAGGATTGACGGCTCGCAGGGCCCGGTAGATGTCAAACGGTGACGCAGTCGTTTCCACCGATAGCCGCTGCGAAACAACAGTCTGGAAGATATCGCCCGCCCGGATGTACTCTTTGCAGCGATCGACGATCGATTCGAACTCTTCCTTTTTGAAGGTGCTCTCATACGCCAACGGACTCTGCGGTTTCGACATTGGCGTGAGCGTCGTCGGTTTTTCTTCGCCGAGCGTTTTGATCACCTGGGCGATTCGACTTTCCGCATCGCGATAAGCCGCATCGACACCGTCGCGTTTCGGATACGCGAGTGCGACAATTTTGATCAGCTTTTGCACGTGATCGAAAATGACCAGCGTGTCGTAGATACAAAAATGAACGTCGGGCAGATCGCGGTCGTCTTTCGGTGGGTTCGGCAGGTTTTCGTAATAGCGGATCACGTCGTAGCCGGCATAGCCGACAGCACCTCCGATGAACCTGGGCAGTTCCGGCAGGCGCGCGACCGAGAACCCGGAGATGATCTCCTGCAACTTGGCCAGCGGATCGTCGATCGTGCAGGTCTCGGTGCCTTCGGATGAAACATAGGTCACATCGTTGCGCGTCGCCCGGAACTGGGCGGCAGGCTTGGTTGCGAGGAAGGAATATCGGGCGATTTTTTCACCGCCGACCACGCTCTCGAAGAGAAAGGCGTGTTCTTCATTCTCAGCCAGCCGGGCGAACGCGGATACGGGCGTCAATTGGTCGCTGAGAATGCGACAATAGACGGGCACCATGTCCGCGGACTTGGCCAGCGCCTCGAATTCAGGCAAAGATGGACTGAGTTCAACCATGAATTGAATGCTAGCCATCGGGCAGGCGATGGTCAAGCTGGCGTTTGGACCCAGCCCGGGCGTGTTATCGGGCCCACCCGGCTGATTGTCGAGTGTCACGATGTGTCACTTTGTGCCTGCGAACTCGGGCGACGCGGCGACATTGAATTCATCGGCGGTGATTGATGTCGATGTCGACGCCCGGTGCATCAACGAAGACGCCATCGTCGCTGACCTCGACGAAGCCATTTGGAAAGTCAAGGAACACGCCGTCATCGGTGACCGCAAGCGCCCCACCGACAAAGTCCACAAACGCTCCGGCTGACGAGAACTCGCCGCGCAGGACCGGAAGGTGCAGCGTACCGTGGCAACCGCTGAACAACGTTCCGCCCGCAAGCATCCACATTCCCAGCTTCTTCGTATAAAGTTTGCCAGTCATCACGCGCCTCCATCGGGGGTTGGGGTTACCGCCGATTGTATGGACCGCCAAATGTCCATGCGACGATCGCCCTACCGTTTTTGGCCTCCAACTGTTTTCGGGATCCGGAATCGGGTATCTTCCTTCAAACGAACTTGATTACCAATTCCAAAGAAAGGTCACGCTTTGTTTGAAGCATCAGTTGAAGCAACGTTCAGTGCTGCTCATCAGGTTCATTTGCCAGATGGTTCGCTCGAACCCATTCACGGGCACGATTGGCATGTCACCGCGACGTTCGCGAGCGAGCAGTTGGACGCGTGCGGGTTCGTGGTCGATTTCATCGCGGCTGAACGTTGTTTGGCCAAGGTGGTCGAACGCCTCCACCACACCAGCCTCAACGAATGCGAGTTGTTCAGCGGTAAGAATCCGACGGCAGAGATTGTCGCCCAGACCATTTTCGATCACTTGGCATTGGACGAATCCATCAGCCCCGCACTTCGGCGCGTCCGCGTCACGGAAGCCCCCGGCTGCTCTGCGACTTACATACTGAATCGCTAACGGACTGGTGGCACTGCATCTATTCCCAAGCGCTGCCAGTACTGTTCAACTCGATTTGAACCAGCCGCCTTGCTCCAATCCGGTCGATGCACCCTGAAAGCTCCAAGAAGGGTCCAGCGATTGTTTCTGATTGACGATGTTAAACCAGTGAAATAGACTTTTTGAGGCATGGAGCCCGATTCGGGCTGGTTATGCGGTATTGGGCCTCAGGACCTACAAACCCATGGGTATTCTCTGTCAGTGCTGCAATCAAGCCAACGCGACCGTCCACCTCACGGACATCCAAGCTGGCGGCGAACCAGTCGAGCGCCATTATTGCGAGGCGTGCGCGGCTCAGGAGGGCATCACCATGAAGCCCCACGAGCCAATCAACACCATGATTGAGAAGTTCGTCAAGATGGTGCCGGCGATGCGTGATGCGGCTCAGCTGACCTGCCCGAATTGCGGGATCAGTTTTGGCGAGTTTCGAGCCCAGGGACTGTTGGGTTGCCCCGAGGACTATACGGAGTTTGGCGAGTTGCTGATGCCCTTAATCCGCCGGGCCCACGACGATTGCGATGTCCATCGCGGTAAACGTCCGGGACAGACCAACGACGTCGGAAAGCTTCGCGTGCAGATCCGAAGTCTCGAGCGCCAACTGGAGGATGCGATCGCCGAGGAGGCATTTGAAGATGCCGCCCGCTTGCGCGATCAACTCAACACGCTTCGGTCTAGTTATGATGCTTCCAAGCAAAATGATGCGTCGGAGGATGGGGCATGAGTGTCGATGACCTGACCGGTCACGTTGGTGAGTGGCTGCGTGGTACGGGACCGATGTCCGACATCGTGATCTCTTCGCGCATTCGCCTCGCCCGCAACATCGTCGGCTACCCATTCCTGTCGCGCGCGTCGGGCGATGAAAAACGTGAAATCTACCGTGCGTTGGCCGACGCCCTTGCGAGCGCCGGATTCGGCAGCAACAGCTTCTTCGTCGATATCGAAAACATCAGCGATGTCGATCGTCAAATACTCGTTGAGCGCCACCTCATCAGCCGTCAGCACGCCGAAGGTGAAGGAAGCCGCGGCGTATCGGTTTCGTTGAATGAAACCCACGCGCTAATGATCAACGAAGAAGATCACCTCCGCATGCAGGTCCTCAAGAGCGGTCTCCAACTCGAAACGCTTTGGAACGACATCAACATCATCGATGATCGTCTCGCGTCGGAGATTGAGTTCGCGTTTGACGAACGACTCGGATACCTGACCGCGTGCCCGACCAACGTTGGAACCGGGCTCCGCGTTTCGGTGATGCTGCACCTGCCGGCGCTGAAGATCACGGGCGAGATTGAAAAGGTGATGCGGGCTGCGAAGGATTTGAAGCTGGCTGTTCGCGGTCTATTCGGTGAAGGGACCGACGCGATCGGCGACTTTTATCAGGTGTCGAATCAGGTGACGCTGGGCGTTTCCGAAGAAGAGATCATCGACATGTTCTCGGGGCAGATTATCCCACAGATCGTCGAGTACGAGCGAGCCGCCCGCGAGGCGCTTTCCGATCAGCGCAGCGTTCAGCTCGATGACAAAGTCTGGCGGGCGTATGGCATCCTCGAGAACGCACGGGCGATGGCCAGTGAAGAAACCATGTTCTTCCTCTCCCATCTGCGGATGGGCGTCAGCATGGGCCGCTTCAACCAACTCGACATCGGCACGATCAACGAATTGTTCCTGCAGATTCAACCCGCCCACTTACAGAAGCGAAATGGCGGCAAGCTCAGCGGCGAACAGCGCAGCGTCGCCCGGGCCAACTACCTCCGTCAACGCCTCGGACACAACAACTAGCTTTCTACTAGCCTTCCACGCCCGAATTTTCTTCCGGAGTGATGAAGGATCGCGCCTCGATCACGAAGAGGTCAGCCCGTCCCCACGTTCCAAAAAACTCAATCGGAATCGAATCGACGACCGCGCCCGTCGCACCCACCAATTCGATGCAATCGAGTTCGTCATTCGACCGCACATCCGTCGCCCCACCCCACGAAATGCTTCGCGGTTTACTACCGCGTTCAAGGAGAACAACGCCCGATTGCCAGAGGACGGCTTCGTTGGGCCGGTTGGTGACGAACCTCCACGTCACCAGCACACAAAGACCCAGTATTAGAATCTGATGGGCTTCCCATCGCCCGAAAGAAACTTCCCTGGCTGCGATCGCAAACAGACCGAGTCCCACCACCAACAGAAACACCGATGACGGTTTCGATTCGCGAACGGTGCGAAATTCCGCGTTGACCGGCACGCCACATTGGCCACACGCCGTCCCCATGCTTGCATTTTTGATGACGGCATCGCATACGCGACAGGTTTGGTGGTTGGTGAGCATGGGGCGTCAATCCGCGATTCTATAGGGTCTCCCTGCAGGCAATGCGAAGCATCACGCGCTGGCGGCTTGATTGTAGTGCGAATTGGGGAAACGGGAATTATGGCGTTTGGTCGGAGCTCAGATCAACAACGAAGACCTGCCGAAGATCACTCGGCGTGATCGCGGGAACAACCTTGAGAACGTAAAGCAATGAGTTTTCGGGATCCTGGCTGATTTCGCTGATGGTCCCGATGGTCATCGATGCCGGCAGGTTGGGGTCGTCTCGGGATGTAAACACATAGTCGCCGACGCGGATGTTGGTTTCGTCGTCGGTTGATTTGACGTAGTTATGGCTGACATCGCGAATCTCCATGCTGTCGCTGCCTGTCCCGACGAGCCAGAATTCGCTCGATAGCGGGTAAAACTTGCCGGTGGCAGCTCGGGCGACGAGCACGCGAAGGGCTGTCGATTTGTCCGTCAGCATCCGCACACGGGCGGAATGGGTCCCCACCTGCTCGACGAATCCAACCAGCGTCTCCGCACGCAGCACCGAATAGCCCTCGCGCACCACATCGGCATCATCGAGTTGCAGCGAGAAATGATGCGAGGCGACGGCTGAGTCTTCCCGCACGCCGCTCAACGTTCCTGCATTGATAAGCCGCGACTTGCGCCAGGCGAACGCATCGCCCGCAACAACCCGCGCCGGAATCAAACGCCCCTGCCCCAAGCCACGATCGCGGATCTGCGTGGCGCTGGCGTACGCGTTGGAGAGATCTTCATAGTCGCCGCTGAGTGAGGCCAATCGATGCTTCAATGCGGCGTTTTCGCGGCGGATTTTCTCGGCGTCTTCTGCGGAGAGGCTCTCGCCTGAAGGTGTGACCACGTCGGTGACGGCGTCGGCAGATCGTGACGTCCAATCCTGGAAGGGAAGGATGACCTGCACGAGGTTGAGAAACTTTCCAGTCAGTCGGGTGGGCAACATGAACCCTACCACCGAAATCAAGATCAATACGGTGATGATCGTGCGGCGGTTGTTGGCGTGTTTGCGTTTGCTTCGACTCATGGATTGAACCGCTCAAACAACGCGGCGTTTGAAGTTACGGCGCGACCGAAGTTCCTGAATCTCAGGTGCGAACCATCCGTGATTCGCCTTCGTCGCAATGGCATGGTCACCAAGTTCTGTTGCTTTGGTTGGCCGTTGGCGACTGTAACCGCGGAGCGCATCGCTTACAAGTCGTCGATGTCCGAGTCGAGCGTGTCTTTCCACATCGCGAGGTTTTCGAGATAGATCGCCGTACCGCGAGCGACGCAGCTTAACGCGTCATCCACAACGGTCACACTCAACCCCGTCGAACGCTCCATCACCTCATCCAACCCGCGAAGCAGCGCGCCGCCGCCCGCGAGGTGAATTCCGTTCTCGACAATGTCTGCGGCCAGTTCGGGTTCAGCTTTTTCCAACGTGCGGATGACGCAGTCGATGATCTGGCCGATCGGTTCTTTCAAAGCTTCGCAGATTTCCTGGCTTGAAACGATGCTCTTACGCGGCAGCCCGCTGACGAGGTCGCGACCACGGACTTCACGCTGTTCGTCGACATCGTCGATCCCCACCGAGCCGATCTCGATCTTCAACGCTTCTGCCGTTTGCAAACCGATCATCAGGTTGTACGTGCGGCGCATGTGGTTGATGATCGCTTCGTCCATGTCGTCGCCCGCGACGCGAATCGACTCGCACACCGCAATGTCAGCCAGTGACATGATCGCGACTTCGGTCGTTCCACCGCCAATATCGACGATCATCGATGCGGTTGGCTCTGCGATGGGAAGTCCTGCGCCGATGCCAGCCGCCATGGGCTCATCGACGAGGAAGACACGTCGCGCACCGGCACGCTCAGCCGAGTTGTAGACTGCCCGCTTCTCGACGGCAGTGATGCCCGAGGGAACCGCGATGACGACACGTGGGCGGAAGAAGTTGTGGCGGCCATGGACTTTGCGAATGAAGTAACCGAGCATCGCCTCGGTGATGTCGAAGTCCGCGATGACGCCGTTTTTCAAAGGGCGGATGGCGTTGATGCTGCCCGGGGTCTTGCCAAGCATCTCCTTGGCGACGAGTCCGACGGCATTACCGTTGTCGAGCACGCGGTTGGTACCACGCTTCACGGCGACGACGGAAGGTTCGTTCAGGACCACGCCCTCGCCCTTCACGCACACCAGGGTGTTGCACGTGCCGAGGTCGATCCCCATGTCAACGCTAAACATGCCGAGAAGTGAATCGAAGATCACAGGCTTGCATCCTTTCGAGCCTTTAAGGATTTGTTGCAGCGCGAATACGTTGGGCCGCGCGTGCCGCATAGTACCCTAAAACAGCGCGCATGCGTAGCCAAAATCGTCAAATCAGGCGATTTACGTGATTAAGGAAATGCGACCAAAACGTCAAGACGAGTCGGCGTTAAAACGGCATCCAGTTTCCGTACAACGCTTGAGCGCGCATGCTGGTGAAGACAGTGGCGGCCAACAGGAAGATCGTCGCGACAATCACAAGGACGGTGTACACGTTGCTGTTGGGTCGAAGATCTGAGGGTCCTGTGTCGGCCATGAACTGAAACTCCATATCTATCATGCAGTTAAAAAACTGCGGCTTACTAACCCAACGTGTGAAATCTTTGCGAGCAACATTACCGCCCGCCAAATGTCACAGCATTTGTGCCTAACAACAGCTAGTTGGCGTAGCCCAGTGCGGGCTCATCCATCACCATGTCCGAGGTACGCGGCATGGTCTTGGCCCGCATGATTCGACCCGCAGCGAGGCCCGGTTCGACGTCGGAAACTTCAAGGTCGGCGATGTAGTCGCGACCACGGTAGATCACAAAAACCATACCTTCGCGGACGCCGTCGGCGCTACCCACGCTGATGGTGGCCAGGCTTCCCTGAACTTCGAGGATGCGTCCGCGGATCGGCGTGACCGATGCCGACTTGGTCGCCGGGCGGACACCCACCATGCTCGTCGATGAAATCGCTTCGGGAGTCGCCGACCGGCTACCACCACCGGCAACCTTGCTTGATTCGTCGCGGAGGATGTTGATCTGCTGTTCGAGAAGGTGCTGCTTCTGCACAAGGACGACAATCTGAGCGGTTTGCTCGTTGACGCGTTCGTTGAGGTCAAGGTTGCGACGCTCGAGCTGCATGCTGCGCTTTTCGATCTTGTCGAGTTCGTCGCCGGCTTCCTTCCAACCGGTCTGGGCGACCTGCAACTGGTTGCTCAAGCGACGGGCCAACCCTTCGGCGTCACCCTTTTCCGCCTTAAGACCTGCGACCGTGTCCTGCAGCTCGGCGATCTCAGCCAACTGCGACGCCTGCACGCTTTCCAACTCGGTGATGCGATCGTTCTTGGCATTACGCGAATCAAGCCAGGCCGTTTTCTCAGCCGCATGTGCTGCAGACAAACTGCGCATGTGCGTTTCGACAACCTTCAACTCTTGTTGGTAGTCCTCGGCGAGACTCTTCCAACCCGTGGTATTGGCGACGAAGCTGATGGTCGTCATCGTGAAGGCGATGCTGAAAATAACCATCAAGACGACGAAGATCTTGGTAAGCGTGCTCAAGGGAGTCTCCTTGTTGTCGTTGCTGAATCGCGATTGGCCTGGGCGTTGAAACCGCTGGTCACGAAGCGACCGGAAGGTTCGCACGCGCTGCACACATTCTGCGATCAAGACATCTGTTCGGGATCGATCCGAATTCGGCGGGATCCGAACAGTTCAACTGGCGATTAAGAATGCGATATCGAACCTGAAAACCCCACCAAATGCGGGCGCAATCCGACAACGCATCGACATTTCTAGCCTACCGAAGGGCGATATGCAACCCCTTTAGATGAAATGATATACGGCGATCCATCTGCGGTGTGAAGTGTTCTCGAATCAGCGGAATATTGTAAGGGGAAGTTCGAGGATTGAAGCGAAGTTGGCAGATTGGCTGGTTTGGTCGGGCGGGATGATCAGCCCAGCCACCCCGGTCCGTCTATTCGGTGATCCACGGGCAAGATTCGTCGAGGTATACCGGCCGACCCGCGACGATGGTCGCAACGGCTTTCGCCTTCACCCGCCAACCGTCGAACGGCGTATTGCGCGACTTCGACCGGAAGTCCTCAGCCCGAATCGTCCATTCGCGATCGGGATCGATCAGGGTGATGCCAGCCGGCTGCCCCACCGCGAGCGTCCCGCCTTCAAGTCCAAGGATACGGGCGGGGTTCGCCGTCATGCATCGAATCAGATCCGACCAACCCAATCCACCCGGCCAAATCAGCGCCTTGGCCGCACATGCGAGCGATGTTTCCAGACCGACGATGCCCATCGGCGCTTTGACGAACCCGGCTTGCTTTTCCTCAGCCGTGTGCGGTGCGTGATCGGTGACGATGCACTCGATGGTGCCGTCGATGACGCCTTCAATGCACGCCTTCACATCATCGCGCGATCGCAAGGGCGGACTCATTTTGAAATTCGGATCGGGCGTACCGTCTGCGCCGATGACATCTTCATCGCAAAGCAGCAAATGATGCGGACAGACTTCGGTGGTAGCTGGCACGCCGTTTCGTTTGGCGCGGCGGATCATGTCCACCCCGATTGCAGTCGAGATGTGAGCGACGTGATAGCGCGTTTCGGTTTCCACGACGATTCGCAGGTCGCGTTGAATCATCAGTTCCTCACCGCGCGGATCGTACCCCTGCAAACCCAATCTGGTGCTAGTCAATCCTGCGTGCATGACGCCGCTTTTGGACAGGATTTTGAATTCGCAGTGCGGGAACAGCGGCCGATCAATCTCGCGAAGTTTTTCCATCACGTCGCGGCAGACATCATCGTCCTCGATACCGTCGCCGTCGTCGCTGAACGCCACCACACCGGCGTCTTTGAGCGCATCCATGTCGACGAGTTCGCGCCCCTGCCGCCCCACCGTTGCGGCTGCGATGACCTTGACTCGGCAAAGGTCGATGTCAGCCGCCCGCTTCATCACGTCTTTGACGACAACCACGTGGTCGAGCGCGGGCGTCGTGTTGGGCATGCAGCAAACGGTGGTAAACCCGCCAGCCACCGCGGCTTCGCAACCGGTCTGCAGCGTTTCCTTATGTTCACCGCCCGGTTCGCGCAGGTGCACGTGGATGTCGATGAGCCCGGGGCAGGCGATCAAGCCCGGTTTGGCGATGACGTTTTGGATGCCGTCGGGACGGCGTCCCAATCCGATACCGGCGACCCTGCCGTCGCGAACATGGAGCCAGCCGACCCCATCCAAATCAGCCGATGGATCGATGATCCTGGCGCCGTCGATGCAATATTCGCGGGGATAGTGTTGTGCGGGCATGGTGACTGGATTTTAGCGACGTTGGGGAGGATTGCACCCTCGATCAACTGGCCGATCGCGTCCATTCCCAGATTGTTCCGTCTTCAGGGTGCTCGATCGTGCCGGCAAACTCGAACCCCAACTTCTTGAGAATTGAGTTGGATGCGTTTTTTTCCGGGAGGGTGTTGGCAAAGACCGTCAACGTCGGTTCGTGTTCGTGGGCGATCTCCAGAAGTTTCTGGGCCATCTGCGTGGCGATACCGCGTCCTTCGAATTCGGGGAAGGTGAAGTAAGCGATCTCGACGCGGCCTTTCTTCGGCGCTGCCGTGAATGCACACGTTCCGACCCATTGCATCACGCCAGCCGCATCATTCGCGCAAACCAAGTAGCCTGTCCAGGGTGGATTGAATCCCGCGCGCCCGTAGTGGTCGCGCGTCGAGCCCAAGACGCCTGACGCCACCTCGGGCAAATCTTTTGCCGGTTCCGCCAACGAACCATCCTGGCGTATCTCAACGAATTTCATGCCGGCCCCCGATTGCGTTTGCGCGTCAGTCTTTCCGAATGGTCTTGCGAAATGCTTCAGCGCCGCGTTCTTCCAACCATGCTCCGGACTCGTGGCATTCGGTGCAACCCAGGATCGGTCCACCCGTGTGGCACTGATCGCAACGCATCGTCGCGTGCGGGCCCAAACCGTCCCACATGTCGTGAATCTTCATCGGGTGGTCGAAAATATCCTGCACGAACGTGTCGCCGGACTTTGAACGATGCAGGAATGTATGGCATACATCGCACTCGGACGAAATCGGTACGCCTTCTGCATTGATGTGTCGGCCGTTATGGCATCGGAAACATCCTGGTGAGTTGAGGTGACCAATATTGTTGGGGTACGACTTCCATGTCACGTTCATTGCGGGGAAGACGCTATTGCCGTAAATCTGCTGGGCGGCTTTCACCGCATTCTTAACCGATTCGGATTGACCGCTGTCGGTCAGATCGGGGTAACTCGTGCGGTAGAAGGCCTCGATCTTGTCTTCGATGGCGGCCATCGCCGCGTCTCTGTCCGCGTGTTCCTCTGCGAGAACGTTGACGATTTCGCGTTTGACGAATGGCAGCTTGGTATCAATCTTGCCCGCGTCGAGCAGATGGTCCACCGATTCCTGGGGTGCGCGGAACTCGTGGGCCCCTCGGTTGTGGCAATCCATGCAGTCGAGCCGGCGGCGATGACCGGCGGGCGGTGGCGCATCGTTTGGCTTGCCGTCGTCGCGGAAGATTGTCGTCTTGCCGGACTCATCCGTGTATTTAACCCAGGGGATCTCCTGCATGTGGTCGTCGATCGCGATGTATTCGACATCCTGAAGCATGTGCATGTGGATGCCTTCACTCACCCCAAGGCTCTCGTCCGCACCGCCGGTCTTGAGCAACATCTGCACTTCGTACCGCGTGTTTTTTTCGTCCGACGAGAAGTGAACAACTGGACGCAACTGATCACCGAAAAATTTCTGCGGCCAATGGCATTGCTCGCATGTCTCGCGGGCCGGGCGCAGTTCGCTGATCGCCGGCGGAATGGGTTTGGAGTAGCTTTCTCGCCAGACGGCCAGGACCTGCCTAAGACCCGATAGCTTCGATTTGACGAACGGGCTCGCGCCTGCACCGATGTGACACTCGGCGCACGACACCCGAGCGTGGGGCGAATATGCGTACGTCGTGCCCTGTGGCTCCATCACCGTGTGACAGACGTTGGTGCAGAACTGCGCCGACTCGGTGTAGTGGTATCCTTCGTAACCACTGATGCCGAGGATCGGAAGCATGAGAAAGAACGTGACGGCCATGAAAGTCAGACCGAAACGAACAGAGATGACGCCCTTGGTCGACGATTTGCGTCGCCGCCTGCGTGTCCAGTAGATCCCGACCGGACAGAGAATCAGTCCACCAATGAGAATGCCCGGCAAAACAAGATAGCCGAGCACGTCCACGTATGGGTTGTGATCCGGGACGAAGATCGCGAATAGAACGAACGTCATCAACAGGCATAGCGACACCGCAACGACCATCAGTCCAAACCACGTGATCATGTTGTTGGACAATTGGACGATTTCGCTTCGAAGTGAAGGTGCGCTGTCCGGAGTTGCGGATTCGACCGAGCTGGTATCGTCTGGTGACATCGTAGCCTCTTTGCGTCTTAGACTGAGAACATCAAGACCATGCGCAAATGTGATCTTTCGCACGACGGCAAAGCGCCGGGTCGTCGGCGATCATTTGCCCCTCAGCTTAAGATTTGCGAAACCGGGGACGATTCAGATTAAACCAACCGCCGCAACGTCGCAATTTCTTTATTCGCTGTTGGGCCAACTTCTCTTCGCCCCAGCGAAGTGATCGGCATCAAGTCGATCCCGATTCAGGCTCTGGCGCCGGCAGACTCCCAG
>JAUIEW010000322.1 GCA_030429365.1 Phycisphaerae bacterium
GGTATTGGCGATGCGATCGATACTGGCGATCAGTGAATCGATCTCCAACTGATTGGCTTCGATCTCTTCGGGAGACAACGCGCCGTCGTTCGCCGAACTGACCAGCAGTGCACGAAGATCAAGCAGCAAGCTGGACGTTTCGTTGATCGCACCTTCCGCTGTCGACACCACGTTGATCGCTCGCTGCGAGTTGTCGATCGCCTGGTCGATGGCTTTGATTTCGCTGCGAAGGATTTCCGATGCGATCAGCCCTGCCGGATCGTCTTTACCGCGGTTGATCCGAAGCCCGGTTGCCAACCGTTCCAACCGCGTCTGCAGGTCATTCGTATTGGTCCGCAAACGCCCCTGGGCGATCATTGAAGGTATGTTGGTATTGATGCGCGTCATTGACATCCTCCGTGATGCTGACAACCCGCCGGTTGCCATGTCGTCACGCCACCGTGCGTGACTCTTTTTTTAACTTGGCGACGATGAGTCGCCGGTGTATCAGCCCTTTTCTGACGTTTTGAAATCGAGTGCTTGGTTCACAAACCCAAGGCTCTTTTTCAGTGCTACACCGCTTCGTCGTCCCGAAGGGAGCGGCCCTTTAGATAAATCCTGCAGACTCAAAAGGTTGCCCGCTTATGGGACCCATGAAAAAACCGCCCGAACGCGAATGTGCGCCCAGGCGGTTGAGTTTGTGGAAACGAACGGCCCGATAAACCGCTTACTGCAAGAGCGCCAGCACACTTTGCGGCTGGGCGTTGGCCAACTGTAAAGTGGAAGTAGCCGAGTTCACAAGGATCTGGGCTCGCGTCAACGCGCTGGTGGCTTCGGCAAAATCAGTGTCGCGGATCGCGCTTTCTGCCGCGGCGGTGTTTTCCAAGGTGACCAACAGCGAGTTGATCGCCGTATTCAATGTATTCTTCTGGAACCCACCGATTCGACCGCGAAGTGTCGAGACCTGTTCCTGTGCAGCTCGAACCACACGTTGGGCCGACGCAAAATTCTTACTCTTAAGATCGTTGTTCGAACCGCTCTGCAGCGTCGTAAGGAAACCGCTGACACGATCGCCCAAGGACCCGGTTGAAACAGATTGTAATCCGATTGTCTCAATACCAACGAGGCTGACTTCCGGTGCAATCGCAAATCGTGCACCACCGCCAGTGATATCAAAGGACGTGCTTGCCCCAGACGTCGAAGCAAACGTCGCATCCAATGCAATCTTCGCCGACAACGATCCCGTATTGACTGATGCTTCGAGACCTTTGACGTTGGCAGCCGACCCGTTGATCGTGATCGTTCCGTCGACGCCCGCACTGTTGTTCCCGCTGAGCGAAAGCGCTCCGGACAACACTTCGACAGAAACGAGGGCATCTGAACCATAGTCGGTGCTTGTGAAGAACAGGTTTCCGCCACTGGTCACTGCTGACACGCCTGTTAGCTGCGTGCTGGTGTTGATCGCCGTAGCGATGCTCGCCAACGTCGTACCCGAAGCGAAGCTGAAGTTTTCGGTCCCATAAGATCCGCCGACCTCGATCGTCGTAACAGCCGACAACGATCCACCGGCCCCACCACCAACGGCACTGATTGATGCGAACTGCGAAGCCGTGACCACGTCGATCGCCACCTGTCGCGAGGCACCTTCCGGCACTTTCACGGAGTTGATTTGAGCGTTGGACACGGCGCTGGCCGCCACACCGGATGTCGTAAATTCAAACCCGCCGCCCAGAAGTTTGGACCCGTTGAACGACGCGGTGTTCGAGATGCGGTCAATTGAGGAGAGGATGGCGTCGATCTGAACCTGGTTTGCCTGTACTTCAGCCTCGCTGAGACCGGCTTCGTTGGCACTTCGATCAACCAGGTCTTCTAGGTCCAAAAGAAGGCGATTGACTTCCTGCAGCGCCCCTTCCGCGATGGACAGCACGTTGTCTGCTCGCTTGGCGTTGTCGATGGCAGCGGAAATAGCCACCTTCTCTGACCGCAGCGACTCGGATCCAATCAAACCGGCTGGGTCATCCGCCCCGCTGTTGATCCGCAGGCCCGTACTCAACCGAGTCAGCGATTCATTGAGTGCTTTGTTCTGCGTCCCAAGAACGCGTTGAGCAATCAGCGACTGAACATTGGTGACGATTCGACTCATCTTGGCTCTCCAAGCGGCCTCCGACCTTGCGGAGACCAAACTGCCTTTCAATGCTTTAGCAGCGTCGTCATCCCGACGCCCGCTTTTCGCGACGCACGTCCGAATCCGCAATCAGGTGCAGTTTCGATCGGTACGCAATTCACGCATCGACTTGCCAATAACGCCCCTTTAGGTGATTTGCCGGACGTTGAAATGGTCAATTCATTCGGACCTTGTATGCGGACGCGCAACGACTCTTTCAGCGGAAGATGCCAAGCCCCAACTCACCCCATCCCTTGTTTTATTGGCCCAATTGAACAAGCGTCCCAAAACAGATCGTCAGAAATAAAATCGATTTTGTTCACCGGACAAGCGATATGGCCAAAATCCGCAGAGAGTAAACAAGATCGTATATAGAATCTGACTCTTACGGGGACGTCGAAACAAATGCGCGCGATGTCCGATCGTGAACGCGTCGAAAATGCACCGCGTATAAACGGATAACAACTGACGTGAAGTTATCGAGTGGTTGAAGCTTGCGTCTGTGATCATACGAATTCGCTCGGTAATCCAGCGGATTGGATTTGCGCTACTTTGGACGCAAGCAGTGTTGTTGGGAAGCGAAGATGCGCGCGAGCGCGGCGAAGCGCTATGCCGGCGTTTCAAGGGTAGATGGTAACACAAGCCCGAGAACCTGCCGCCGAACGGCAATCGATTGCGATTCCATCGCGCCAAACGCTTGCCCCAGCGGTATAATTTCGTCTCTAATGAGGGTTTTTTGGCGGCTTGACCATCGCAATCTGTCCCGCTAGGTTGCCTTCTCAAGATCGCTTGAAACTGGAAAGAAGCAGCGGGCCAACTTCGGTCCGGCAACCAAGGACCATCCAATCGACCCATGAGTGGTTACAACCTGACCCATCTGAAACAGTTGGAAGCTGAGAGCATCTATATCATCCGAGAGGTCGCTGCAGAATTCGAGCGCCCGGTGATGATGTATTCGATCGGCAAAGACTCAGCCGTCATGCTCCAGCTCGCGATCAAGGCATTTTATCCGGCCAAGCCCCCGTTCCCATTGCTGCATGTGGACACAACGTGGAAGTTTCGGGACATGATCCGGTTCCGCGAAGAATACGTCCGCGGTGAGTTGGGGCTGGACTTGATCGTGCACACCAATGAAGAAGGCAGGAAAGATGGCGTGACGCCGTTTACGCACGGCAGCAAGAAGTACACCGACATCATGAAGACAGTTGCCCTGAAACAGGCACTGTCCAAGCACCGCTTCGATGCCGCATTCGGAGGCGCTCGACGCGACGAAGAAAAGTCCCGTGCCAAAGAGCGCGTCTATTCATTTCGGGACCGTAATCACACTTGGGAACCGAAGAATCAACGACCGGAATTGTGGAACCTTTACAACGGCGCGATCAACGAAGGCGAAAGCATTCGCGTGTTCCCGTTGTCCAACTGGACTGAACTCGACGTCTGGCAATACATCCATCTTGAAAAGATCCCGATCGTGCCGTTGTACTTCGCTGCCGAGCGTCCCGTCGTAAAACGCAACGGCACGCTGATCATGGTGGACGACGATCGGATGAAACTCGAAGACGACGAGAAACCCGAAATGAAAATGGTTCGTTTTCGGACACTCGGGTGCTACCCGCTCTCCGGCGCGGAAGAATCGACGGCGACGACGCTGCCGGAGATCATTCAGGAAATGCTGCTGACCAAGCATTCCGAACGGCAAGGGCGGCTCATCGATTACGACCAATCCGGCTCGATGGAAGCCAAAAAGCGTGAAGGGTATTTCTAAGCCAGGCGGACGAATTGATTGAATAATTGCTATGTCGCATCAATCCGAACTTATCAGCACAGACATCAACGCCTACCTCGCCCAGCACGAGCGTAAGGAACTTCTGCGCCTCCTGACGTGCGGCAGCGTCGATGACGGCAAAAGCACGTTGATCGGCCGCCTCCTCCACGATTCAAAGATGATCTATGAAGATCAGCTTGAGTCGATCAAAGCCGACAGCGTCAAGTCCGGCACCACCGGCGATGATGTGGACCTCGCCCTTCTTGTGGACGGTTTGCAAGCCGAGCGCGAACAGGGCATCACCATCGACGTGGCCTATCGCTTCTTCGCCACCGATAAACGGAAGTTCGTGGTCGCGGACACGCCAGGGCACGAGCAGTACACGCGGAACATGGCCACCGGCGCCTCGAATGCGGAACTCGCGGTCATTCTGGTCGATGCGCGCAAGGGCATGCTCACCCAGACCAAGCGGCACAGCTACATCGTTTCGCTGTTCGGGATCAAGGAAGTGGTGCTGGCGGTGAGCGGGCCGTTCAGCGAATCGCTGCGCCAGGACCTGGAGCGCATTCTGCGGCAGGGCCGCGGAGCGGATACGCCGGTACGCGTGCAGATTCTGCGCGCCGTGGAGTGACAAACGCATTGACGACAGCCCGGCCGGCGTGAACGCACTCTTAACGGTTTTCACAGGCGTCTTGCCTAGAATATGCCCGTGGAACGGGTGGAGAAAATTCGGTTCGCGGTCGCCCTGTGCATCGGCCTGGCCGTGCACGCCTTGTTGTTGCTGATTCCGTTGACCGCGGACCCCGACAATCCCGCCGGGCATACGGTGACGGTCACCCTGGACCACACCCCGCCGCCGCGGCC
>JAUIEW010000323.1 GCA_030429365.1 Phycisphaerae bacterium
GTCACGGCAACGTCCAGTACGCCGAAGGAACCATCGATCCGCTCAACAAGAACATCTTGCTCCGCGGACCAGATTGGCAGATCGACACGTTGCCAGGCGCTTTGTTGGAGACGAACAAGATCCGTTCGCAAGATATTGCTGGCCATACGCCTCGTGATGGCACGGATGGTCAATTCAAGGTTGTCGACAAACCCGGGGACCAGTAGGGAACCGAGTTTGCCCCTGGGGGCGCGGCCGATTCACGATGTGAGCATTGTGTAGGCCACTCCTCCCGACACCAAGAGACGAAACCCACAGTCCCCACCCAAATCCAGATTTGGGTGGGGATTTTTGTTGGCAAAACCGCTTCGCCCCTTGCTTCCGTCACTGGCTTCAGCCCTCTTCACGCCCTCCTCACAGCCGTTGATCGGTTTGGGTGAACTCATGGCCTGTAAACATGTCCGATAATCAATGCCTTGAACCGTGCGGCATTCGACCAGTAGCCAAATGCGGGGAAACCCGGCCGAATACGGCAGCGACCAGCCCTACCGCCTTATGACACGTCCGCTGTTCACCGATGAACCATTGTGGAGGTTCACTTGCCATGGCGTTCGACCGCGTATTGGCGGAGGACGTCCGCCGGTGGAGCATCAAGAAGCTCAAGGGCCACGCTTGCGGATTGAATCTGAGTGACAGATTACGACACCAAGAATCCTGACCGATCCGGCCACGTTCTGATCGTTGAAGACGATCGAAGTCTGGCGACGATTCTGCGCGCCCACATGGTGAACTCCGGTTTTCGAGCGACCGTTTCCAACAATGGCGAGAGCGGCCTTGAAACCGCCCTGAAAGAAGTTCCGGACGTGATCGTCCTGGACATTCAGTTGCCCGGGCTTGACGGACTCAGTGTCACGCGTGCTCTCCGCGAAAACGAAGCGACCAAGGACGTTCCCGTGATCCTGATTACAGCGCGAAGCAGCCGAGACGATGTCGTACTCGGCTTGGATGCCGGCGCGCAGGACTACGTGGTCAAACCATTCGATGTCGTCGAGCTGACCGCCCGGGTGCGCTCCATGCTCAAGCTTCGAGGCGCTCAGTTGGAGATTGCCGAACTCAACCACCATCTCGAATTCGAAGTGGCCAAGCAGTCCAAACGCCTCGAACTGCTCTATACCTTTGTCCGCGACTTGAACAAAGCGCCGAACCAAGAGCGAATCTACGACCTGGTCATTGATGCTATTCAGGAAATCTGCGGCTGCAGTCGTATCTCCATCATGGTTTTCGATACGACGACCAATCAACTGAGATGCAAACGGGCCCTCGGCGTCTCGCCGGAAGTCGCCGAACAGATGTGCGTCCAGTCCGACGCGGGTATCGCAGGCAAGGTGTTTTCGACCGGCACCACGATGGTCGCCCAGGCACAGCCCCAGCGAAAAATGAGTAGCGATTCCGGAGTGTACCAGTCTGACAGTTTTCTCAGCACGCCGCTGATTTCGACTTACATGGTGAGTGGATCGAAGCGACTTGGCGTTCTCAATGTCACCGACAAAGAAAACGGTGAGCCATTCGCGGCTGAGGAAATCGACTGCATTTGTTCCATTGCGGATTCAGCCGCTATTGCGCTTCATAATGCAGAGCAACGTTCGGACTTGAAGCATTCGCTAAACGCACTGCTCTTAACCGTTGGGCGGCTCAGCGAGTACCGCGACGAGGAGACCGGTCTCCACCTGGAACGCGTCAAGGAGTACACGCGTGTACTGACCAAGCGACTGGCCAAACACCCCGAGTTCTCCGACGTCATCACCAATCAATACATCGAGGACATCTACCAAGCCGCACCACTGCATGACCTTGGAAAGGTTGGTGTATCCGATGAGATCCTCAACAAGCCGGGAGCGCTGACGGACGAAGAATTCCAGATCATGAAGACGCACACGACGATCGGGCGTCACACGCTGTCGCTGGCCATCGAAGAAGCAGGCCCGGTCCCGTTGCTGGAACTGTGCGCAGACATTGCTTATTGCCATCATGAGCGCTTCGACGGCAAGGGATACCCCCGCGGTATTTCCGGCAACGACATCCCGCTATCCGCGAGAATCATCGCCCTGGTGGATGCCTACGACGCGATCACGAGTCAACGCTGCTACAAGCCACCGTTGCCGCACGACGAGGCCGTCAGACGCATCCAGAAAGACTCAGGGGCACACTTCGACTCCAGGATCGTTGAAGCATTCCTGGAGGTCGAATCGGAGTTCGATGCGATTCGACACGCAAAAGCAGACGCCCAACCCGAGCCGCAAACCGCGAACGCAGCATCCGGCGCAACCCCTTAATAAAACCCGCAATCAGTGGCAATGCCAATCGCACGTCGACGCGCGTGTAGGCACCAATGCGCGCAGGTTGAATGGACCTGTTACGCGCGGACACTGGGGCGAGAGTCTTGGTTGTGGAGGTGCTGTCTAGGCTTCAAACAAGTCGGGGACGTTTGTTGCGATGTGGGCCAAAACATCTTTGACGCTGACCACGCCAAGGGGCTGCTGTTCTTCGTTGACGACGGGCACGTGGCGGAATCCACCGACCGACATTTTGTTGAGAGCGAAAGTCAACGGTGTGTCGGCTTCGAGTGCTTCGGGAGCGGGTGTCATGAAATCGCGAACCGGGGCGGCTTTGAGATTGTCGTAGTCGCTGGAGAGTTTACGCAGAACATCGCGTTCGGTGAATATTCCGACGAGCACACCATCGTACGCGACCATCGCGCAGTTGTGGCTGTTCTGAGACATTTTCTCGACAACCGACTCAACCGTATCAAGCGGGGCTACGACGAGTGGGTTGGGCTTGATGGCGCCGCCGACATGGTCGTTGTGCAGGCGTTCTTCGAGGGGATCCAGGGCTCGCGTATCAACCGCGACGAGGTCGCTGTTGCATTCGGAACAATTGTCCGCACCGTCGAAGTTTTCGGTTCCACAAGCAGGGCAAAGCATGGTGACTCCCTTTCAGTCTGAAGCTTGAATCTTTCCCCTGAGTCTCTCCGCACACAACTGAAACTCGTATTGGAGGCTGCAACGTTTTGGGCTTTCAAGTTTCCCTGTCGCCACCCCTATCAACGGCATTTTGGAGGGCGCGACGTTAGTCCACCACCCAGGTGTCGCCGGCATTGAGCAAAGCGTCGATTTCTGCGTCTTCAGCCGCATCGGTTGGCGGGGTCGCATCGCACATGTCGTCCAGCACGTACTCGTAACACGGGCGTTCAACCGCACGGAACACGCCGAATGGTTCCGGGAATTCCGGATGATGCATGCGACTCAAGAGATACGCCAATGATGGTTCTGCGGCTTTCTCATCGTGGAAGAGGAGGTCGTCTTCGCTGACGCCTTCACCCAATTCGACGATCTCAGGATCGGTGCAATTCAAGCGGATGCCCTTGTCGCGGTCCTTGCCGAAGATCAACGGCTTGCCATGTTCGAGGATCAGACGGGTTTCGTCTTTGGTGTCCTTGTCGGTGGCATAACTGAATGCACCATTGTTGAAGATGTTGCAGTTCTGGTAGATCTCGACGAATGATGTTCCCTTATGCTGGGCAGCGCGTTCGAGGACGTGGCCCATGTGCTTGAGATCCACGTCGAGCGTGCGTGCGACGAAGCTGGCCTCGGCGCCGATCGCGACCGACAGCGGGTGGAGCGGGAAGTCGATCGCACCCTTGGGCGAGGTCTTGGTCCGCTTGCCGACTTCCGACGTCGGTGAATACTGCCCCTTGGTCAAACCGTAGATACGGTTGTTAAAGAGCAGCACCGTCATGTCGATGTTGCGACGAATTGCGTGGAGCAGGTGGTTACCACCGATGCTCAACCCGTCGCCGTCACCCGTGACCACCCAGACCTGCAGTTCGGGGCGGGCGATCTTCAAGCCGCTGGCGATCGCCATCGCACGGCCATGAATGGAGTGAAAGCCATAAGTGTTCATGTAATAGGGGAACCGGCTTGAGCAGCCGATGCCCGACACGAACACGATGTTCTCCTTCGGGATACTCAAGGCAGGCAGGGTCTTTTTGACCTGCGCCAAAATCGCGTAGTCACCGCATCCCGGGCACCATCGAACCTCCTGGTCGGAGGCGAAGTCGGAAGGCTTGAGCGGTTCGACCGGCATTTCTACTTTCATAGCATCAATTCTTTCAAATCTCATTCAGAGCGGATTCGATCGCTTCTTCAATCTCGGAAACGAGGAAGGGTTTCCCCTGCACCTTGTTGACGCCCTTGGCATCGACCAGGAAGTCGCTACGCAACTTGATGAGCAACTGTCCCATGTTCATCTCGGGAACAATCACTTTCTTGTATTTCTTGATGACCTCTGCCGTGTTCTTCGGCATCGGATTCAGGTATCGAAGGTGGGCGTGGGCGACGGCTTTGCCTTTCTCGTTTGAGCGCTCGACAGCCGTCGTGATTGCACCGTACGTGCTTCCCCAGCCAATGACGAGCAGATCGGCATCTGCGTTGCCTTCAACCTTCAGGTCCGGAATGGTCTGGGCCACGTTGGCAACTTTCGTTGCCCGCTCGTTGATCATTTTCTGATGGTTGTCCGGGTCGTAATTCACGTTGCCCGTGACCGACTGCTTTTCGAGACCGCCGATGCGATGCTCGAGACCCTTGGTTCCGGGAATCGCCCCGGAACCAAGGGTCTCGAGCATCGCATCGGCGGTCTCGAAAAGCAGTCGGTCACG
>JAUIEW010000324.1 GCA_030429365.1 Phycisphaerae bacterium
GGAGTCGACCGGCTTTGACGGCCGGGTCGGTGTTCACCAACTCCTGCGCCTCTTCCATCGTCTTAACGTCAAAGAAGAAAAGCCCGCGCATCTCTCCACCGTCACCAAACGGGCCAGCCAGCACCATCTTGCCTTCTTCAGCCAGCCGGCCAATATTGGCGAGGTGCGCTTTTTGCAACTCCATAACTTCCTCGGTCACTTGCGGCGCCCACTTCTCACCGCGGTAAATCACTCCGACAAAGTACTGCGTCATGTCCCTGGGTACGCCCGGCGTTTTCTCTTCACCTACCGTTACCAACGTAATCCCACAAACCACCGCACACAAAACGACTCCCATCAAGAACTGACGCATAGCAAAACTCCCAAGTCACCAATGTCGCATGTGATAGCCCAACACGATAAGCCGCAAGTCTAGCTATGAGACTTTTGCGTCACAAGAATTGCCGACGCCTACCGCCAGAATCAGGGAGTGAAGACTGAGAAATCAACAGGTTCTTACAACGGTTGCATCGCGATGGACTCGGCCGCATGCCCGTGTTTCGGAGTTAATTCATCGTCGATCAAGCGATGCAAAGCGCGCACCAGTTCGGCTTGGCGCCGTGTAAAAATGAAACACAGGTTCCGCCCCGATTCGGATTGCTTGGACGCGCCCACGACAAGGCGCTCCATGTCGCCCATCTGTTCGATCAATGTCGCCGAATCCAAGGCAAAGCCCTGCGGAATCATCAAGGCGCCAGTGATCGGCTCTGCATAAGTAGGTTCTTTGGTCTGAATGATTGGCGAACCATCGGGTTGGCACGACGTCAGTTCACATCGCAGCCGCCCATCAACATTGCGCAGATGAATGATCTCCTGGGCAAGATCGTCCTCCCAGAACGAACACAGCAGCGGGATGCCAGCCACCAAATCGTTGCGCAGAATCATGCCCCACTTCGGATTCTGCAAAATGTTCAACATCCCGCCCGGTTTGCATTCGTTAAGGTGCACGACACGATCCATCGGCGGTGCGAACTTCTGATTGCGCACCAACCGCACAATTGCGCCAACTTGATCGGGCCGATCGTCGGGCGTGAGGTCGCCCGGCTCAACGAGGTAACTGCAAATGAATCCCGTGCAGGTTTTTGGTAGTGACGGACCGTGAATCGAGCAGCCAGTGGCGTTGAGATTGGCACAAGCCCGGCCGCGCGGCACGACCAGTTCGGGATCATTGATCGTCAATGCCCCCGCGCAGCAAGCCTGGCATCCGTTACATGCACGGATGATGCCAGATGTCGCGTCCGAACGCTGAATGACGCTCATCGGGACGCGGAATTCTGGCTTTGCTGCTTTCGGGCTGGAGCCCGTGCGCATGCAGCAATGCTTGGCTTTTTTGCGGCTGCCACACGCACATGGGGCGTTTCGATTCTTCTTCATCAAGGGCTCGATTCAGGGTCGAAATATCGGTGCGGACGAAGGCAATGACAGACCCTTATTGTTCATCGGGTGGTTGCGCTGCGGTCTTTGTTTACCCGGGGGATTGACTTATGGGGCGTGGAGATTTCGGGGAATTGATTGGGGCAAACACGTAAAAAGACGATCGGCGGACCGCCCCTCCGCTCGGTCCGCCGATCTTAAATTCTTGCCCGGTTGATTGGTCAGCCGGGCGCTGTGTTGGCCAACCCGACTATCCAAGCAGCGAGAGGATCTGACTCGCCTGCTGGTTGGCCAATCCCAGAAGGGAAATACCTGAGTTCAGCAGCACGCTCTGACGGTTCAGCTCTGCCGACGCTTCAGCGAAGTCGGTGTCGGCGATGGCGCTGCGAGCGGCTGTCAAAGCTTCTGTGCGCTGGGTCAACGCGTTGATCGATGTTTCGACCTGGAACTTCTGGAAACCACCGATACGACCCTTGATCGACGCGACCTGAGAGATGGCGCCGCGGATCGCCTGCAGTGTGTTTGCACTCTTCGAGTTCAGGTCAGCCGACCCACCCGAACGGATCTGCGCGAGCGATGTGCCGTTGGTGCCGCCTTCGCCGAGACGACTCGAGGTCACCGCATCGATACCGAGTGTCGAGCGGGTGTTCGACTCGGAACCCAACTGGAACGTCATGCCGCCGCTGGCTTTGACCGTAAAGGTTTCGGTGTTGCCGACCGCATCCAGCGATGTGCCCAGGTTAAACGAAAGGCTGTAACCACCTTCGTTGTACGAAACCAAACCACCGTCGGCGGTGATCAAACGGCCATTGACTTCGACGACAGCGTCAACGCCTTCCTGACGATCGAGATCGATGATGTTTCCACCCGAGCTCATGGTTCCGCCGGAGATCACGTTCAGCGAGACGAACTCATCGCTACCGGTTGCCAGGGTTGTACCGTCACCCGAGCTCAGAACGACGTCGTTACCAACGGTCGCGGCTTGGACGCCGGTGATGTCGGTGACGCTGTTGATGGCGTCGCGGATGTCGTTGTCGATGGCATCCTTCTGCACGGTGACGGTGGCTGTTCCGAGTGTGCCCTGAATCTCGATCACGGTTTCGTCGTCTGTTGTTTTGGCACCGGACGCGAGTGTGATTGTGGCTTTGGCTTCTGCGGCGGCTGTGTCAACGGTGGCGACGATGTCGACGTCGTTGTCGCTCGAGCCCCGTGAATAGACTTGCAGGTTTTCGGCTGTATTTGCAGCCACACCGGTGACATCAATGGCCTGTGAACCGTTGAGCAGGCTCTTGCCGTTGAAGGTTGTTGTATTGGCGATTCGGTCAATGGAGGCGAGCGCCGCATCGATCTGTGCCTGGTTGGCCGCACGTTCGGCACTGGAGAGCGACGCATCATTGACGGAGGCTACCGCGAGTTTCTCCACATCCAAAAGGAGGTTGGAGATTTCAGTCAGTCCACTCTCAGCGGTAGAGAGCATGGCATTGGAGCGTTGGTTATTTTCGAGTGCTGCGTTGGCTGCGGTGAGTTCTGCGTTGAAGTTTTCGACTGCGATGAGTCCAGCGGGGTCGTCTGCTGCTCGGTTGATTTTGAAACCAGTGGAGAGTTGCGTGAGTGCTTTGCTCTGCGATGTCGATGTTCGATTGACGATGTTGAGGAGTTGCAATGTGTTTAGGTTTGTTGCTGTAAGACCCATCGTTGCGACCTTTCCAAAAGAGGCTCGTTAGCCAGAAACCAGTGGACAGTCGCAAACTCAAATATAAAAAAATGGGACGCAAATGATTTGCAAAAGAAAATCTTTAGTGCCATGACGTGGCACTTTTGCGCGACATTTTCGGTCGTCGCGGATTTGACGAACGTCCGCAATCTCCTCCGAAATGGGGCAAGCGCAAAAGTTGGCGCGTAATCGGACGTCAAAATGTCTGCGAGCTTCAGAGCAGATTAAGACGCAAGCGGGATTTGCGTCCGAGAAATAGCGCCTAGCACGCGGACATGAGCATGCGGAGAAGTGGGTTTGGTTTACCCATCAAATGCGAGATGTGATAGTCGAAGACATGAAATGCCGAAGTGGTCGATTCGGCGGCAGCGCCTTCTTCGCTCATGCACGCCAGCGTCGCCCGATCGATCGCGAGTTTCTCGGACCGGGCGCTCTCGCAATCGCGACACAGAAGCCCGCCATCAAGCGATGAGAAGTACAGGTCCCCTTGGGCCGGAATGGGGCGCTGGCATCCCACGCACGCATCGAGAATCGGAAATGAACCGATCTCCTGCAGCAGACAGCGCTGAAACACCAGCAATGTACTTACCGGACCGCTTCCAGCCGTTAGCGCTCGAAGCGTTTCGCAGATGCCGTCATAGAGCACGGGATGCGGGTCCCAGTCCTCGGTCAGCTCAGCCGCGGCGAACGCTGCGTACTGAGCCGCCAGCAAGCGATCCAGTGCGTCTCGCAGCGCAGCGCCGGTCTGCGATTGGACCCATTCGGTCAGCGTCGCCAATGCTTCCTGTCGGACGTTGCGCGCCGAGAACGTCAAATGTCCGATATCCAGTAGATCGATTCCGGTCGCGAATTTGGTCTTGGTGGAGCGCTTGATCCCCTTGGCAATGAGACGCACCTTCCCATGCGTGCGCGTGAACACGGCCAAGACTTGCGAGGATTCGGAATAGTCCAGACGGCGCAGAATCACCGCGTCATCTTTGATGATCGCCATGACCCGATAATACCATGCTCACATTCCGCGCGTAGAGAGGCCCGCGAAGCCAAGCCGATTTGCCGGGCGTCGCGGGCCATCACTTAAGAACAAGTTGATTCAGGTCGGCTCCAGGAACCGACTCGAATCTAGAGGAGGAACAGGAACATCACGACCACAAAGATCGGGACAAGCACGCCGAAGCTGTACTTCATGTAACCGAAGAACGACGGCATCTTGATACCACTCTGCTCGGCAATGCTCTTGACCATGAAGTTCGGGCCATTACCGATGTAGGTCAACGCCCCCATGAACACCGCTCCCAGCGAAATCGCCACGAGTAGCGAGCTGGCTATTTGCCCCGAACCCAGCGCGACCGTCTCCATGCCTTCGGTTGGAAGCACCTTGGCGGTCTCAAAGAACACGACGTATGTCGGCGCGTTGTCGAGGAACGCCGACAATCCACCGGTCGTCCAGAAGAACTGCCACGGTTTGGTGAGACCAAGCTCCGCCCCCTTGGCGTTGAGAATCTCGATCGGAACCTGCATGCAGATGAAGATACCGATAAACAGCGCCGCCACTTCCAGGATCGC
>JAUIEW010000027.1 GCA_030429365.1 Phycisphaerae bacterium
CTTTTCCTTGGTCGAGCTGCCGTCGGGCTGACTGACCTGACCGAACCAGCGATCAAGCTGTGCCTGCACCGGAATGTTTCTCATCCCCGGGAAGTGCGTCAGGCGGACCACCGCATCCTGCGCGTCACCTTCAACTTTTTCGAGCTTGAAGACTGCAATCGGGCCAGCCACGCGGAATCCGGAGTTGCTCGGTGCGCCTGGGTCCATCGCCTGCCAACCTTCGGGGGCGGTCAGCTTCAAGCCAGCCGACCCCTCCGCGGCTTTCTCGATCTCGACGTTGCCTGCTTGCGCCTTGGGCATCATCGCGCCGCCAGCGCCACCACCGTCAGCCGCTCCACCGATCGGTGGATGCCCTGGAGGCAGTTCATCCCCGGCTTTTGGGGTGTCAGCTTTCGGGGCTTCGGTCATACCGCCAATGGGCGGATGGCCCGGGGGAAGCTCGTTGCTCTGGCCCGGCATGAGCGGCGGCGCTTTCTTGACTGCCTGTGACGGCTGAGTCTTGGCGAGCGGAGGAAGCGGCGGAGCCTCCGGCGGAGGGGTGTCGCCCTTCTTACAGCCAACCAGTCCGACCGCCACGCCCAGACAGCCCATCGAAAGCACTTTGGCAAACGTCTTCATATAAAGACTCCTCAAATCAAAAAGATGCGCACCGATCGGGCGCGTCGATCTTGCATTCCTACAGTTTGGAAGCGATGGCTTCACCAATCTGTGCCGGTGATTCTGCCACCGCGATGCCTGCGGCTTTCATCGCGTCGATTTTGCCGTCGGCCGTTCCTTCGCCACCGCTGATGATCGCGCCGGCATGTCCCATGCGCTTTCCGGGGGGCGCGGTACGACCCGCAATAAAACCAGCCACCGGCTTCTCGATGTTGGCTTTGATAAATGCGGCTGCGTTCTCTTCGTCCGTCCCGCCGATTTCGCCAATCATGATCATGCCGTGCGTGTCGTCGTCTTCTTCGAACATCGAAAGCAGTTCGATGAAGTTCAAACCCTTCACCGGATCGCCGCCGATACCGACGCAAGTCGTCTGCGAAATCCCGCGCGAGCTGCACTGCCAGACGGCTTCATACGTCAGCGTTCCACTGCGCGAAATGATGCCGACGTTCTTGTTGCCGTTCTTCGGCGGCGTGTGGATGTAACCGGGCATGATGCCGATCTTGCATTCACCGGGCGTGATGACACCGGGGCAGTTCGGACCGATCATCATGACGTTGCGATCGTCGAGATACTTGCGGGCTTTGACCATGTCGAGCGCGGGAATGCCCTCGGTGATCACCACAGCCAACCGAATGCCCGCGTCGGCGGCTTCCATCGTCGCGTCAGCCGCAAACGGCGGGGGAACAAAAATCATCGACACATCCGCACCCGTCGCGGTCACCGCTTCCGCGACGGTGTTGAACACGGGCAGGCCGTGCTCCGACTTCGTCCCGCCCTTTCCGGGCGATGTTCCACCGACAAACTTCGCACCGTATTCGATGCACTGAGAGGTATGAAATGCGCCGGCTTGGCCGGTGATTCCCTGACAGATCACTTTCGTATTGCGATCAACAAGAATGCTCATGACGTCGGTATCCTGATTGAAAAGACCGCGCACATTATCGCGCGGCTGCACCATGGAATGCGGCTCGCTTGGGTCACTTCCAACTCGCTGCGACCAGCGGACTAGTATCGCCCCTTGGGATTGATTTGCAAATGCACGCCGGGCGGTGGGTGAATACCGTTGATTGGATGGGATCGGGCCAATTGATATGGCAAGGGCGGATTTGGTTCGCCGATGAGGATCGAAGTCAGCTGCCTAGACGGGCACGTTGCGTCGCTTCAGTTCCGATCGGGCCAACTGAGAGAGACGCCGCTTCGCCACCGTCGCATTCAGCGTTTTCCCGCCGCCGGCGTGGCGCCCTTGTACACCGCCCGCACGCGTGGGAGCCGTCACCATGCCCGCGAGGGCGTGGAGATGTTCTGGCGATACGTTTTTGGCGTCGTCGCCAGCCAGCATCTTCTCAATCACGCGGCAGGCTTGACCGGCGCGGGCGTCGTCCTGGAGGAGAACTATCAACCTCGGCAGCGCCGCAGCGCCGATGTCCAAGAGCTTGGTCCAATCCTCGATAGCGATCGCAACGTCGGCTTGGGCCAGTGCGGTTGTCGGAATCCACCCCAGATGCCGCAGCGCATCGACCGACGCCCGCCGGATGGCCAGCTCCGGATCGGACATCATCTTCTCCAGCGCCGGGATGGCCTTTCGCTGCCCAATCTTGCCCAGCGTTTCCACCGTCGTCAGACGCAGCGACGAACCACCGGCTGAATCATTCTCCGTGCGGAGCAGTTCGACGAGCGGATCGACAGCCGGCTCACCCAATTCGACCAGCGCCCCCATCACCTTGGGGCGCTGACTCGCATCCATGAACGCCTGCATCAACGGTTCGACAGCTGCCTTGCCGAGCTTCGCGGCTTCCATCCACTCTTTGCCCGCGACGGCCAGCGCGATGTGCTCGGCGCGGTTGGCCGGCTTCCAATCGATCTTCTTGAGCGCGCGGGCGGCAGAGTGCCTCACCTCGGCGTCTTCGTCAGCAAGCGTCGATACGAGTATGGAAGTCGCAGTCGGATTCTTTGCTCGTTCCAGACCTTCAGCCGCAGCTCTTCGAATCAAGACATCGCTGCTTCGCACGTACTTCATCAGCGCCGAAATCGATCGTGAACCAGAAATCAATCCCAGCGCGCGGATGGCCTGTTGACGAATGGACACATCGTTCGACTGGGTGGCCTCAAACACCACGTCAAACGCACCGGGCCCGATCGAAGAGATCGCCCCCCACCGCTCCAACGCAATCAGCGCCTTGGTCTGCAGCTTGGCGTCGTCGCGCTCCTTCGCCACCTGCTCCACAATCGCCGCACTGGCTTTGCGAACGTTGCCATCTTCGTCATCGAGAAGTGTCACCAGCGCAGAGACCGCCGCTTGATCACCGATTTTTCCGAGCGATTCGGCCGCGACCCTGCGTACATGCTGCGTGCCATTGCGCACCGCATTGACCAGCGGCTTCACCGCCGCCCCGCCGAGCGGAACGATCCCATCCCACTCATCGCGCAGGATGCAGACCGACGCCTGCTGCTCGCCCGACAACTGCTCCCATCCGAATTTCTTAAGCGCCCAGGCAGTGAACTGTTTGAGACTCAAGTCGTCCTTGTCATTTTCCAGAAGCAGAATCAACTCGTTGACAGCCGCAGGGTCGCCAATCAAACGCAGCGCCTCGACGATCTCGTCGCGCACATCCCAGAATTTCTCTTCAAATAGAGCCGCGATGAGCGGTTCGACCGCACGGCGATCGGCGAACTTTCCGAGCGCCTGGGCGGCTAGAATGCGCACGCTGCGATCGTCGTCTCTGAGCAGATTCGCGATGGGGAGGACGGCTGCGTGGTTGTCGAGCTTGACCAGATTGGCAATACCCTTCGCGCGCACCGATGCCTCGGATGATCGTACGCGCCTAAGATTCCACCAGAGAGAAAACATGCAAGCAGCCGAAGCGCCACACCCTCCACGCAGACGGACCCACAATGGGTCCAGTACATTCTTAATATAAGTGTCGGCTTCACGCGGTAGACGAATCAGAATTCGGTCCGACAATCCAGCGCGGTTATCACACGTCGCGAGTCGTCGGGCCGGTGGCGCGGGATTTTTCTGGACGTTGCCATCCTTGGCCAATCACGGCCAATGTGAATAGAATGACAGCATGGTCGCAGCGAACTCAGATCATCACGAATCCGAACCGGACCCGATGCAGCAAGCCATCCCGCAATCGCCCACCGGCATGGGAGCCCATGGCTGGTCGCGCATGATCGTGGGCATCATCCTGCTCGGCGCACTCACCACCGTGGTCATTCGCGGCATCTACGTCATCTCCACACTGGAAGACGAAACGCCCGTCCCCACCCAGACCGACAAGCCCTGAATTCTCGCCCCGGCCGAACGCCAGCAATCGCCAAATCCAAGTTTGCGCGCTAAAATCGACGCATGAACGCACTTGCCACGAATGACCCACTAGCCGCAAACGATATCCTTGCTCCACTTACCGCCATCCTCTCCGCAACTTGGGACATGCTCGAAGAGTCGGCGATCTTCCTGCTCTTTGGCCTGTTCATCGCCGCGTTTCTGCACATGTGGATGAGTCGCAGCCGCTGGGGCGATCTGCTGCGCGGGGATGGAATCAAACCAGTCCTGCTTGCGTCCGCGATCGGTTTGCCCATGCCGCTGTGTTCTTGCAGCGTGTTGCCTGCCGCCGTCGCGCTTCGCAAACAAGGCGCAAGCAAAGGGGCGACGCTTTCGTTTCTGATCTCCACGCCGGAAACCAGCGCTCAATCCGTGTTGCTCACGTATTCGCTCATCGGACCGATGATGGCCATCATTCGCCCGCTGGCATCGTGCATCACCGCCATTGTCGCGGGCATCGCCGAAACCTTCTTCTCGCGAAACGCTGCCAACAGTGCGCCAGAGGACGTCGCCCCCGCGTGCCATTGTTGCTGCGGCAGCAAGCCCACCGAATCGAACTCCAACCAACCCACGAACGTTTCATTCGCCGATGGGTTGCGTCATGCATTCGTCAAAGTGTTCGACGATATCGTCTTCTGGATGTTCGCGGGATTCGTCGTTGCTGCGATGATCAAGGTGTGGATGCCGAACGCGCTGATCGACGCCGTCATGCGCGGGCCGGTGCTGGCGATGCTGATCATGCTTGTCATCGGGATTCCGATGTACGTCTGCGCAGAAGGTTCCACGCCGGTCGCTGCCGCCCTGATCGCGCAGGGACTGAGTCCGGGCGCAGCGCTGGTGTTTTTGCTGGCTGGTCCTGCGACGAACATCGGCGCGGTTGGCTTGCTGCGAGCGCAACTCGGGACGCGCACCGTCGTCGTCTATCTGACATCGATCGCGGTTGTGTCGGTCGGTGCGGGCCTTTGCGTCGACTGGTTTTTCAACGTGCAGGGCTTCACCGTCACCGCCCACGGCACACACGAATCGTTCGTCCCCGCATGGCTCAGGACTGCTGGCGCGGTAGCCCTGCTGGCTTGGACCTGCACAAGCATCTATCGTCGCAATTTAACGGACAAGCAAGCGCCGGACTCACAGAACCAGGAGTCGCAGAACCAGACGGCTGCGTGCCACTAGGTCTCTTTGGTCGGTGACGGCGTTTCCTCTTCGTCGGCGTCCTCGTCGTCGAGATCGTAGTCGATCTCAAACGGCGGGGCCTCCTTCGCACCATCCTGCAAGAACGCCTTCATCCAGCGCATCATGCGAAGGCTGTAGTCGTAACGACTCGCGGCTTTTCGGTTGCCATGCCCCTCACCCGGATACAGCACCAATCGCACGGGCGTGTTCCCGAGAATCTTGAGGTTGCGATAGAGTTCCATCGACTGCGACGGATGGACGCGCGGGTCTTCTTTGCCGTGAAGAATCAACAGCGGCGTGCGGGCTTGCTCGACGTAGTAGATCGGGCTGCGTTCGAGGAAGAACTGCCAGTCCTCCCAGATGCGTTTGCGGGCGTGAACCTGATACATCTCTTCCGGAATGTCGGTCGTACCCGACTTGGAAATCTGATCGCTGATGCCCACGAACATCACGCCAGCCGCAAAGCGATCGGTGTGCTTCGTGCTGCACCATGCGGTCGCGAATCCACCGTACGAACCACCGGTGATGCCGACGCGATCCTTATCCACAAGCCCCTGCTCGATGAGATAATCCACGCCGTCGATCAGGTCGTTGAATTCTTTTCCGCCGTAATCGCTCTGATGCGCTTTCGCAAACGCCACACCGCGACCGGTGCTGCCGCGATAGTTGGGACGCAAGACCGCGATCCCCATCGAAGCGGCCAACTGCCCCGGACTGGCGTAGCGCGTCGAGAATCCCAACTGCACCTGCGACTCAGGGCCGCCATGCACATCAAGAATCAGCGGATAGCGAACGCCCGGCTTCTCGTTGAGCGGGTGAATCAAAATCGCTTCAATCGTTTCGCCGTCGCGGGCTTTGTAGCGAACGATTTCTTCCTTGGACATCTCGATGTCAGTCAGCCATTCGTTGTGATGCGTCAAACGGCGCGGGCCTGCGTCGCCGTGCTTCATCACAAACAGCTCGGTCGAATGCGTCGGCGCATTACCCGCAAAGGCGGCCGACTGCCCATCCTTCGACAGTGAAAAACGTCCCATGACCGGTCCGCCCGGTTCCACCACGATTTTTAAGTCCGATCCGTCCTTGTTCACGCGCCCAAAGGCTGTCAGGCAGCCGTCATTCGCGAGAAACATAATCGTGTTGGCATTTTGCCATTCAATCGCCGCAAAGTTCGGCAGATAATCCGGCGCGACTTGCTTGAACGAACCGCCCGACGCGCTCACCGCAAACAACCGACCGGCTGACGGATCGTTCAAATCTTCGCCTGCAAGAAACGCCAGCGATTGGCCGTCGGGGCACCAGCGAACGACGCCCAGCTTGCCGACATTTTCCACGACAGCCGCTTCGTTTCCCGTCTCGACATCGACGATGTGAATCTTCGAGAACATATACTGATCGTCGATCAGCGGGGTCTTGGCCATCACCACCGCGAGCGACTTGCCATCGGGCGAGAAATGAATACCCGTCGCCGAACCATCCAGCTCGAGCATGCGCGGATCGTCGTCGGTCTTGGGGTCGGTGTCCGCAATCCAGACGCGCGAGAAGTTCAAGTCCTCTTCGTAGATCTCCGCGTTAAATCCCTTGTCTTCCAGGTCCTTTTTGTCTTTGTCCTTCTTCTCGGTCGCCACGAACGCGATGTGCTCGCCCGAGTGATCCCATTCGTATGAACCGATGCCGGTTTCATGACTGACGATCCTCTTGGCTTCACCGCCGTCGATCGGAATCGCGTAAATCGAACCATGCTTGTCGTCGCCGCGCTTGGCCACGAATGAGATCGCCGAGCCGTCGGGCTTCCACTGAATGCGACGAATGCTCACCTCACCCGTGATGAATGGACGCGACTTGCCCGACAAATCGCAGACGTGAAGTTCCGACCATGCCGAACCGTTGTCGTCGCTGCCCAACTCGCGCGGGACCGACAACGTGTACGCAATGTGCTGACCGTCGGGAGACATCGCCACTTCCGACACATTCTCGATCCGGGCGACATCCTTCGCCGTCATGCCCGCTGCTCGTGATTCCTGCGACATCGCCACGAGCGAAACTGCGACCAACGCCAATACCGCGAATGATTTCAAACCGCTCAATATCGAGACTCTGCGTAACATGTTGATTTCCCTAAATGATGAATGGACCTGATCGATTAGCTGGACCAACGGCTATACTTGAAGTGGCACTCACACGAATTGAAGCCTAGCAAGCCGCCAGAGGCGATGCAATTGTCAGGAGTTGTCGCCGATACGGCTCGGCTCTACATTCCAGTGTGGCCGGACGGGAGTCGCATCTCCCTGTAAGAATTGGCCCGCAACGCCGATCGGATGCGCCCGATCTTCCCAAACACTTGGTTTTGTGCGATCCTTTGGCTTCAGAAAAGCCCTAACCCTGACAGGAACCCATTGCCATGAAGTCCAACAACCGACTGTGTCTCGCCCTTACCGTCCTCTTCGCATCGATGTCAGCCGCCACCGCTTTCGCCGGTGTCACCGACGAAGATTGGATCATCTTTGAAGACTTCGTGTCGGGCGCAGAGTGCGGCGTGATTCACACATCCAACGCCGAATTCGTCGCGCTGTTCGACTCCGGCAACATGGTCATCGTTTCCGGCGCCGACGTTCGCTTCGATAGCCTCGTCGTCACCAGCGAAGATCAAGTGCTCTTCAACGGCCAACCCTTCGGACTGATTGAATTCCTCGAAGACGGCGACGAACTGCCGACCGTCTTTTGGACAACGCTGGTCGGGACCATGGTGGAAGTCGACACGCTGACCGGCGAGCCGTTCGACAGCGGTGAACTGCCGTCAACGCGCATCAATACATTCTGCGATGCCTGCGACCTGATCGATGGCAACCCCACGTGCGATGACAACGGTGGTGACGGCGACGGAGATGGCGACGTCTTCATTCCGTTCCCATCGATCTGCGGCCTTGGATCGACAGCTTCGATCATGATGACCATGTTCGCGCTACCGTTCCTTCGGCTCACACGCTCACGCCGCATCCGCGCATGATCGTCATTCCCGCACAGGCGGGAATCCAGGACGAGCGCGAAGTCGGTTCCAACCTATATTGGTATTCGTACCCCGCAGGCTTGAAGCGCATACCGCTACGCTCGGATCAAATTTGCCATCGGTGCCGACATTCCAGCTACTTCAAATCGAAATAGCTGTTGTCGTCGGCGTCGCCAAACCAGCCGATGTCAAACGCGTCCGGTTTGCCCAGGTATAACCCGCTCGACCAAGTGAATGTCAGCTTGCGCCGATCGACATGCCCGTCCGCCCAAGCGACATTGGCCTTCTTCTTGACATGCCGAAAATGAATCGATGGGTCCGCACGAAATGAAGGATTCGTCGGCAGGTATCGCGGCTCGGCAAAACTGTACTCCGCCGGTTTCTGCTCGCTGACCGCAAATGCCGTGTCGGCAAACATCACCGTATCCGCGGGCCGCTTCACCCGCTCGCTCTGCACACCGGTCTTGTCGCTTTCCACGACCTGAAACCCGTACCCGATGTCGCGCATCTCCCGGCCAAGGTAAGCCAGGTTGTAGCCATACCCACCGCTCGCCCGTTCGAAAGCTGACGGCTGATCCAACGGATCGCGAAATGACGGGCACGATCGAATCGCCCCCTCAGTGCCAAGATATGGCACCAAAGGCCCCTCGCTTCCGTCAAAAGGCTCAGCCGTCGACTCGCGTTTGCCGTGCCAGCGGTTCTTGTTCTGCAAGAAGTCGCACGCTCCAGGACAAAACCGCCCGTTGTATTCGACGGCATAACCAAGGTTGGCCAGCGCCAGTTGACGAATGTTCGACGCGCAAACCGTCGCCTTCGCCTCCTCCCGCGCCCCGCGTAACGAAGGCAGCAGAATCGAAAGCAAGAGCGCAACAATCGAAACCACAACCAGAAGTTCAACCAGCGTAAACCCGGGTGCCCCGCCCTTTAGGGTGGGGGACTGACCGAGTCTCGAAACCATTGAAGCATTCGAAAAGTGATCGAGCGCGGAATTGCACAACCAAGAATTCGAAGACTTGTCGGCGCAGTAAGCGTCTATCAGTCCCCCACCCTGGAAGGGCGGGGCACCCGATCTTCTGCTTTTTTGGATGCACCTTCTTGTCACGGTGCCACCGTTCCGAATACCTGTTGAAACGACTGCACATCCGTCAAATCAACATCACCGTCGTCATCAAAATCCATGGGCCGACACGGACTCGTCGCGACCGTCACCCCCGGACCTTGCAGGCAATCCGCAAAGTACGCGTGGTCGTCCAGATCGACATCCCCGTCGCCATCCACGTCACCCACAAACGTCTCACGCACATCCGCAACCGCGTCAATCTCGGTCGAAATCTCGCCCAGCGCCCCCGCGATCAAATCGATAGCCGTCGTGATCCGCACGAAATCAAAACCATCAAGGTCAGCCGCCTCACCGGTGGCTGGATCGATCGCCCAGGCGATATCAAAACCATCACCGCCAGCCGAACCATCGGTGATGCCAACTTTTAGCGCATCGTCGGGTCGAACATAGAAATCGTTGGCGGCCACCCCATTCGGCAGCGCCGCCACCGGCGACAAATCCGCGTAACCGAACACGCCTTCAACGTCAGCCGACAACCCGTTGGGATTCTCCAGCACCGGACTATTGAAGGGCGCACCTTCCAACAAGTACCCTTCCGTCGTCCACGTTCCAGTGTCACCTGCTGGCACCCAAAACGGATTCGCCGGCGGATTCGTCGCGTCGCCGAAATTGTCGTCCCAGGTCATCACCGCATACTGCGCCACCGGATCAGCCACGTGCGAACCCGGGATCAGATACCAAGGATCGTCAGCCAGCCCATTGCTGTTGGCGTCGCGGCTTATCTCGATGATGCCCGCTTCCGCCCAGCGGCGATTGGCATTGGCCGCCGCCCAGAACGAATTGCCGAACACGATCGCATCCAATCCAAACGGATTGCCATGGTCGTCGCGCACGGTGTGATCAAACGCCAGCGTGATCGTCCCGCCAAACCCGCCGAGCGTCACCACGCCCAACTCGTTGCCCTCACCGCTGCCGCCGCCGATCGGAGCACCCAGCGATTTACTCGCACCGTTGAGCTGCGCATCGTTGACGAATTGCCCGGGGGCAGGATCGTATGCCAAAACACCCACGGCAAATGGACTGTCCGCAAGCGCCGCACTTGAACCAACAAGCAACAGCGCCATCAACAAGAACAGCGAGGACGGGCGCTGCGCGCGAATCGCAGCGCCCCATCCTCTACATTCCCTTCCGGAAAACACCACTGACACGCTTAACCCTCCTGGCACGCCTAGCCCCTCCGCCGGGCAAGAACCAGACCGCCGCCGCACAGCAGCAACGCGAATGTCGCGGGCTCGGGCACCAGTTGAAAAATCGTCGCATCGCCAAAGGGACCAAAACCGTCACGCCCCATGAAGAACACACTGCCATCGCGGGCATATACGTCGGTCGTCAGGTTGTTCGACAATGCCCCCGACAACGTCCCCAGCGACTGCGATGTATTCGTCAGCAAATCAAACGCATACGGGCTCGAGTTCGTAAACGTCACGTCGAACTCGGCCCCGAACAGATTCGCCCCGTCGCTTTCCATCACCGGCGAACCGGTTCCCGGCACCAGAAAACTTCCCAACGCACCCGATGCGTCGTACGGAGTCGCCTGCGCGCCGCTGACCCGGTCAGCCAACTGGCTCGCGGAATATTTTTTGACCGCCGACCCGTCAACGAAGTCGTACAAACCGGCATAGAGGTTCCCATCCGGATCGAAACCCGCTCCGCCGCTGGCTCCACCGAGATCCGCCAGCACCGTGTAGTCGTCGGCGTCGTCGAACAGAAACGCGACATTGTCACCTGAGGGAGCCGCACCGGTTCCATACACGTGGTTTCCGTCGGTGCTGAGGCTGAAGACGTTGGCTCCGAAAGACTCATCGAGCACCTGCGACGTCACCCAGTTGGTCCCATCGAACGAACTCTTGTAAACGTTGGCCGACCCACCCAACGAGAAACTCTGCACGTGCGCCCAATACACCTCACCGTTGACCACCGTAATGGCGTCCGGCGAATAGCTGCTACCCGAAAACGATGGCGAACGGGCCACCTCCACCGTGTTCACGCCGTCAAAGTGTCGCACCACGTTCTGATGAAGCGGGATCCCGCCACCATCCGTGCCGACCTGCTCGGCGCCGTAGAGATAAAACCCGTCATCACCCACCGCAAAGTGCGACGCGTTGCTCCCCGACCAAACTTCGCTCGACGACCAACCGGGCGCAGCACTAAAACTCAACGCCGCTTGCGCCGAATTTCCACCAAGAGTGCCAACCAGTGACACTGCAACCGACAACACCATTCCCAACCGCATACTTCCTGTAAACACAATCCACCTCCGAAACGACCCGAACCATTCGGGCGAAACCGTCAGCCGCAAAACGCGCGCACGTCGGGCGCATCCTGCAACCGCTTCGGTTTGTGTGTGCGGAGGTGGACCTTGCCTTTGCCGTTCGTCGGCTGTGCTGATCAACAGCGCACCGCGGCTGCAAACAACAACAAGTATCCATGGGTCGAGAGAGTGGTCGGACCGGAGAGACAACAGATACTGAATTGAACAGAGATCCGGCAGCCATGAGCCCTTATCCTCGAAGGCCCCAACCTCAGCCGCCCCGCCAATCAGCGCCCGCGCTGCGAGCGCGTCCCGATTATGCGGGTACAAACCGAAGGAGAAAGGTTCGCTGGCCGGTCTCCTGACTTCCGGGCGAGTCAACACCTGCCTGACAAGCCCAATCGCGTTGGGTCTTGTATACAAGCGTCAACTGGTCCTACTAACCGCGCCTTCTAAATCGCACGTCGCCCGAAACTTGGGCAACCGCCCTCATGGCGAAGCGATAAATGGCCTAATGCGGCGTTCGTTCCCGGTCACAGTAGCGGGTCTGTTCCGGATTCTCACCGGATTCCCGATTCTGCCTGACACATCCGATGCCAAGCCACCAGCAACCGCACGCATTATCAATGCGACGACTCCAACGTGTCAAGGTTCTGAAAAAATGGACGCCAAGTCCGGTTGGTTTAAGTCGTTGCAGCCGCGATCGTCGGCAGGCCTTCGATGAGCCCGCTGCCGATTCTGAGAATTGTTGCGCCGCAACCGATCGCGATGGGATAGTCGTGACTCATCCCCATCGACAGGTGGCGGAAGTGCTCACCTACCTCGACTTCGTGGGCGATTTCGTCGTAAAGCTCGCGGCAACGCATGAAGCAATCGTAGATGATGTTGCGGTCATCGGTGAGCGGTGCCATCGTCATCAAACCGCACAGGTTCATGTTCGGTAGAGTCGCCAGCATCTCAGCCAGGTGCGTCGCAGCGCCGACGGCTACACCAAACTTCGACGATTCGTTGCTCGTGTTGACCTGCATCAACACGTCCACCTCGCAGCCCCGGCTGACCGCTTCCGAACTGATCTCTTCGCCAAGACGTAGGCTATCCACCGAGTGAATCATCTCGACCCAAGGCAGCACCTGTCGCACCTTGTTGCGTTGGAGGTGACCGATCATGTGCCACTTGGGACGCGGCATCGCACCGGCATCGATGTCGCGGGCGCGGGAAGACAGAAACTCATGAATCGCCTCGCCCCGGGCGGCTAACTCCTGGGCTTTGCTCTCACCCAATTCCGACCAACCCAGATCGACGATCTCTTTAAGAACGTCCAGCGTGGCGTACTTGGTGACAGCCACCAGTTTGATCTCTTCCGGGCGGCGGTTGGATTTCTCGCACGCCTCACGGACCCCATCCCGGATCCGCTGAAGGTTCGCTTCGAGTTGTTTGGAGTATTCCGACATGTTCCCTCGCAGCCGAGTTGGTCGGCTGACCACAACGATAATCGCTCAGTTCGAAATCGCAATCAGATTCACGAAACCCCGTGGCCAGTTGACGAAATCCCCGGACATCGACACGATGGCGCGGATGGCCAACATTGACGAAATCATCGCCCTGCCTCCGTCGGCGGAGACGCTGTTCGACGCCCAATCCGCGTTCGGACAAGAAGGCCCGTTTGAACTGGAAATCGGCTGTGGAAAGGGCGGATTCATCCTCCGCCGCGCACTCGCCCACCCCGATTTACGCCTTCTCGGAATCGAGTGGGCCAACAAGTATTTCAAATTCGCCGCCGACAGGATGGCCCGGCGCGGCGCGACCAACGTTCGCATTATGCGCACCGACGCCCGCCACTTCGTCATCCACCACCTGCTGCCGGCTTGCCTGTCAGCCCTTCACATCTACCATCCTGATCCGTGGCCCAAGAAACGCCACCACCGCCGGCGCCTCTTTCAGAAGGACTTCATCGATGCCGCGATTCGGGCCCTCGTGCCCGGCGCACGGTGGGCGATTCAAACCGACCACGCCGAATACTTCGAGTGGATTTCGGAATTGATGGAACAAGCCGTCGGCATCGAACGTACCGAATATGACGACCCCGATTTCGGCATCGTCGAAGCCACCGCCCAGACCAACTTCGAAATCAAGTACCGCGAGGAGGGCCGGACCATCTACTCCCTCGCATACCGAAAGCTGATATGACCCAAGCCCCAGCCGATTCCGAGATCACCGACGCACCGCCGATCACAGAATCCAATCAGCACATCGTCGCCGCGAACAAACCACCGCAAGAAAACGCTTTCGCGCCGCGACTTCGCCACTACATCATCGCGACGCTCATCCCGATCAGTTGGTCGTTTTCATTCGTCGCCGGCAAGTATGTGATGACCGTCACGCCGACGGGCCCATTCACCGTGTCCATGTTTCGCTTCGTCACGGCGCTGGTCGCCTTGACGCCGATGGTCTTTTTCATCAAACGCCTGCGCAAAGTGCCGCCGCGCGACTATGCGTGGATGTTCCTGCTCGGATTCCTCTGCGTCACGCTTTATCACTACCTGTTTTTTCGCGGATTGGCGCTCGCACCAGCCGGCATTTCGAGCATAGTGCTGGCGACGCTGCCGATCATGATCAACATCTGCGCCGGATTGTTTCTCGGTGAACGCGTCACCATCAACACGTTTGTCGGCGGACTCATCGCCGCGACGGGAATCACCGTCATCGCCCTCGAAAAAGGCAATTGGACGCTGGCTGGCTGGGGTCGCGGCGAAACGTTCATCCTCTGCGGCGCGTTCGCCTGGCTGCTGTACACACTCCTCGGGCGCGACCTCTATCGCAAGTACAACCCTGTGATGGCCAGCATCTACGTCTTCGCGTTCGGAGTCATCGCCTGCCTGCCTGGTGCGCTATCCGAAGAAACGTTCTACCAACTCACTGAGCAATCGTGGGCCTGGTGGGGATGCATTTCGTACATGGGGGTCGCAGCCACCGCGTTTGGCGTCGTCGCGTTCAACACCTCGATCCGCATCCTCGGCGCCGGCAAGACCGCGATGTTCTTGCTCATCGTCCCCCCTACGACGAACATCTGGGGATACCTCTTATTCAACGAGCCAGCCACCTGGATCAAATCGATCTGCATCGTCGTCGTGCTGTTTGGGGTGTGGTTGGCCATCAAACGACCGCGAGCCCGCGCGGTATAGGAAGGGAGAATAAGTTGGCCAGCAAGATTGACTTCAAATTGGATGAAGCGATCGAAGTGCTTTCGCGCACGCCAGCAGTTCTGCGCGCGATGCTCGACGGTTTGCCCGACCATTGGACCAGCAACAACTACGGACCGGAGACCTTTAGCCCCTTCGATGTTGTCGGTCACCTGATCCACGCCGACGAAGCCGACTGGATTCCGCGAGCACGGCACATCCTGCAATTGCAGGGTTCCAAACCGTTTGAACCATTCGACCGGTATGCGATGTACGAAGCCAGCCGCGGCAAAACCATCCGGCAGTTGCTGGATGAATTCGCAGAAACTCGCCAGCAGAAACTAAACGAACTGGCCGCACTGGAAATCGGCGAATCGCAACTCGACCTTCCCGGGCATCATCCGCAACTCGGAAAGGTGACATTGCGCCAACTGCTGGCGACCTGGGTCGCCCACGACCTCAACCACATCCATCAGGTTGCAAAATCAATGGCCCACCAATACCGAGGCGCCGTCGGCCCGTGGGTCGGACATCTTGGCGTCTACCCCAAATCGTAGCAGGAGAACCATAGTGAGCGACTCCAAAGACAACACGTCGAACCTTCCCAAGCAGTGCCCGAATTGCAACGGACCGATGGAGGCCGGCTTCGTCCACACAGGTGATGATGACGACATCGTCTGCTGGTCAATTGTGAATCGCAACGAAGTGATCCCGGACTACACGAAAGAAGTGCTGTTCCTTCAACGCCAAGAATGGCCCAAATCGTTCAGACTCACTGAGGTGGAATACCCCGAACCGCTTCGAGCCGTCCGCTGCGCAAAGTGCAACCTCGTGACATTCGCTTATATCGAGGCTCTGGACTTGAACGAATTCAAGAGAAATAAGAAGTAGCGATCGAATTGATCTTAACGGACTGCAAGCAGCTTAACGCAGGACGTCACCCAATCGCCGAAGTTGGCAGGGGCTTCCTGGCGAACTCCAAAGAACCGCCCTTCAACCATTGGCGGGATCCGTTCGAGATTCGGCGCGTATACCGGTACATCGTCGTCACCGAACGAATCTTCCAACGCCATGACAAACTCAACCCGGTCGAGACTCTTCCAGCCCTTGATCGATTTGTAGAGCTTGCTGGAGTCATCTTGGGCACAGAGTAACTCGGGCTCCACGCTGCACATCGAAGCAACCGCGCGGCGAATGCAAATCGCCAAGTGACCATCGCGACCGTGAATCCCCAAGGATTCAACGAGCTCGGAATCAGATGTTCGACTGCGTTCGTTCATGTCACCGTGCCACTGCTCTGTGAGCAGTGCAATCGAACCGAGTGATCTTCGCGCCAAACACTGCTCACAGAGCAGTGGCACGCGTTCCTATCACCCCACCAGGATCAAATCTCCGCGCGGCGCAGGTGCCGCGCACCGACGACCATCGCCGTGAGTCCACCACCCAATGCCAGCACGATCATCGCAGCCGCAATCATCAACGTCGGCGCATCGAGCGCTTCGTCGAAACCGCGCATCCGATTGTGAAACCCGACAGCCCCCATCCCCGTCAGCATCGTCAACACCAACATCACCGACGCGACCAGATTCACCGTTCCGCCAAAACCATTCGCGATCCGCGCCGCATTGCGCTGCTCAAACATCGGCAGCCTTGCACCAATCCCCACCGCAAAGCCGCACAATCCAAAACAGGTCGCGACCGTCACCGTCACCTGCAACACCGCCCACGCAATTGGCATCTTCAGCATGATGACGGCCAGCACCGTCGTCGAAAACGCCACGAACGTCGACACCGTCATCGCAAACGCAAACTTCGAAACCAGAATCTGCCACGACGACAACGGCAGCATGCCGATGAGCCAAAGCTGCTGCCCCTCCAGCGACACCAGCGGAAACACAAATCGACTCGTAAACGTCGCCAAGATGAAACTCAACGCCCCGAAATTCAAGAACGGAATCACCATGCCCCAACCTTCAAGCGGCTTCGCCCCCGAAAGCTTCGGCACGTTCACGAGATACAACGTCATCAATCCAAACAGCACCACCAACTGCGTCCACTGAATCGGATCGCGAAAAAACGTCCGCAGATCCTTGGCCGCGATCAACCGTTGCCCATGCGGCAGGTAGAAAAACACCTTGCCCGCAAGCCCGACCGCTGGCGATGCGGCCGTCGATCGCTCACCCCCGCGCGAAGACAACGCACGGTCAAACGCCGACATAAATTTCCACGACACCAAGCGAACAGCCAGCACGCTGAGAAACATCGCGTTCGCAACCGTCACGCCCAGATAGCAAAGCGCCAGATGGGTCTGCGATTCGATGGCCGCTTCCACCCCGCGAACGACCCAGCTGCTCGGCAGCAGCGCCGATTGAACAAAACTGATCCTCAACAGAAAACCCGTCAGCCACTGCTCCGATGCCGCTTCCTGCGCGGTCACCGATTGAATCGTCCAGACCACAACGACAGCCAGCACCAAGACGGCTGTAATGATCAAACGCCGCCGGACATTGCGATCCAAGAACCGCGCGATCGCCCAGGCCAGCACCAAGCCCGCCGCTCCGGGTATCGGAACAAAGCAGATGAAAAACGAAATGAAGAACACGTAGTAGTAACCCACCGCCTCCGGATTCGCCTCGGCCATCGCAAACATCAGCGGCAAGCCCAAGAGCACGAGCGACCAACTCGAAAAGATCAACGTCTCGACATACTTCAACCAGACATAGGCGCGCGGCGGAACCGGCGCAGACAGGAGATACATCGCCTCCTCAACCGCAAACAGCGACGTATACGCGATGATCGCATTGGACACGGTGAGCATCACCAGCATCGCGACGAAAAAGAAGCTGAACACCATCGGGATCGCGATCGCAGCTTCCATGCGCGACTGCTTGAGAAACATAAACACCGCGACAAACAGCAAGTACAACCCGACCCACACCACGCCCAACAGTCCAACGGTCGCGAGAAACTTAATCGGCGAATCAGAAATCGCCTGCGACACGCGGTTGCGAAGCGCCTGCAACTTGACCCGCATCAACGCAATAACGCCGATGGGCGAGCGCATGATCGCCGCAGACATATCAGGACTCGACGACATGCGAGCCCCCTTCGCTTAGAGTGCCACCATTTGGCACTGTCTCCGGACCCGGCCCATCGTCCGATTGCAATTCGGGGTGGGTTAATTCGAGGAAGATATCTTCAAGGGAATGTTGAGCGGCTGCCTGTTTGCGAAGTTCGGACATCGTCCCCAAACACACCAACCGCCCGTGGTTCAAAATACCGATGCGGTCAGCCACCGCTTCCGCGACCCCCAGCGTGTGCGTACTCATAAAAACAGTGCGCCCTTGGTTCACCCGTTCGCGAAACAGGTCCTTCACCACCCGCACCGTGCGCGGATCGAGCCCGACCATCGGCTCGTCGATGATCAGCACTTCCGGATCGTGCATCAAAGCGGCTGACAACACGACCTTCTGCTTCATACCGTGCGAATAACTCTCGGTCAGCTTGTCGAGAAAGTCGCCCATCACCAGGCGCTCGCCCAATTCGTCGATGATCCGCTTCTGCTCCGCCGTTGGCACGCGATACATCTCACCCACGAACAGCAAAAACTCCCGCCCGGTCAACTTGTCATAAAGAAACGGCTGATCCGGAACGTACGCAAGTTTGGCCTTACCCGCGAGACCATTGATCCCCATGCGATGCCCGCAGACGTCGATCGTCCCGCGCTGCGGATGGAGCAACCCGCAAATCATCTTGATGGTCGTCGTCTTGCCCGCACCGTTGGGGCCAAGAAACGCAAACAACTCGCCCGGCGGAATGCTCAGCGAAAGATCATGGACCGCCACCTTGCGCCCAAAGTGCTTGTGAACCGATTGGATGTCGATGGACAGAGTCATTTTGAAGATTTTCGCTCAATAGCAACCGAGTAAGCCGTTGTAACAACAATCGCAGCCAAAGCGCCCCCCATCACAACACGCGCGATCGAACCGATGATTGACGCCTCGTGAGGCCAGAAATGTTTGTGATACCCACCGGTCATGTTCAATGTGCCCAATGCAAAACCAATAATCCCCCATAGATACACACGCACAGCATCAAGTCCCGCGAAGGGGCGGTTCAACCAGTTGCCGATTCCGTAAGACGCAACAAAAAAGACCAGTCCAAAGATCGGCGCGACTCCGAAGGCCATGGCGATGGGTCGGTCGCTTCTGCAATTCATGCCCGCGATCGGAATCAGCGCCATCTGGATCACGATACTTGCGATCAACAAGCCGCGTCCTGTTTGCGATTCTCGTGCGCCGTCCGCCATCAATTGCCACCCTATTCGTCATCACCGCTCGGCAAGTCGATCATACGAACACGATCAAGCCGATGGGCATCAAACGGCTCGGCTTCGATGTACAATGTTCCGCCGACCGGGAGTTTGACTTCCTGGCGAACCACGACGCCGTTGGTCTTGACCCACGCGCGGGCTTTACCGGCTTCGATGACGAAACACTTCACTTCGCCCTCGTCCGTCTGAATCGACTCCCACCCGGTCACTTTGACGAGCATCGGAATCAGTTTCGACCCCACGCCCGTCAGCGCCGCCAACGGATTGAACACATGCGTCCGCCATGATTGACCTACCTCAAGTCGCGGCAATGTCGCAAACGGTCGGAACATACTATCCACCGTACCCACGTCAGCCGCATCCACCTTGAAGTATTGCGTCCGTTTTCCCAGGTCCATCTTGAACGCGAGGTGCCCGCTGTATCGTTCGGCCAGCAGTTGAAATTTCTCGCCCGCACCGAACAACTCCATGTTGATTTCGTCGAGGAGACCTTCCTTGGTGAAATCCGAATCGATCTCGATGCGAAGCGCCGGGACCGGGCCCATCCCTTCAATCCAGACGGTGTCGCTGCGCGAGATCCGGGCTTTGTTCTCCGAATATTCCGACCAAACCGTCCCGACGCGCCGCTTGAATTGATCGACGATGCGAAGCTGCGTCTGCATCGTCTCTTCCGTCAGCCAATCACCGCCATCGAGACGGGGTGCATCGACCGCCGTCCATGCCGGCCAAACGTCATGCCAACCGAGCCAGGCCATCGAAGCGAGCCAACAGACAAAAAGTGCGATCAGTCCGAGACGTGAAATCATGCATACACCCACAGGAAGACGGAGACGCTGGACGACTGATTCGGGTGATTGTAGGGTGGCTGCAAGATGCGGGTCAATCGACACGCGATCTGCACGCAACCGACGCGCGAATCAGACAAGTTTATGCGCTCGATACGAAAATGTCCTCGATTGAAGCGACACATTTGGAATTGTCCACCGACCGCATGGCCCCCACCGAAACCAATCAGACGAAACGCCGACCTCGCTGGGGACGTCGCATCCTGTGGACGCTGGTGGGCTTTGTGTTCACGCTCGCCATCGCAGCCGTCATCGCCTGGTTCGCGTTTCAGAAAATCCCCTCGTGGTACCAACCGGTCCGCGTCGCGTCGAGCGATCTGTCGCGCATCCGCAACAGCCTGCCCAACACCTACGATTCACTCAACGCCCAGATTCAACGCGGCGAAACGTTCGACTTCACGCTCAACGATCAGACTGTCTCCGAGTGGATCGTCGCCCGCGCCGAATTGTACCCCGATGCCGAAAGCTGGTTGCCACGCTGGCTCCGCGATCCGGTCGTTGTCTTCGATGAAAACCGGGCGATCTTCGGCGCCCGCGTCGACTACCAGGGCTGGCGGGCGATCATCGGCATTCACTTGACGCTCGACATCACCAACGAATCGATCACCGCCCGCATCGTCAAAGTCACTGCCGGCGCGCTGCCCGTCCCACTGTCGCAACTGGGCGAACCACTCAAAAACTTCCTCGACAACGAAGACCTCGACGTCGAAACCATGCCCGAACCGGCGGCTGTCGTGTTCAAACAGCTGATGAAAATCGGGCCATCCAGAGCGCTGACCGAAGGCCTTCATTGGCGAAACGTCTTCAAAGCGCCCAACAGCCCCCACGTCATCAAAATTCGCGGCGCATCGACGGCCAACGGGGAATTGAAAATTCGCATCGAACCGCGATGATGCACGCTGCAAACAACCATCGCCATCTGGCGAGATTTCAACACGGAGATTGATCGATGCCCGCCCTACCGAAAAAGCGCCCGTTTGTCCTGATCGTTCGTGACGGCTGGGGTGCCAACCCGCATCCCGAATGGAATCACGCCAATGCCGTCTACCTCGCCAAGACGCCCGTCGACGAACGGCTGATGAAAGACTACCCACACGTGCAAATCAAAACGTGCGGCGAAGACGTCGGACTGCCCGCCGGAATCATGGGCAACAGCGAAGTCGGTCACCAGAACATCGGCGCGGGGCGCATCGTCGATCAGGAACTGCTGCGCATCACCAAAACCATTCGCGACGGTTCATTCTTTGAAAACGAAACCATGCGCGGCGCATTCGCCCGAGCCAAAGAAACCGGCGGCAACGTCCACATCCTCGGACTTTGCAGCGATGCCGGCGTTCATAGCGTCCTCGCCCACCTCTTCGGCATCCTTGAGTTGGCTAAACGCCTCGACTTTGACGGTCAGCGCGTGTTCCTGCACGCCTTCGCCGACGGACGCGACAGCCCACCCACCGCCGGCATCGACTTCATCCATCAGATCGAAGCGAAGATGAAAGAACTCGGCGTCGGGCGGGTGGCCAGTGTCATAGGCCGCTACTACGCGATGGATCGCGACAACCGCTGGGAGCGTGTCGAACGCGGGTATCGATTGCTGACCGAAGCCAAGGGCACGCCATACGCGACCGCAGCCGAAGCGTTTCAAGCCTACTACGACAACCCGATCGAACCCTCATGCAGCGGCGACGAATTCGTCGAACCGGGCGTGATGGTCGGCGCCGACGGCCAACCGCTCGCGACCATCGGCGATGGCGACAGCGTGATCTTCTTCAATTACCGGGGCGATCGGCCACGCGAACTGTCGAAGGCATTCACCCTCGACGAATTTCCGTTCGAAGGCGAAGACAAAGACGGAACCACCCGCACCATGGGCTTCGACCGCCCGAAGAAACTCGATGTCTATTTCGCCACGATGACCGCTTACGAAACCGGTTTGCCTGTCAAAGTCATCTTCAACAAACCGCCCAAGATGAAAAACATCTTCGGGCAATACATCTCCGAACTCGGACTCACGCAGTTCCGCAGCGCCGAGACGGAAAAATTTCCGCACGTCACGTTCTTCTTTAACGACTACCGCGACGAACCGTTTGAAGGCGAAGACCGGCAGATCGTTCCATCACCGCGCGACGTGTCGACCTACGATCAGAAACCGGAAATGAGCGCCTACCCACTCACCGAAAAAGTGCTCGCGGCCATCGAATCAAAACGCTACGACGCGATCATCGTCAACTACGCCAATGGCGACATGGTCGGGCACACCGGCAACCTGCAAGCCGCCATCGACGCGGTGCAAGCCGTCGATGAATGCGTCGGCAAAGTCGTCGACGCCACGCTCGCGCAGGGCGGCTGCCTGCTTGTATCTGCCGATCACGGCAACTGCGAACAGATGATCGACCCCAGAACCAATAAGCCACACACCTCGCACACCGTCTACGATGTCGAAGCCATCGTCGTCGATGATGATCACAAGGGCGCAAAACTGCGTGAAGGTGGAAGGTTAGCCGACCTCATGCCAACCGCATTGGCCATGATGGGCTTGGAAAAACCGGAAGAAATGAAGGGTCAATCACTGATCCCCTAAAGTCCACAAAGAACGGGTGCCCCACCCTTCCAGGGTGGGGGACTGACAAGATGTCCAAAACGCAAGTGTGCCACTGGGTGCTTGCCACCCAGTGCCGACTCAAGAAGCCGTCAAAACCTCAGCCCGCGCCGCAATCCAGCGATTCATCCGCTCCTTAAGAATCGAAAGCGGCTGAGCCCCCTGCGACAACAATTCGTCGTGAAACTCGCGCAAGTCAAACGAATCGCCCAACTGCGTTTCAGCGTCATCGCGCAGCTTGCGAATCGTCAACTCGCCAATCTTGTAAGCCAGCGCCTGACCGGGCCATGAAATGTACCGATCGACTTCCGAATTGATATTCAACTCGCTCAAACCGGTGTTGGCTTTCATGTAATCGACCGCCTGCTGCCGCGTCCAGCGCTTGCGGTGCATGCCTGTATCCACCACCAACCGAGCCGCCCGCCACGCATCATACGCCAGGCGACCGAAGCGCGACTCAGGCGTTTGATAACCGCCGATTTCATACCCAAGACCCTCCGCGTACAGCGCCCAGCCCTCTATGTACGCGGTGAAACTCGCATGCCGGCGAAACGTCGGCAGGTTTGGATTCTCCAGATCGAGCGGAATTTGAAACAGGTGTCCCGGATACGCTTCGTGATAGGTCAGCGCTTCCATCGTGTACGTGGGACGCTTCGTCGCTTCATAAACGTTCACGTAGTAATAGCCCGATCGCGATCCATCCGATGCCGGAGGATACGCATAAGCCGCCGGCGCCGATGCCGCGCGAAACGATTCGATCTCCTTCAACCCGCAGCGCGCTTTCGGCAACCGGTTAAACAGCTTCACCAGCTTCGGTTCGGTTCGATCCAGAATCGACTGAGCCAGCGTCATCAGTTCATCGCCCGACTTGGCTTTGAACTTCGGATCGGTGGTCATGTAGGCAATGAATTCATCCACCGAACCCACAAAGCCCATCTCAGCCCGCACCTTGTCCATCTCGCCGCGGATGCGGGCAATTTCATCAAGCCCGATCTGGTGGATTTCGTCTGCCGACAGTTCCGTGGTGGTGTGGTATCGAATCAGCTTGTCGTAGATCGCATCACCGTCGGGCACATCCCAGATGCCCACCGTTGGTCGCAATGCCGGCAGATATTCATCAAGCACGTACGCATTCAATCGCCGATACCCGGGTAGCACCGATTCGGCGATCACCGTCTCGATCGCCTCGGAGAGCTCGCGCTTCGCCTCTTCGCTGAACGATTCCGGGAACTTACGGATTGGCTCATAGAACTCACTGTCCTGCGGCGAATCGACGAGTTGCGATTGAATCTGCGGCACGACTTTTTCGATGATCACGCGCGACCGCACGAACCCCTTGCTTACGCCTTCGCGACAATGGGCGATCACCTGATCGACCTGCGTAGGCCAACCTTCAAGCCGCGAAATGTAATTGCGATAATCCTGGGCCGTATCAAACGGCTGATAGACGAGCATCAGCGGTAGCGACAAATGTGGGCTGCCCTGATGTTTGATCGGCATGTACTGCGAATAGCACTCGTCGTGCAGCAATCCGTCGCGCAGCTGCCGCTCGAAGATTTCGCAGTTCGACCGATCCATCGCCGACATATGGCTTTGATCGATCGAGGTGATGCGTTTCAAGAAGTGTCGCCGTTTGGCACTCCAGCGTTTATCCTCGGCGGCTGATAAGTCGTCCAACCGATCGTTGTACCGGTTGACGCCGATGTCCGTCGCCCAAGTCGGCGAGTGGGCCAACCGCGCCTGCCAATAGTCGTCAAAGATCGCCGCCGCCTGCTTTTCGGGCGATGCGCAACCGGCCAACATGCCTGCAAACCCGAGCACTATCGACCACTTCAGCCGCTCGGCCCTCATATCCCGACCACCCCAAGCAGTTCCTCGGTCTGATCGAGCAGGCCTTCAAAGATCTGCATGGCGTCTTCAATCGGTTCTGCCGTCGTCATGTCCACGCGGGCCAGCTTCAGCAGATCGACCGGATATTGACTGCAACCCGCTTTCAAAAACGCGAGGTAATCGTCCACCGCGCCGTCTTCATTGGCTCGGATGCGCTTGGCAATGTTACTAGCCGCACAATAGCTGGTGGCGTACTTGTAAACGTAGAAGTTGTAATAGAAGTGCGGAATGCGAATCCAGTAGCTCGCGACCAGATCGTCGTGGGCATAGTCCGCCCCATAGTAGCGATGCATGATCTCGGCGTACTGTTCGCTGATCGCGTCGGCTGTCAGCGCTTCGTTGGCCTCGGCCATCTCGTGAATCTGCTTTTCAAACGTGCTGAACATCGTCTGGCGGAAGACGGTCCCGCGAATCGTTTCGAGAAATTCGCATAGTAGCGCCAATCGCACCTTCGGATCTTCCGTGCGATCGAGCACGTGGTGCTGCAGCAGAATCTCGTTGAGCGTCGACGCCACTTCTGCGCAGAAAATGTCATAGTTGCTGTAGACGTAGGGTTGCGTACCACGCGAATAATATGAGTGCATCGAGTGCCCCATTTCGTGGGCGAGCGTCGACACGGCGTCATAATTACCCTGGTAATTCAGCAGGATATACGGTGACGTCAGAAACGTTCCGCTCGAATACGCCCCACTGCGTTTGTTGCGCGTCGGATAAACATCCACCCAGCGCGAGTTGATTCCCTTGTCCATCACGCTCAGATACTCCGACCCGAGCGGTTCGAGCGCCTCGCGCATCAACGCCACGCCTTCTTCAAACGTATACGACGTGTCGGAATCATCGACGAACGAAACGAACATGTCATAGTCATGCACCCCGCCGTCAAGTTTCAGCGCCCGCTTCTTGATCGACAGATACCGGTGCAATAGCGGCAAGTGCTTGTCGATCGTCTCGACGAGCGTGTTGTAAACGGAAACCGGAATGTTCCCGCCATCAAGGGCCGCCGACAGACAGCTCTCATACCCGCGGGCTTTCACCGAAAAGAGATGGCTTTGAACAATTCCATTCAGCAGCGCCGCGCCGGTGTTGCGCACGCCATGATATCCACCGACCAACCCCTCATACGCATCCTTGCGAACGCGACGGTCCGGCGAACGCATGAAGAGGTAATACGCTGCATCGTTCAGCTCAACGTCGTTACCGTTTTCGTCTTTGATATCAGGGAATTTCAGGTCGGCATTGGTTAGCAGGTTGTACGCGTTGTAAGGCGTGCGGCGGACTTGGCCAGCCATCGCGATCAACTCTTCCTCGCGGGCTGATAGAATGTGCTTCTTCTGGCGGAATAGATCGTCAAACGCCTGACGATAGACCGCCAACTCATCACTCTCATCCATCCACTTCGCGATGGTGTCAAATCCGATCGCCGTCAACTCCGGCTCGATCCAACTGACGGCTTCGCTGTACCGAACCGCGAGCGCCGTGGCGATCTGATCGATCTCCTGCGTCGCGCCGATCGACGTGTCTTCGTCAGCCCGCAGCGACGCATAGACCATCACCCGATCGATCCGCGCTTCCGTTTCATCCCGAAGCTTCAACGCCGAAAGCAATTGCTGGCTGCTGCCGCCAAGCGTTCCCTTCAACTTGGCAAAGTCCGGAATCAGTGCCTCCAGCGCGTCGTGTTCTTCCTGCCAGAGATCCTGCGTGGCGAAGATGTCTTCGGTTGCCCATTTGTATTTGGTTTCGATCTGGTCCCGCGTGCGGACTTCCTTCTTACCGGGGGCTGTCGCCGTCGAACTGTGCAACCGAATGTCACCATTCATTGGTTTCTCCACCGTCTCGTTGAGGTTTGAATTCTTCGCGGTCAAACGCGACAAAGGGGACAACAAGCGCGTCGGCGCTTACCGGCTGCGGACCACGTGCGTACCGGCTTTGCCTTCCAGCGCATCGAGGCAACCGGAAATACTCGTGATGATGGCGCGGGCGTTGGGGTTCTCTGATCGTTTCAGAAAATCGACGCACGCATCCACCTTGGGCCCCATACTTCCATCGGGAAACTGACCGGACTCTCGATACTTACGGGCCTCATCGACCGTCAACGTATCGAGCTCCTTCTCCTCGGGCGTCCCATAATCGAGACACACCCTTTCAACATCGGTCAGAATCGCGAGCGTATCCGCATTCACTTCACTCGCCAGAAGTGCTGCCGTCAAATCCTTATCGATCACGGCTTCGATTCCCTCATAACCACCCGACGGATCCTGAATGCAGGGGATACCACCACCCCCGCAGCAGACAATCAGTCGGCCCTCGTCGAAGAGTTCGTGAATCAGGTCGATTTCAAGGATTTCCTGCGGCTTCGGCGACGGGACCACCCGGCGATACCCTTTGTTGGGAATGTTCTTGACCACCCAGCGATCGCTCGCGACCCGCAAACGAATCGTTTCCTGGTCATAGAACTGCCCGATCGGCTTGCTCGGATTATCAAACGCAGGATCGTTGGGATTGACCCTGACGGTCGTCACGATCGTGGTCGCAGTCACATCCGATGTGCGCTTGACCATCTCGTTGCGGATGCACTGGCAAATCATATAGCCCATGCCCGCTTGCGTGTCGGCCACACACAATCCGAGGTCAATCGGATACACTTCGTTGCGCGAAAGCTCGACCCGACGAAGCACCGTGCCCACTTGGGGCCCGTTGCCATGGGTCAACAGGACATGATGGCCAGCATCAATCAAATCGGCGATGTGCACCGCCGTCTCGCGTGACTGAGCGAATTGGCTCGGAATGTCCCCGCCATGTTTTCCCGACGAGATGGCGTTTCCGCCCAGAGCCACAACGATTTTATTGGGCATGCATTTTCATCCAGCCGGCCGCCGGCGCAGCGCCTGCGGTCGGAACTTGTTTAGGTCACCAGGATTGCTTTGCGCAATCGCGGCGTGTCTTCAAATCCTAGAAAGGCCGCTCCCGCATGGTGCAGGCCATGATTGCCTTGGCTGTGTGCAGGCGATTCTCCGCCTCCTGAAACACGATGGACTGCGGACCATCAATCACCGCATCGGTCACTTCCGAACCGCGGTCTGCCGGTAGGCAGTGCATGTAAATCGCATTCGACTTCGCGAGCTTCATCCGCCGCTCGTCGCAGATCCAATCCTTGTGATTGGCATTCATCTTGAGACATTCCTGCTCAATCGAATCGATCTCGGCGTTGCTGGTCGCGTCACGCTTCTGGAGCATCAGATCGTACGCCCCCCAACTCTTGGGATAGACGATATCGGCATCGGCAAAAGCCTCGTCCATACTGTCGACGACTTCAAAATTCACGCCGGCTTCCTTCGCGTTGGCCCGGGCGTGCTCCATGGGCCGATCCATCAACTCATAACCCTTCGGATGGGCCAGCGACACGTTAAGCCCCATCCGCGTCATCAGCGTGATCAGACCCTGCGGGACCGACAGCGGTTTCGCGTAACTCGGCGCGTACGCCCAGGTCACCGCGATCTTCTTACCACGCACGTCGCCGCCAAAGTGTTCGCGAATCGTCATCAGGTCAGCCAGCGTCTGCGTCGGGTGATCGACGTCGCACTGCATGTTGATCACCGGCACGTCGGCATGCTTCGCGACTTCGCGCATGTAGGCGTTGCCGACTTCGGGAATCAGATCGTGACGAATGGCGATGCCATGTCCCATCTGCCCGAGGATGATTCCGGTGTCCTTCGCCGTCTCGCCGTGGGAAATCTGCAGCGAACCCGGCTCGAGAAAATGCGCGTGGGCGCCAAGCTGCGTCGCCCCGGCTTCAAATGCGTTGCGCGTCCGCGTGGATTTATCGAAAAAGAGCAGATAAACCGTCTGGTGCGGAAGCTCCAAACGATGCTCACCGCGATGAAAGGCGGCTTTCAAATCGTCAGCTGTCGAGAGCAGAAAGTCGATTTCTTCCGCCGTAAAATCCTGCGTCTCGATGTAGTCACGTCCTTTAAGATTCATAACGATCCGTCCATTTTCCGTCTTAACTCAGTTTCATCTGATACCAGCGACCGTAGGGTGGGCCGTGCCCACCATGTCGTTTGCGCGCAAACTGCGGTGGGCACGGCCCACCCTACGCACTAACGCTTCACGCGGCGCACGCGCTTCAACTTCGCCGGCACATCATTTCCATTGCTGCAATAATGACCCGGAAATGCCGCATAAAACGCCGCGCACTTAACCAGATGCTCGATCGGCACCGAATCATTCACCGTGTGGGCCACATCCTCCGGCGCCGGTCCAAAACCAACGCACGGAATCTTGTACATCCCCGCAATCGACACGCCGTTGGTGCTGAAGGTCCAGCGATCCACCACCGGCGGTTTATCAAACAAAGCATTGTGCGTCCGAATCGCGGCTTGCACCTGCTTGGCGTCCTCGTCGAAACACCACGTCGGAAAATACTTCTCCGTCTCATACACCAGACCGGTGTGGCTGGGCCGCGCGTATCGCAGCACCTTCACCTTGGCCTTCTCGCCGGCTTTTGCGATCGCTTCCTTCACTTCCTTGACCGCCGACGCCTTCGTGTCGCCCACCGTCAACCGCCGATCCAGATGAATGAACGCGCCGCCCGGCACCGCGCACATGCTCGGCGTTTCGCAGTCGATGTACGACACCGTAATCGTGCCGTTACCGAGAAACTTGTTCTTCTTTAACCGCGTGTTGAGCTTTTCAACCTGAGAAACGATGCGGGCCATCCGGTAGATCGCGTTGTCGCCTTTTTCCGGCATGCTGCCGTGGCAACTGCGCCCTTCGGTCCAGACGCCGATCTCCATCCGCCCGCGATGCCCGCGCAGAATGTTGCAGTTCGTCGAATCAGTCACCACCACGACGTCTGGCTTGATACCTTCTTCCTTGACGATGTACTGCCAACACAAACCGTCGCAGTCTTCCTCCATCGTCGTGAACGTCAGCAGCAGCGACCAGTCGCTACTCTTAAGCCCCAGGTCCTTGATGATCTTGCCCGCGTACACCATCGCAGGCACCGCGCCTTCCTGATCACCAGCCCCTCGGCCCCACACGTGTGTCTTGGTGAGTTTGCCTTTGTACGGATCGTGCTTCCACTCGCTGCGTTTACCGACACCCACCGTATCCACGTGCGCATCGATCGCGATCAACTTCTTACCCTTGCCGACGCGGGCGTGAAGATTGCCCATGCCATCGACGCGAATTGAGTCGTACGCCTTCGTCGCGACCAACTCCTTCTTGATGCGGGCGATCACCTTACCTTCTTCCGCGCTCTCACTCGGTATCGCGATGAGTTCGCGCAAAAACTTCACCATCGGTTTTTCGTAATGCTTAGCCCGCGCATTGATAGCTGCATGATCCAACATAACTGCGTCTCTTTCCTTATCTGATGGAATTTGGCGAATCGAATAGCGTAGCGACGCCCCCGACCTCCCGCAAGACCCGAAGCGCCGCCCTCGCCCACCTGGGGGCGTCCTGGGCGTTCCATCGTTGAAGACCCACCCCCGTTATGGCATAATCAAACCGTGCGGGTAGAGGCGAAACTCTTCTCCTTTCCGCACGTTCGAGCCGCTTTCCCATGCTCCGCGAATCCAAAGACGCACCCGCTGCCATCTCGTTTACACTCAACGGGAAACCCACCGACCACGTCGTCGATCCGGACCGTAGCCTCCTCAAAATGCTGCGCGAAGACTTCGACATCATCTCGCCCAAGAACGGCTGCGAACCGCAAGCCCAATGCGGGTGCTGCACGGTCTGGGTCAATGGCAAACCGCGTCTCTCCTGCACCATGAAAGCATCGCAGGTCAGCGGCAAGGAAGTCACGACGCTCGAAGGCATCAGCAAAGACAAACAGGAACAAATATCTGAAGCGTTCGTCAGTTGCGGCGCGGTGCAGTGTGGATTCTGCATCCCCGGATTCGCGGCGCGCGGCATCAGCATTGTCGACAGCAACCCGTCGCCAACCCGCAGCGAAATCGTCTCCGGCCTGCGTGCCAACCTGTGTCGCTGCACCGGATACACGAAAATCGTCGACGCCATCGAACTCTACGCCAAGATGCGCCGCGGCGAAGAAACCCCCTGCAAAAACGCCAACGCTGCCGGCGTCGGAACATCGCTTCCCAAATACATGGGCCATGACAGCGTCCTGGGCCAGCGCAAATTCATCGACGACATCACCATCCCCGGCATGCTCCACGGCGCCTGCCGCTTCGCCGATCACCCGCGCGCCCTCGTCGAATCAATCGACACGTCTGCCGCCGCCAAGGTTCCCGGCGTCCATCGCGTCATCACAGCCGCCGACGCCCCCGGTGATCGCTACGTGGGTTTGATCGAGCAGGATTGGCCCGTCCTCGTCGCCATCGGTGAAGAGACCCGCTGCGTCGGCGACATATTGGCCATCGTCGTCGCCGACACCGACGCCATCGCCAGACAAGCCGTCGAACTCATCGACGTTTCATACGACGTGCGAAAACCCCTGACCACACCGCAGGACGCGCTCAAAGAAGACGCCCACAAGATCCACCCCAAGGGCAACCTCTTAAGCAAGTCTGCCGTCAAACGCGGCGACACCGAAGCCGCATTCGCCCAGTGCACCCACGTTGTCGAACACGACTTCAGCGCCCAGCGCATCGAGCACCTGTTCCTCGAACCGGAAAGCTGCCTCGTCGCCCCCGTGCCCAATGGACTCCGCGTTTGGTCGCCGGGCCAGGGCGTCTTCGACGATCGCCGTCAGATCGCCAAAGTGCTGAACATCCCAGCCGACTCGATCGAAGTTGAACTCGTGCCCAACGGCGGCGCGTTCGGCGGTAAAGAAGACATGGGCATCCAAGCCCAAACCGCGCTCGCCGCGATGCTTTGCGACAAGCCGGTCAAGATCGTCCTCACCCGGCCCGAAAGCTTTCGCCTGCACCCGAAGCGCCACCCGATCGACAT
>JAUIEW010000028.1 GCA_030429365.1 Phycisphaerae bacterium
GGCGGAACCCCGCCATCGAGTGCATCGAGCGGAATCTGCGAAAGGTTTCCGTAAAGCACGCAGCCGGGATCAAGGTCCACGTGGTCGGCTGCCTGTCGAATCAACACCAACCCCAGCGCAAAGAGGATGCTGAACACCACCCCCATCGCCGCACCGCTTTCGACTTTTCCATGACGGGTGATGACCTGCGTCCCGACGGCTGTCAGTATCCCGACGATGACCGCGCCGATAAACATCGGAAGAACGCCGCGGCTATTCGTGATCAAAAATGCGATCGCCAGACCGGGAAGCACCGCGTGCGAAATCGCGTCACCCATCAGGCTCATCTTGCGCAACACGAGAAACGTCCCCGGAAGTGCGCACGCCATCGCCGAGCAGATACCCGCAGCGATGATCCACCCGTCGATGGTCCAATCCCATTCCATCATGGCATGGTCCTCGCGGTATCGGGGGTGTCGTCGTGGGGTGACGGCGGAATGTCCTGCCCGGCTTCGAGCGCTCTTTCGAGCTCGTCAATCAACTCTTCGGACAGCACGTGTTCGATTTCGTCGGCATCGCGGTCTACGTGTGACGGCGCGATGTCGGCGTGCTCGATGAGAAAGGTTTCCCAGAGTCGGTGATTGCGCAGCACCCGTTGGGCATGGGTGCGTCCGAGTTTGGTCAACTCGAGTTCGGTCCAGCTTTTTCGCGTCAGCAATCCCGCTCCCTTTGCCCGGTTGGTTAGTCGTCGCAGGTCGCGCTGCGTCCAACTGCGCATCGTCAGCAGTTTGGCTGAGTCGACGGAGACGGGTTTACCGGTGCGCTCTTCGATTTCCGCCATCGCCCGCAGCAGATGTTGCAACGCGATGCGGCGGCGCAGGCGAATGCGCCGGACGGCTTCCGCGAGGATTCCGCGACGGAGGGCGAAGACCATGCTGAACAGGAAGAGGATGCCAGCCGTCAAGACAATAATTGCACCGGTCGGCATCTTGGGGAGTAAGGCGCTGAACGAAGCCCCCATCCACCCACTCATCGCGCCGATAGCGCCGGCGAATATCGTCATCGTCTTCAAATCGTCGGTCCAGAATCGCGCGGCAGCGGCTGGTATGATCAAGAGTGCGACGATGAGAATCAAACCGACAGCCTGCAGTCCGATGACGGTCGTCAAGACGACGAATCCCATCATCATAAGATCGATCAACACGACGCTGCGTCCCATCGATGCGGCGAAATCCTGATCGAAGCAGACAACGCGAAACTCCTTGAACATCAGGATCGTTCCGGTCACGACGATGAACGCGGCGATGCCGATCATGATCGCGTCGCTCTTGATCATCGACGCGGCTTTTCCGTAGATGAATTGATTGAGACCGGCTGCATTTCCGGTGGACGTGGACTGAACGATGCTCATCAGCGCCAAACCGGCGCCGAAAAATACGCTTAATACGATTCCAATCGCGGCGTCTTCACGAATCCGCGACGACTGTCGTATCGCCAGCACTGCCAAAACGCCCAGGACGCCAGTCACTGTCGCGCCAAGAATCAGGTACGTCAGGTCCTTTTCGCCAGTGATCAAAAATGCCGCAGCCACCCCGGGCAATGTTGCGTGACTTAAAGCGTCACCCATCAGCGCCCGCCGTCGCAGGTACGCAAACGTGCCCACCAAGCCAGCCGCCAAACCCAACAGCGTCGTGCCGAGCACGACGATGCGCGTGTTGTGATCCCGCAAGGTGGCGACGCGCAAAATGCTCGACCAAGTTGGCCACTCAAATCGGTTGTCTGTGATGGATCGATGGGCAGATGGACCGCTCTGCCCGAATGCGTCAGCCGGCGCGGCGACAACGATGCCCAGCAGCAAGGCGCCCATCAGAACGATTGAGATGGATCGAGTCGATACTCGCATCAAATGCCTACACGCTGCGGGCGATGGCCTCGGCGGCTTCGGTGAGAAGCGTTAGCCGACCGCCATAGGTTTTCTGAAGATTCTCTTCGGTAAACACCGACGATGTCGGACCGGCCGCGACGATGCGCATGTTCAACAGCAACACATCATCGAAGTATTCAGGTACGGTCTGCAAATCGTGATGGACGACCAGCACGGTTCGCCTGCGTTCGCGCAGTTCGCGCAGAAGCGTGACGATCGCCGCCTCCGTCGCCGCATCGACACCCGCGAACGGTTCGTCCATGAAATACACGCGGGCGTCCTGCACCAATGCTCGGGCGAGAAACACGCGTTGCTGCTGACCGCCTGAGAGTTTGCTGATCTGGCGGAAGGCGTAGTCACCCATGCCGACTTGGTTGAGCGCGTGCAGCGCGGCTTCCTTGTCGTCTTTGCGCGGCGGAATGCACCAAGGGATGCGTCCATACCGCCCCATCGTGACGACATCGAGAGCGCTCGCGGGAAAATCCCAATCGACGCTTTCACGTTGCGGGACATATCCAACCACACGCCGCTGCGATTTATAGTTTTTGCCATAGATGCGAACGCTGCCGGACGCCCTTGGAACGAGATCCAGACACGCCTTGATCAGCGTGCTTTTGCCCGCACCATTGGGACCGACAATGCCCACGAGCTTTCCCTGGGGGGCTGCGTAATCGATGTCCCAGAGAACTGGTTTGCGGTGATACGCCACCGTCATGTCGTGAATCGACAAAGGTGCATCGTCGTCGTGATGGACTTGGTCGTGTTCAACCCTGCGGTGGTCTGGCGATCTGGACGGTGACAATGGATGTCTCCCAACACGCGCACTTATTCGGAGGCGGCGAGTTTCCCCTGCATGCCTTTTATCGGTGCTTCGCCGCCCAGTGCGCGGGTGATCGTGGTGATGTTGTGATCGAGCATTCCCACGTATGTGCCTTCGTAGGTCCCGGCGTTCCCCATGGCGTCTGAGAAGAGTGTACCACCGATCGAGACCTGGTGATCGCGGGCTTTCGCTCCTTCGAGAAGCGCCTTGATGTTCTTGTCGGAGACGGATGTTTCGACAAAGACGGCTTGGATACCTCGATTGCAGATCATTTCGACCAGCCGATTAATGTCGGCGATGCCGGCTTCTGATTCCGTGCTGATACCCTGAATGCCGCGCACTTCCAGCCCGTACGCTCGGGCGAAATAATTGAATGCATCGTGGGCCGTGACCAACACGCGATGATTTTCGGGGATCGTCGCGATGCACTTTTTCGCGTAGGCATCGAGTTCATCGAGCGTCTGGGCGTATGCCTCGAAGTTATTTTTGTAATACGCGGCGTTTGGCGGATCGAATTCACTCAGCGTCTGCATCACCAATTCGGTGCACTGCTTCCAGAGGCTGACGTCCATCCAGACGTGCGGATCAGAGTGGCCGGCAAACTCCGGCGGTTCGAGCAGGAGCTGGTGGTCGATGAGTTCGGTCACCGCGTAGACGGGTCGCTTCCGGCCGACGCGCACGAAGGCATCCCCCATTTTGCCTTCGAGCATCAACCCGCTGTAGAAAATAATGTCGCTCTTGATCAATCGGGCGACATCGTTGCGCGTCGCGCTGTAGAGATGCGGGTCGACGCCGGCGCCGATAATGTTGCTGACCTCGCCCTTTTCGCCTGCGACCTGCTTGACGATATCCGCAACCATGCCCGTCGTGCAGGTGATGGTGTAGGGATACTTTGTCGGCGCGCCTGCCGGTGCGGCAGTCGTTAGACCGCAAATCGCAATCAGAGCGCCGACCAGCGTCCAAGTGTTACTGCCCTTCATCCGTCTCATCCTCGGAAAAGTCATCATCGAATTCTGCCGACATACTGGCATTGTTACAGAATATAGTCTATGCTATATTCGTAAGCATCGACCGTCAAGTGTGACGCCATGAACAAAATGCCCTAACATGGGGACTCAAAACGCACGACGAGTCGAGCGGCAACGAGCGATACGGTCCAGGCAGACGCGGTCCGGCCAACGGATCGTCCAGAGCATCACAGGCAGGATCAGCACATGAGCAAGTCAGAAACCAAGACCTCGTCGGCGAAGAATGCGGTCGTCGCCAAAGCCCGCTTCGCCCGGATTCGCAATGATCATGCGAAGGAATTGGCCGAAGACTATCTGGAAATGATCGATGACCTGACGTCGGCCAACGGTGAAGCGCGTGCGGTTGATATTGCGAATCAACTGGGCGTCAGTCATGTCACCGTGACCAAGACGGTGGCTCGATTGAAACGCGACGGACTCGTCACGTCGCAACCCTATCGCTCGATTTTTCTAACCCCCAAGGGCAAGCGTATTGCCGACAATGCCCGCCGCCGTCATCAAACCGTCCTGCAATTTCTTCTCGCGCTGGGCGTGCCTGCAGACTCTGCTGAGATCGACGCCGAGGGAATCGAACACCACATCAGTCCAGCAACCTTGAAAGCCATGCGCGAATTTACGAAGAAGAATGCCTAACCCTTCTTTCATTCGAGTTGGTCGCTCCAGCCGGGCGGCGCAAACCTGTTCACAACCTCATGTCCGCTCGGCAATTCTTCCAGCAACTCCCGCACCGATTGCTTGAGCACCGGATGAGGCAAATCAGGAGCCAATTCCGCCAGCGGCGTCAAGACGAAACGTCTTTGATGGAATCGCGGATGAGGGAGCGAGAGCGTTGGCGTATCAAGAACCAAACCGTCCATCAAAATCAAATCAATGTCAATGTTGCGCGGTCCGTTGATCTCCTGGCGGACACGTCCCATTGACTGCTCGACGCCAAGAATGTGCCGGAGCAATGACGGTGCGTCCAGGTTTGTGGTGATCTTAACGACTGTGTTTAGGTAGTTGGATTGTCCGGGCGGGCCGCCAACCGGCGACGTCTCGTACACGCTGGCAGCGTCGGACAAGTTCACCCGGTCGTCGTCGATCAACTGGTGCAAGGCGGTCCTTAAGTGGTCCATCCGATCGCCCAGGTTCGTCCCCATTCCCAGGTATGCGGTGGACCGATTGTTGACTGCGAGATCAGGACCCATGCCGCTATTTCGATCCGGAATTGTCCGATTTCGGACGGATGGGTTTCACGCCAGCCCGGTCCAGTTCGATCGCAAGGCGCGTGACCGCAACGCGATCGGATGGCCTTTCCTTGATGTACAAGGCGATCGTTGAATTGAGAAAAAGCGACTGGAAGGGTTCTGCTCCACTAAGCAGATCTTTGATGCGTGATGTGGACTTGGCTGGTCGTTCCGCAACCTTGGGAATTGCGACGTCAACAATGTTGTCACCGCGCAGGACCCGCAGCGTCAATTCGGGACCATCGGCAGCGAGCATGGCTTTGAGGTGCTGATTGGGATTGGCAAAATCAAGCAGGATGGCGTTGCATGCCAGAATTCGATCGCCCGGCTGCAACAGGTTGGCGGCTACCCCATTCGAATCGACATCGACCACGACCACTTGGCCGGGAAGCACTTCGCTACGAACTTCAATATCGAGCCTGGAGCGCCCCGGCTTCTCCGCGACACGGGTGTTTAGCTGGCTCTCCCAAAACTGCAGGATCCCGTGCAGGAAGGACGGCTGGACGACTACGAGTTCAATCGCGCGACTAACGCGTCGCGTGTGGGCATGAATGGGAAGTACATCTTCGAGTCGCGGTGATTCGCCCCGGCTTGCTTCGATGATTTCCTTCGCATGATCAGGCGATGTTGAGAGGATAAACCAGCCGTCAATTGCGGCATATGTTGGCGCCAGACTCTCAGCGATGAGTGCTCCGATCGTGTCGCCAGCAGAATCACTTGAGCGCTGCGGCATTTCAATGGTGTGAACTTTCGATGCGTCGTCCGATTCGACATCATCTCCAATCGAAGAGTCCGTGGGCTGATTGGTTTCCGCGCCGTTCTGGACGTATCTGTTGACAGCGGCAACGATCGCCTGACTGTCGGTCGATTCAATCATGATCGCCGCACGAGGATGCAGGTCTTTGTCCGCGAAATCCGCGGCGACGATCATGGTGCAGCGAGGACCGAGATTGGCCACGATGTCTTCGTGAATTTCGGACTGTCCCCCTTCGCCGAAGACGCCGACGATCTTGAGGAGTTCGATGATTTTTGGATCCAAGTCAGGATCGGTTAGAAACTCGCGCCAATTGATGGTGGTGGACCAACTGGCCAACGTCGTTTGCGGCAGTTGGCGTACTTGTTGGAACCGAACGCGGGGACGATAGTTCTTGACACCGTTGGAACTGATCTCGCCAACGTGCGTGATCTCGAGCAGATTCTGCCGGCCTTGCAACCCGATGGTGTTGCTCGTTCCCGACGCCCAAAGGGGCGCCATCCCTTTGCTTGCTGATTCGGCGGCGTTTGACGCTTTCGTTTGATCGTGCCAATAGAGGCAGGCCCGACACGTTTCCGGTAGCCCGGCAATGCAGGTTTGGAAATCCGGATTCGACGACAGCGGTGGATCATTGGCACCGGCAAGCAGTTTGGCGCTGCGCCGGAAGATTGATTGGGTGTCTGCTTTTTGCGAGAGAATGAGAATGCGCCGTGTCGCTGCCACCCACATGCCGCCGGGCGTCTGAAAGATGTTGACGTTGTTGTTCTTCTCCTGATTCTTGACGCGTCCCCTGCCAGTCACCAACTGCACCAAACGCGGGTTGTATTCGTCGATGATGATCACGCCATCTTCAAGATGATCCCAATCGAGTGCGGCAATTGCAAATCTCTCTTTGAGCAATTCGCGCAACGCTGCATTCGATTCCAGCCCCAGTGACTGAGCGAGCATCGTCTTCCAACTGACCGGATAGCCTCCGCTGAACTTCAGCATCAATTGAAGGATGCCGTCGTCGTTGACTTCAAGTTGCGTCGCCAAAATGCGATCGGAATAGACAAGAAGTCCAGTGTCGGCTGGGACAAATTGGGTGATCTTGGGAGCGGGAAAGTGTGCGGGCTTGTCAGCAAGCAAGTCGCGCGTTAGACCGAATGTCGCCGCGACAACGAGCAAGATCGCCAGACGATTGCGCGACGAAATGGTCGCAAAAAAGGAGCGGATACGGCGGGGAATATTACAACTCTTCCGTGGGCGGCTTGACCGCCCTGGAATCGCTTGAACCATTCTTTTGATCCTGCATCGCGTCATCCTGCGATCCATTCTCACCAACTGAATTGGCCGGTCTGGAATGCGACTTTTTTGAGACCGACCCGACAAGTTCTTTTATCGCATCCTCACTGTAGTCTTGCAATAGTGACGCCCCATCGCGTGTGTCGCCAATGATTTTTTCGCTTTTCGCACGCAGTTTATCGGCGAGGTCTTTAAGCTCTTCGTTGTTGGGGTCAACGCTCAATGCTTCCAGCACGTTCTCGAGCAACTCTTCGTTGGTTCTTACTTCGTCCTCAACTCCCAACACGCGCGGTCCGCTGTTCTCCGGATCTGATTCATTGGATGCATCATCGCCTCCAAACCAAACGATCATCGTGAGACATGCGGCCATTGCAGCGGGCAGACCAACCCAAAGTGCCCGCGAAAACTTCAGTGGGCGCTTGGCCGGCCCATCAGTGGCGCATTCGACCAGGCGAGACGTAAACTCATCGTCGAGAAGTGGAGCCTCGTTATCCGACGCAACGACATGGCCGGCTACCTCCAAAAGAGCGAGGTCGCGCCGGCAATGGCTGCACGCCAATTGATGGGCTCCAAATTCGGTCGCCAGTGTCCCGGTGAGCGAATTGTCGAGATAGGCGTCAAACAGGTTTTGTGATTGTTCGCAGTTCATATATTGCTTGAACCCCAGGCCGTATTGGCCAACGTCGTTTCCACTCTCGGCAGCTATCTACCCTCTGTACTCTGCCTTCCTTAACCTCTTACCCGGCAAGCTCGCCGAGGATGCGTTGCGATCCGGACATTTCTTCGAGGACCGGGGACAGCAGATCCTTGAGCTTGGCTCGGGCGCGGTGCAGGTGACTTTTGACCGTAGCCACCGGCGTTTCCAATATCGTGGCGATCTCCTGGCAGCCCATCTGCTGTTTGTAGAAGAGCAAGACGGTCGCCCGTTGAGCCGGACTCAATTTGTCGACCGACTGCCAGATCATTTCTTTCAAACGGTTGGCTTCTTCCGAAGCGGCATACTCGTGTTCGGCATCGGGCTCGGAAGACGCGCAACGCGTCCAATCCATCTCACCGGAGACAGCCCGCTTCTTGCGCAAGGTGTTGAGCGTGACCCGGTAGGCGATGGTAAAGAGCCAGGTGCTGAACCGATAATCGGGGTTGAATGAATCGAGGGCGGCGAATGCCTTCAAAAATGCGTCCTGGCAAATCTCCTCGGCGTCGTGGTGGTTGCGGTGCATCCGCCAGACGAATGCGAAGAGTCGTTGTTTGTGGGCATCGATCAGGGCGCGCATCGCCTCTGCATCCCGGCGCTTTGCCTTCTGCACCAGGCGCAATTCCTCCGATCGATCCATCGGGGCTGTCCCATCCTGTGATTTCTTCACATCCATATCACCCTGCCCCCTTGTACTCGCGAGCATATGATCCGTTGCGATCTAATTCGCGCGTCCTAGAATGTCTGGGATTCCGGCCAACGGGTTTGCCCCGGTCATTTGAAGCGTCCGTGGGCTCCCTTCGTTCATTGTAGAGCGGCCCCGTGTCTTGGGCAGGCCGGCGATCCAGGTGATCTTTCGACCCGTATTTCGCCCTAAGGATAGTTTCGGCAAAGACTTATGTCCAAGAACAGCAAAACAGAATCGCCTTCAATCCGCAACAAGAAAGCGTCACATAAGTTCGAAATTCTCGAAAAAATCGAGTGTGGGCTCGTTTTGCGGGGTACGGAGGTCAAAAGTTTGCGTCAGGGCGGCGCCACCTTAGACGAGTCTTATGCCCGAATTGACGGGCACGAGGTCTGGCTGATCGGGGCCAACATCCCGCCATACAAACATGGGAACGTGATGAACCACGACCCCAAGCGGCCCCGAAAGGCCCTGCTCCATCGGCGGGAAATCCTCAAACTTCTGCCCAAGGTCCATCAGCGCGGTCAGACGCTGGTGCCTCTCCGCATCTATTTCAATGATCGCGGACTGTGCAAGCTGACGCTCGCATTGGCACGCGGGAAGACTCAGGGCGACAAGCGACAGGACATGAAGAAGAAAGATCAAATGCGCGAGATGAAGCGGGCGATGCGGCGCTAAGACGTTGCGGCTTACTTTGCTCTTTCGCGACAGGCGGGGAACCGATGGCCAAAGCGAGGACATCTCAAAAGGTTCGGTGCGGATGGGCCCGCAATGACTTGGCCGTCGAGTATCACGATCATGAATGGGGCGTGCCCGTTCACGACGATCGCTTGCTGTTTGAGTTTCTGATTCTCGAAGGCGCACAAGCCGGTCTGAGCTGGGACACCATCCTCAAGAAGCGCCCCCACTACCGAAAAGTCTTCGATCAATTCAATGCTAAAAAGATCGCCAAGTACGATGACAAAAAAGTCGAAGCGCTATTGGCTGACCCGGGCATCGTGCGCAATCGATTGAAAGTCAGTTCGACGATCTCCAATGCGCAGGCGTTCCTCAAAGTGCAAAAGGAATTCGGCAGCTTCGACGCATACCTCTGGCAATTCGTTGGCGGTAAGCCCATTCAAAACAAGTGGCGAGCGTTGAAGGACGTGCCAGCCACCACGGCTGAGTCGGATGCGATGAGTCGCGATCTGAAGCGTCGCGGGTTTCGATTTGTCGGCTCGACGATTTGTTATGCGCTGATGCAAGCCGTCGGGATGGTCAACGATCACACGACCGATTGCTTTCGGTACAAAAAGCTCGGCGGAAAATCGGCGAAGCGATGAAGTTCAAACCCACGCCCCACCGCTGGTCGCTGACGCCGAAACAGGCCATCCAACTTCAAAAGCGACTTGCCAACCAAATCGTCATCAAGAAACCAAAACGCGAAATTCGCTACGTCGTGGGCGTGGATATGGCATTCACGACGGGGATGACCCACTGCGTCGCCGGTGCGGTCGTCTGGGACCGGCGCGAAAAACGCATCATCGAAACCACGCATGCAAAACGCATTGTCCGATTTCCATATGTTCCCGGTCTGCTTTCGTTTCGAGAGGCCCCTGCCGTGTTAGCCGCCCTACGCAAAGTTCGTCATCCGGTCGACGCGATCATGTGCGACGGGCACGGACTCGCGCACTCGCGCCGATTCGGACTTGCCTGTCACGTGGGATACATCTGCGATGTCCCAACGATAGGCTGCGCCAAAAGTCGCTTTGTTGGAGAACACCGCCAGCCAGCATTACGCCGCGGATCGTCGTGCGCTTTGAAAGTTGGCACTGAAAAAGTTGGACTGGTGCTGCGAACGCGCGACGGCGTCAAACCTGTATTCGTCAGCGTCGGGCATCTAATTGATCTGGACACGGCGCGGCGCGTTGTGCTCGACTGTGCCTGCGGGCTGCGCATTCCCGAACCCACCCGCCAAGCCGACATTCTCGTTGCAAAATTGACGCGGTCCGACGCCGACGTTACCAATTGACTTCTGCACTGGATCGGGTCTTCGGAGAACGTCTTATGAATTCATCGCGCTTTCGAATCTTCAGCGGGCTGATTGCACTTGCGTTTGTCGGAACCGGCTGCGCTCAATCCCAAAAATCCAACTGGTCCGGAACGTGGCGATCGGAAGGACGCGGCCCCAGTGGCAAGCTCGAATGCGTCGTCGCACCGATCGAGGACGAACAATGGCGTGCGACGCTGACCGGATATCGCGATTCTGAAGTTGCGTACAAGGTCCAGTTGGACGGCCGCGAGAAACAGAAGATGATTTTCTTCCAAGGGCGGGCAGGTTTGGGTAATACCGACAACGCCCTGTACACCTGGACCGGTCAGATCAGTGGCGATTCGTTCGTGGGGATCTATTCCGGAGCGAATGGCCGCAAAGTCGGTGACTTCCTGATGCGCCGAAAGAAGTGACCGCTCGATTTACTCAAACGGTTCGCAGGCACGAGACGCATTCACGCGATGACACATCGAATGGGAAACTCATGCCCACTGTCTTGCGGTGCGTGTCCAGCGCGATGTCCGGGGTGTTGTTTTGACCGCTGAGATGTGACAACGCAATCCACTGATGACGCTTTGACGCCACCCGCCGCAACACATCCGCCGCGTCGCAATTGGACAGGTGACCGCCCTTCCCGCTGATGCGTGCCTTCAAGAATGCTGGATACATGCCCGTCCGCAACATTTCGACGTCGTAGTTACTCTCGAGGTACGCGGCATCCACCGATTCCAACAGCGCGTCGAGTTTCTCAAATGCGTATCCAAGATCAGTCAGAATTCCCAATCGCTTGCCGTCGTGCTCGATGACAAACACAACCCCATCAACCGCATCATGAGGCGTCGAAAACGTGTGGACTTTCGTCCCGCCGAATTCGAGCGTATCCCCGGCGAAGAAATGCCGGATGTCGTTGAGTTTGCCAAGATCGCACTGGGTGGCGGAGTGCGTGGGCCGAGTCATGTAAACCGGAAGGTTGAACTTTCGATGGAAGATGCCCGCGCCGCGAACGTGATCGTTGTGCTCGTGCGAAATGATCAAGGCGTCGACATCGTGCGGCGAGCGGCCGTGCTCGGCCATCCGCTGCTCCAACTGGCGCCCACTGACCCCGGCATCGAATAGCAGTCGGGCGTCGCCGGTTTCGACGTAGATGCAATTGCCGTTGGAGCCTGATTGAACGGAGAACGTCACCATTGGGTTTGAATCGACTCGATGCCAAGCGTGCCTGCAGGGACACGGTTTGGAAGTTCGGAAGTATTGACCGGATGCCGACTCTTAGCCTACCCTCCGCCCATGGAGCATGGAAGACTCAATCCGCAAAAAGTCGCCGACGCGCTGGCCACCACGCGCATCCGTCGCACGATCACGGTGCTGGACGAAATCGACAGCACCAACCGGCACGTTCTCGACATGCTAGCCGACAAGCTCGATGGCGTTGTGGTCGTCGCGGAGAAGCAACTGCAGGGACGCGGTCGGCGAGGCAATCATTGGCAGTGTCCGGCCGGCGCGGGTCTACTCTGCACGGTTGGGCTTGTGGATGCCACGAGTGCGATTGATGCCAACCTTCTATCGCTGGTTGTTCCGATTGCGCTGTGCGAAGGCGTGCTCAATGAAACCCAACTGCGCTGCGAGATCAAGTGGCCGAACGATCTGGTCTATCGCAGTCGCAAGCTTTCCGGAATCCTAATCGAAGCCCAGACGTCAGGGACGGGCAACATTCGCTACGCGATCGGTTTCGGGATCAACTGTCTCCAGCATCGCGGGCACTTTGACGAAACGATTCGCGATCGGGCCACGTCGCTGGATCTCGAATCGGATTCGCCGGTCAATCGGGAGGCCGTGCTGGCGTCGGTGTTGAATGCCCTCGACAAGCGGTTAGCCCAATCTATGCGTTGGTCGGCTGAGCAGATTTGCGGTGAATGGCGAACACTGGCTGCCGGTCTTGGAGGGCGATGCGAAGTACAGGAAAACGGCCATGTGATCGCAGGAAACCTCATCGACATCGATCCAACAGCAGCAATCATCGTGCAGTTGGACGAGGGTGGCAGGCGGCTATTCAGCGCGGCTAGCACAACGGTTTTGAGTCTGTCGATGTAGCGTTCGGTGACCTGTGACATGTTTGGCAAGTAGAGAATTTGCCCTATTGAACTGCCCAATCTGACCTCAAAGTTCAATTTCGCTGAATCGGTATGAGATTCAAACCCACAATAGGCTCGCCGTAACAATGGTTTGTTGACCCAACCTTGCCGATACACAATTGGCGATCACCAGTTCCAACGTTAAACGCATCGTCACCAGGTCTTACCGGAGTGGACGCCCTATCTGGCGACTGCTAGAATCGGATGACAGCGGTCAAGATTAGGTTTTTGTTGGTCAGCCTACCGGCAGCAGACTAAGAGTCGTCAGTCGATGTGTTGCCCAGGTTTCTAATGTGTGAGCGGGAGCAGATAACATGTTCGAACGGTTTACGGATCGGGCACGAAAAGTCATGGCGCTGGCCAATCAGGAAGCCCAGCGATTCAACCATGAGTACATAGGTACCGAACACGTCCTTCTTGGCCTGGTCAAGGAAGGGTCGGGTGTCGGTGCAAACGTCCTGAAGAACATTGACGTAGACCTTCGCAAGGTTCGCCTCGAAGTCGAGAAGCTCGTCAAGAGCGGGCCCGACATGGTGACCATGGGCCGTCTGCCGCAGACGCCCCGCGCCAAGAAGGTTATCGAGTACGCCATCGAAGAGGCGCGCAACCTCAATCACAACTATGTCGGTACCGAGCATTTGCTGCTGGGTCTGCTCCGTGAGCAAGACGGCGTGGCTGCCCAGGTGCTGATGAACCTGAATCTCAAGCTCGATGAAGTGCGCGAAGAGGTTCTGAATCTTCTCGGTGCTGGCGCCGAGGCTGAAGAAGCCGGCGGTGTTGTTTCCGGTGAAGCCCAGCCGAATAAGAAGAGCAAGACACCTGCGCTGGATTCATTTGGTCGCGACCTGACGGAACTTGCTCGCACCAACAAGCTCGATCCGGTCATTGGTCGCACGCATGAAATCGAACGCGTCGTGCAGATTCTCTGCCGTCGTCAGAAGAACAACCCGGTGCTGTTGGGTGAAGCGGGCGTTGGTAAGACGGCGATCGTGGAAGGCTTGGCGACCAAGATCGTTGACAACGACATCCCGGAAATTCTCGCCGACCGCCGCATCGTCGTACTTGACCTGGCGATGATGGTCGCAGGGACGAAGTATCGCGGTCAGTTTGAAGAGCGCATCAAGTCCGTCATGAACGAAGTGCGACGGGCACGCAATGTGATTCTGTTCATTGACGAATTGCACACGCTCGTTGGTGCGGGTGGCGCGGAAGGCGCGATCGACGCGTCCAACGTGCTCAAGCCGGCGCTTTCGCGCGGTGAGATTCAGTGCATCGGTGCGACCACGCTCGATGAGTACCGCAAGTACATCGAAAAAGACGGCGCGCTCGAGCGTCGTTTCCAGCAGATCATCGTGGAACCGCCGTCGGAAGAAGAAACGGTGGAAATCCTCAAGGGGCTGCGCGATCGTTACGAAGCACACCACCGCGTCCGCATCACCGACAAAGCCCTCAAGACCGCTGTCGAGCTTTCGGGGCGGTACATTTCGGGCCGTGTGCAACCGGATAAGTCTATCGATATCATCGATGAAGCCGGCGCTCGTGTCCGACTCAAATCGATGACCAAACCGCCGGACCTCACCGAGTTGGAACGCGACGTCGATCGCATCAATGCGGAGAAGGACGAAGCCGTCCGTGGTGCAGACTACGAGCGTGCGGCTGAGCTGCGCGACAAGTCTGAGACGCTGAAGTCTCAGAAGATCGAGATGAAAAAGCGTTGGCGCGATCGGATTCAGGAATTCGACGGCGAAGTGGATGAAGAGATCATCGCCGAAGTGGTGAGCTCGATGACCGGTATCCCGCTCATGCGAATGGAGAAGGACGAGATCGAACGCCTGCTCCAACTCGAAACCGAATTGCACCGCAAGGTGGTCAGCCAGGACGAAGCCGTCAAGGCCATTGCCCGCGCCGTCCGTCGTTCGCGCAGCGGTCTGAAAGATCCGAACCGCCCGATGGGCAGCTTCATTTTCGTCGGACCGTCCGGTGTTGGTAAGACGTACCTGGGCAAGTGCCTCGCCGAGTTCATGTTTGGCGATCCCGATGCGCTGATGATTCTCGACATGTCGGAATACATGGAGAAGCACAACGTGTCGCGCCTGGTTGGTGCGCCTCCAGGATACGTGGGCTACGAAGAAGGTGGCCAGTTGACCGAGCGCATTCGCCGTCGGCCTTATTCGGTCGTGCTGTTCGACGAAATCGAAAAAGCGCATCCGGACGTCTTCAATATGCTCCTTCAGATCATGGAAGAAGGCCGCCTGACCGATTCGTTTGGCCGCTACGTCGATTTCAAGAACACGATCATCATCATGACCAGCAACGTCGGTGCAGCGAAGATCACGCACGAGACGTCGTTCGGCTTCCAGCAGCAGGACGAGGAAGTCAACTATGGCAAGATGAAGGATACGTTGCAGGGCGAGTTGGAGAACCACTTCCGTCCAGAGTTCATCAACCGTCTCGACGAAATTGTCGTCTTCCACAAACTCGTCCACGACGATCTGGTTCAGATCATCGATCTCGAGGTGGCCAAGCTCGCGTCGCGTTTGCGTGCGAAGGGCTTGGAACTCGAATTGACCGACGAGGCCAAGGACTTCCTCATCGAGCGCGGAACGGACGAGAAGTTTGGCGCCCGACCGTTGCGTCGCGCGATCGAGCAATACGTCGAAGATCCGCTCTCCGAAGCGATGCTCCGAGACTCGTACGCGGGCAAGAATCGGGTTGTGGTTTCGGTTCGACCAGCTGCCACCGATGATGATCTGCCGATGCTGGTCTTTGAAGGGATACTTGTTGCCGGCGATAAGCCGGATGACAATGAGGCCGTCAGCGCAGGTGCGGACGTCGCCGACGCAACCTAGTCAGCCAACAATTCTTCAAAATCTCATGGGCAATGTGGGCTTTCTGCTCACATTGCCCTTTTTGTTTGGCATTTCGCAGATGTGGATTCGACCAAAAACGCGATGGCGTGTAGAGTCTGGCACCCTGCAAGCAGGTAAGACCGAACGATCAACTGCAAAGGATTGCGATACTCAGCATGCCAGTCGAATCGCCAACCAAAGAGCACGCCGAGCACATGAAGGCGCTTGCCCGCGAGGAGTTTGAGTCATGGGCGGGCAGCTACGACCGATCACTTCTGCATGTGTTCTTGTTTCGACCATCCTACCGCGTGCTGACGGAGGAAATTGCGAACTGGCACGACGAGCACCAACGCCCCATGCGCGTGTTGGACATCGGCTGTGGGACCGGCGAATTGGCGTCGATCCTGTCGCGCGGCGATTGGCCCATCGAAGTTGTTGGGCTCGACTATTCACCGGCGATGTGCGAAGTCGCCAGCAAGAAGTTTGAAGGGGCGGACGCCCCCCACCGCGTTCGTTTTACAGCCGCCGACAGTGAATTTCTGCCCTTCGCTGATAACACATTTGACCTGGTGACGTGCTCCAACTCATTTCATCATTACCCGCACCAAGGCGCGGTTGTACAAAACGTCCACCGAATCCTCAAGCCGCAAGGACGATTCGTACTCATCGACGGGTTTCGCGATAATGTCGTTGGCTGGGTGACGTTCGACGTAATCATTGCCCACATAGAAAAGAACGTGCACCATGCCCCTTGGTCGCAGATTGACGGCTTTTTCCGCGACGCCGCATTTGCCAACATCCGTCGGCGCAAATTCAATTTCTGGATGCCGTTGTGCGCGACCATCGGCGAAAAGCTCTGACCGCCACGGATCTGTTTCAAGCTCAAATGACGGGCAACGCACGATCCGATTCGCGGGTTGGCGTTGACTCTTCATTCAGCCGGACGAATTGGCCCTCTTTCGGATCGAACGAAAAGACGATACCGCGTTCAAACGCATAGACCCATGCGTGCAGATTTAACTCCCGCCGGCCCAGGGCAGCCGCGACACTTGGATGCGTTCGCAGGTTCTCGATCTGGACCAGCACGTTTTCTTCGACAGCAAGGGTCAGTCGTTTTTCCGGTTCTTCAATGTGCGTGTAGTTCTCGACGACGATGCGGCGAGTCGCTTCTGCATGTTGGAGCACACCGCGGACGGCCGGCAGGTCCTCGGTTGACTTCGTATCCAGAAGCGCAGAAACCGCTCCGCAGAACGAATGTCCGCACACGATGATATCGCGGACTTTCAACACGCGGACGGCGTATTCGATGGTCGCAGCCTCTCCGCCAAAGACGGTGCCATAAGGGGGTACGATGTTGCCGGCAGTTCGAAGAATGAACAGTTCGCCCGGTTTCGTCTGCGTGAGGCGGTTCGGATCAATGCGCGAATCTGAGCAGGTGATAAAAAGTGCGAGGGGATTCTGTCCCTCGGCAAGGTTTTCAAAGAGCTTCTGCTCCTGACTGAAGATTTCCTGCTGAAATCGGTGTATGCCTTCAATGAGTTTCTGCATGACATCGGCTCCTATGGCTGAGAATTCAGGCCCGCGCTCTGGCCATCGAGATGACCACCGGGCGGCGCAATTTCATCCGTGCGTCGCGTCGGATCAAGGGCCAGATGGCCCCGTCCGGCCCAAGCTTGGGCCTTATCCGGCAAGGTGACGTGATTATAGAGTGGGCGACCAGAATCGTCCCCTCCAATTCGCCGATATTTCTTGGGAGGAAAATCGGGCCAAAACCCTTGTGTTTCGGACCGCAAGCACGCAAAACACATTGCATGTACTGTCTCAGGTGCGGATACAACTTGTTTGGTTTGCCCGCTCATATCTGCCCGGAGTGCGGGAGCGGTTTCGATCCGTCCGACGACACCACTTACTCACGCACCGCACATCGACGCAGAAGAGTGCCCATCCGTCTTGTTTGCATCATGACGTTGTATCCCCTGATTCCTTTAGCGCTTGTCTGGGCGACGTGGTTTGCAGCTCGGCTGCACTTGGGCCGCATTCCCAAGGCTATGGCTGACGACCCAAAGCAACTGGGTGGCGCGGTGCCGGTTGTGTACGTGGCAGCTTACTTGTCGTTGGGAGGGCTCTTGATGGGCGCACCGGTCTATGCAGCATCGCTGCTGATCTATGGGGTCTGGGGTCGAGAGAATGACCGCCTAATTCGCGTCGCGTTGCTGGTGATTATTGCTGTGGTCGAGACAGTCCTTGTCGTGATCTTGCTTCAGTCCCGTATCGGGGAATGGTTCTTCGACTAGTTCGTTACTCAATTCCTGCAACACATTCGCCCCGCCGCATTCCGGGCATCGCGGTTCGACCAGTCCGGTCAGGTTGTATCCACAGTGAATGCACTCATTTCGCAACCGCCGTCTGCGTCGTTTCAGCGGGCCGCGAATCATCGCGAACACTGGATAGGCTGCGAATACAAGAAACGGTGCCCAAATGGGAAACACCACAAACCCAAAGTTGCGAGCCATCGCCGTTCGAAACGAGGCGTCCCAAGTGGGGAGTTGGCAACCGAATCGCGTCGCGTTTGTGGATCGACGAAAACAAGAATCAAGTAGCGCGGACTGCAACACCGTCTGCCGACGATACGCGCGGGCATCTTTGAAAATGTCCGGGTCTTCCGCATAGAGGCGTTCTGTCGCCTCATCCAGGGTAACCGTCATTCGCCCCATGAAGAACATGAGACTGCCTCGATAGGCCCGGGCTACCACAACCGTATCGCGGCCATCGATAAGATCATAAATCACGCCATGCTCGTTCCAGAAACCAGCCAGAAACAAGTAAGCGCAGAGCACGGAAAGAGAAGTCAAGATGACGACCGAGGCTTTGTGGATCATGTCGCTGGCCCATTTGCGACGGCGAATCAAGCAGGTCAAACTCAGGCTGCGCCAACGAATACGGCCACTCGGCGGGCCTATGCATTGAAGAATTGAATGAAGGCGCTGGGGCTCGAACCCAGGACCTACGGCTTAAAAGGCCGTTGCTCTACCAACTGAGCTACGCCTCCGAAATCAGGGCAAATTGGGCCCTGAGCGGTAGATCCGTAACCTATCCGGCTCGATTCAAAACGTCAATTCCGTGGATTCTGCACACCGGGCGCGTGCGGGGAGCAAAACACGCGCTCGATGACGGTATTTGAGCTGCGAAGTCCCATCCTGGATACGGACGGACAATCAGACGGCGGCTTTGAACTGTGCGGCGCCGTCATCTTCGCTCGTTGTCGCATCGATCAAGCCGGCTGGCGGCGCCCCGGTACTTTCGTGTACCTCGAAGAATGTGGGCACCGAGATCTGGAAGATCTCCTTTTCGCGGTTCGTCAGCATACGGGTCAGGCGTTGGGCGGCTTCGAAGCCCAGCCCCCCTGCGTCCTGGCAGACCGAGGTCAGCGTTGGATGAACGCCAAAACGCAGATCAGTGTCGTCGAATCCGATGATCGAAATGTCTTCCGGAATCGAAATGTGCAGCGCATGGGCTTGCTTGACAGCCCCCACTGCCAGCAGCGGGTCGGCGAAGAAGATCGCGGTCGGCCGACTCTTCATACTCATGACCATTTTCAGGATCGTGGCTCCGCCAGCCAACGTGTATCGCTGTCGGAACACCAGTGAGTCGTCGTACGGGATGCTGTTTTTGTCCAAGGCTTCTTTGTATGCGGCGAAGCGGTCCATATGGTCGCGGTCGGGAATGCTGTGGAACCCGAATGCGATGCGGCGATGCCCGAGCGCGATGAGATATTCGACGGCGCGGATGCTGTCTGCCCGCGAGTCGCCGTCAATGTAGCTGACGTTCGGCGAAGCAAACCTTTCGCTGAGGACGATCATAGGGAAGCCCTCATCGGCGATGGCTTCGCAGATCGACCGCGATTCGCGCATCGTCCGAACGATGACGCCACGAATGCCCTTTCGCAGAAAGAATTGCGTGTACGATTCATCCGGGCGCTTGTCGCGTTTCAGGTTTGTCAGCAACACGTCATAACGTTGCTCATCTGCGCCGCGCATGATGCCATCGAGAACAGCCGCGTCGAATGGATGGGCGATCGTGGATTCGTCGGTGTAGGTGAATCCGATGTTCGTATTGACGCGTCGGCCTACGGAAGCGACATATCCGCTTCGATTGGCGATTGCCAGGACACGCTCGCGCGTTTTCGGATTGACGGCCGGGTCATTGTTAAGCGCCCGGGAGACGGTTGTAATTGAAACGCCGGCTAGTTTTGCGATGCTTCGGACTGATGACATAACAGATCGGTTGCAACCTCCCTGTCAGAGTGTGACACAATATCAATGAAGTGTTTCAGTGGTTGTTTCACTATAGCGTCACGAAACATCGCTGGTCAACGAAATATGATCCTCGTCCGAAAACGTATTTGATTGATTGCGACAAGGGCCATGAAACAATGCGAGACTTTTTCGGCTAATGCTTGTGTTGTTCTATTATCCCTGCTGTACACGAACAGACTCTTCAAGCATAAAATAGAGGAAGAATAACTTATTTGGGGGTGGAATTAGATTACTGTATTTAGTGTTTAGCTTCTTCGCGATTGTAGTTAGGTGCTCGTACTGTTTCGCGGTGCGCTGGCCTTCTTGTGAAATCTGTCCGGAGCGATCGACGAGCTTGGGCGCATGGCAGTGTCAGGATGTTTTATTGATTGCCTGGTAACCTCTCGGGACTTTTGCCAGCCATCTGCGCCAATGGCTCTCTGTCAAACTTGGCCCCTCCGCCCGCCGCCTGTCTCGTCCAAAGGCTTGAGCGATCGAATCTTGACTCACTTCTGGGTGGCTACGTCAGATTGAGGTCGGAGCATAGATGGCAGTCACGATTCGTTTAGTACTCCACGTTCATTCAATCGCAATCCGTGGCTGTCGCGCCTTCAGCGTAGAGTTTGCAGCATGCGCAGCGTATGAAACAGTTTTCCTTGTGCATCATTTGCTTGCGGGGTCTCGTTTCATCAGTAGAATCGCCATTCACTTGGATCAGACTCTCGTCTTACACAATTGAACTCACGTCGAAATTCGGGCGGCGTTTCCGCGCAGACCGACGTCGACGCCAGCGAAGACAGGAACGATCGCATGAATCAGATTGGTGCTTTGGACATCGTCGTCTTTCTAGTGTTGGCCGTGTTTGTCATTGGCATGGGGATCATCGCCAGTCGCGGTAAGAAAGCCACTAGCGAACAAGGTGCTCAAGATTACTTTCTCGCTGGGCGCGGACTGAGTTGGTGGCTGGTGGGGTTCAGCCTCATCGCGGCCAACATTTCGACCGAACAGTTTGTCGGCATGAGCGGCAAGGCGGCAGACTGGCTGGGCATGGCCATCGCCAGTTACGAATGGATGGCTGCGATAACGCTTGTCCTCGTGGGATTTTTGTTTCTGCCGAAGTTTCTAAAGAGCGGCATCTACACGATTCCTGAGTTTCTCGAATACCGCTACAACACGTTCGCACGGACGGTGATGGCCATCGCCACGCTGATCATTCTCGTGGGTGTGCCCACCGCATCGGTCATCTATTCCGGCGCAAAAGTCATCACCGGGAATTTCCAGGGCGCCATCATTGGTCCGCTCGATTTCGGAAACCTCACCCTGGCGTGCTGGATTATCGGAAGCGTTGCAGCGATTTACGTGTTCACCGGCGGGTTGAAAGCGTGCGCGTGGACCGACCTGCTGTGGGGTTCGGGATTGATTCTGGGCGGCGTGGTCATTGCTTACATGGCCGCCAAACTGCTGAGCAGCACCGATCCCAACGAACTTATTGCAACGGCGGCCAACAGCAACGTCAAACCGGACGATCTGGTGAATTCCGGTGCGTGGTCTCGATTCTGGCAATTGAATACGGGCGATCTGCCCAGCGGTAAACTGCACATGGTTCGCGGTGCAGAAGACCCTGAGATCCCATGGACCGCGCTGGTCGTCGGGTTGTGGATTCCAAACTTCTTCTACTGGGGCCTGAACCAGTACATCACGCAGCGAACATTGGGTTCCAAGAGCCTCGCCGAAGGTCAAAAGGGAATCGTATTCGCTGCGTTTCTGAAACTCGTCATTCCGTTCGTCGTGGTGATTCCCGGCATCCTCGCATTCAACCTTTTCAGCACCGATCTCAAAGCGGACGCGGTCAACCGCAATGCTCAAATTGTGGCTGAACACTCGCCGGAACTTTACGAGCAACTTCCAGAATCCATGAAGCCGGCAGACGACGAACGCAACCGTTCGATTCTCGACAAGATTTCTGGGCACATGAGTTCTGGCGGCAGTTCGGATGTGCCATGTCTTTATGAATTCAACGAGCAGTTCGCGGACCTTCATCCGGCGGCTGCTGCGTCGATTCTAGCCTACAACGCCGGCAAGCTCGGCGTCGATGCGAATCCGGCGGACTCGACCGGCGCAGCGGTCGTGGCTGCGAACAAGGACGTAATCAAGCAGGTCGGCGATCGGGCAGTCGACAAGCAGTCGCTGCTTGCCTACGACCACGACAACGCGTTTCCGACTCTGATTCGCAAATTGCTACCGGTGGGCGTTGGTCTCAAGGGATTTGTGCTCGTGGCGATTTTTGGGGCCGTCGTCAGTTCGCTTGCGTCCATGCTCAACTCTGCGTCAACGATCGCAACGATGGACATCTATTACAAACTCAACAAAGGCGCGACGCAGTATCAGTTGGTCAGCGCTGGACGCGTGTTTGTGGTGCTGTTTGTATTGATTGCGATGATCATCGCGCCGATGCTGGAAAACCCTGCGTTTGGCGGAATCTTCACGTTCATTCAGGAATTCCAAGGTTTCATCTCACCGGGTATTCTCGCAATCTTCCTGTTTGGGTTGCTGGTTCATCGGGCGCCTCGAATCGCAGGCACGGTTGGACTGCTGCTCAACCCGTTCCTTTACGGCTTGTTCAAGTTCAGCCCCAAAATTCTGGGTGATGCGAACCCCGGTTTTCTTGCCAAAGTGGCAGAGTGGTCGTTCCTCGACCGGATGGCGCTTTGCTTCGGTATTGTCATCGCGACGCTTACCGTGCTGACGATCGTTGCACCGCTAAAGAAGCCAGTCGACTTGCCGGTCAATCCCGAAATGGACATTACGCCGTCCAAGGGAGCCAAGGCGGCGGGTGGAGTCGTGATCTTGCTCACGATCGTTCTGTATGTCGTCTTCTGGTGATTCGAAGGATCAGCCGGGCGGAATCGCGTTTAGAAAACTTCGATAGTGGTTGGCAAATTCGCCAGCGTTCTTGATGCCTTCGTTTGCCAGGGCGCGAGCACGCGGTTTGTCACCGGTGCGTATGTATGCTTCGATGAGCGCTGCATCGCATGCAACTTTTTCGATTTCCCACAGGTGCTTGCGGGCACGTTCCAGGATCGGGATGGACTCCTTCCATTCATCGCACAGCTGATGGATTCGACCGCAGAATCGAAGGAGCAGGCCCGGGTTGTCCTCGACGTGCAGGAGCATGAATCGGATACGCTCCAGCGAGTCATGGGCGAGCTTCAGATTCTGCTCATCCAGTTTGCCGTGTATCCTCTGCACGCAGAGCAGCTTCGAATAAGTGTATTCGATGTTCCATGTTGAATAGAGCGGTACGCTTTGGGACGCGGCTTCCATCAATGGCTTGGCCTTCGCGAACTTCTTTTCACGTATGAATATCCTGGCGACGAACGCGCTTAAGGGCCGGCGAATCGAACGATGGTTGTCCGGGTTCTGCCATTCTTGGGCGACCTGTTGAACAGAGGGTGGCCAGCGGTGGATCAATTGTTTGCAGAGTTGGTCCCAGTGTTCGTAAGCCTCCGAGTTGCTGGCCCGCATGAATGGGACATCGAAAATGTTCCGCAATCCATGGGCGACGGCATATTCCTCGTACTCATTTGCCCCGAGTCGCTTGGCGTAGTCACGCCAATCCGGAAGCGATTCAAACTTCGCCGCGTCCACAGCGCATTTGCCGCTGAATTGGGTCAAGGTTTTTATAATGGTGCGGGCGAGCAACTCCTGGCCACGCAGTGAAAAATGGACGTGATCGTCCATCAACTCGCTGCCGACAATTCCATCGGGCGACGCGTTACGAAATTCGTTTTGCACATCGCAAAGTGGAGCATCGTGCTCTTTGGCCGCCTGCACGATCTGCTTGATCGTTGTCGACGGCGCACGCCATGGCATGGTGTCGCAATCGATGGCTTTGCGAAAATGCTCAGCGGCTGACGTGTTGTCGTCGTCCGCGAGATACGCCTTGCCCAATAGAAAATGGACGCGGGCATGATCGGGAGAAATTTGCAGCGCTTGCAGCAACTTCTCAATTGCGACCTTGGGGGCTGAGTCGGTTTTCGATTTGCCCTCCGCGACAAGCAGCTTGAGCTTCGATTGTTGGGAGGCATCCAGGTGCGAGACGTTTGATTCGCCCACCGGGGCGAGGTCCTTCTCATTGGAAGGAAGCGTGCAAACCAAGACAGGAACACCCGCGCTTTGGCAGCGTTCGATCATCTGTCCGATGTGGACTCCAGCATTGCGGGCGGCTGCATCGCGTAGCGGGCTATCCGGTGGTATGTTCGACTGCCCCACCATCGCTTCCATCAGCGCTCTTCCCGACGAATCGTTCCCACCGGCGAAGAGTCGCGAAAGTCCTTTGACGAGCCCAAGTCCGTTTCGCCAATGGGCAAATCGAATCGCACCGGGCGTGCTTCCACCGGACTGCGCCGAGCCGACGCCATATGCACCGAAGAATTCATTGTGGCCGGCATAGACAACTACGAGATCAGGCTCGTACTCAAGCATTTGAGTGAGCATGTCGAGCACGGGGAATGTCGCGACAGCTGTCGTCCCGAGATTGAGGATCTCAACCGATCGATCGGGCCAAACGTCGCTGAGCATTTCTCGAAGAAACGCGGAATTCGCCAAGCCGATGGGCTGTGGATATCCCTTGATGGCCGACGCCCCGGCGAGCAAAACGCGAAACGTGTTTTTCGGTTTGGGAATGGAGAAAGTGTAAACGCCAATCGAGCCCGGCGTCGCTTGTGTTCGGTCAAAGTAGGAAGCCGCACCATTGATTGACAACGTTGCAAGCTGAGCGCCTCGAAACTCACCGATGACATTCACGATTGGCGCGTGCCCGCCCATTCCGCACAGGCGAAGCACGCCTTCGGATACGCCAAGCAAGATAAATGGGGAGGCCATTGCGATCGCGATAAAGAGGCGACGTCTTCGTTTGCTGATGGGCCGCGCATCTTCTGCGGGCGCTTGATTCACGCTGTCTTTTTCAGACGAATCCCTTCTGTCCTTTTTTGATCGCTTGCTCACGTCGGGCGGATTCCTCTGTGGGGGTTCTGGTTGTACCGTAGTCAGTCATATCGACCTGCCGGCCGGGGCATGATAATCGAATTGAGCGATTCTGGTTCGAATCAATTGCCTGCACAAAAAAACGCAGCCTCCAGAAATCTTCTGGAGGCTGCATTTCATTGCATATTTGCTTTGCTCCGCCATATTGCGGATCAGAGCGTCTTAGCTGCGACGACGCAACGCCAGAATTCCACCGACGGCGAGCAGGCACATCGTGGCTGGTTCCGGAACGGTCACGTACGTTTGCGGGAATGCATCTGACTGATCACCCCAATCGGCGATCTGCTGGTTCGGGTTGCCCAACGAGTCAACTGCACCGTCGGTACCACCACCGCCACTCGAGAACACGTCGAAATCAAACGAGTCACCAGGGGTCAAGCCAAGGTTGGCCATCGTCGTGGTGATGGTTGCGGTGTTGGTTGAGGTGCTGATCGTGATGTCGTTGTCCGGCGGAGCGTTGTACGTGGCTTCGGTCAGGTTCCAAGCGCCCGAGTAGTTGTAGAGCTCGGCACCGTTGCCTGAATCGACCCACGAACCAATCCAGTAGTCCGCACCCGATGACATCGAGATCGGACGACCCCAGCCGTTGCCGGCAGTGTCGCCGCCTGCGACCGAGTCAATGATGACCATGTACTTGCCCCAGTCGGTTGCAAGAATGTCACCGTTGAGCGTGATTGCAAACGTGATGTCTGTGGCAGTGTTGGTCACTTCGACGGATGCGATGTCGATGTGGCCGGGACCGCCAAAGAACTCGTCACCGGTTGCATCTGTGTAGACGGTTGCTGACGCGGGCACAGCCCAAGCCAACAAGAGAGAGAACATCAATAGTTTCTTCATTTTCCTTCACTCCTCACATGCACCTGTTGTGGGTGCTGTCGCATAAGAAAACATCACCTTTGTCCGTGCTCTCTCTCACCGACAAATCTGTGGATTCAGCGATCAGATTTCTCCCTAAGTTCCTTTCGCTTCTCTATGTTATCCGGATCAGTCGATCCTGTTCAAGTTTGAAACAGTTCCAACTTTCCGGCGAATTACTCGGCATATACCGGCCAATCGTGGTACATGAGCTATGCCCAGAGAAGCCAGCATGACCGGCGAGATTACCGGCCATGCTGACTCCCGAATTCTGGGCGAAATGCCCCAACGGCTACGGGCAGCTATTGGCGACTTCCATGAATGCTGCGAAGTCAACCAAGTCGACATCGTTATCGGCATCTGCGTCGACAACCGATTCAAAGGCACAGGCTCCCGGGATCGGAACGCCAGGACCACCGAGACAGGTCTCGAACGTCTGGAAGTCGGTACTGTCGATCGCGCAGTCCTGGTTGAAGTCGTAGTCGTCAAACGTCGAAACTCCGACCGTATTCAGAACCAACTCGAAGTACTCGGCGGCTTCGATGTTGCCGTTGTCGTCGAGCGTTGCCGGAACCTGAGTCGCGGGCGTCAGCGGATCACCGTTGTTGTTGCCCCATGCACCGTGGGCGATCCAAAGCGTGGTCGTCGCGTCTGGGAGTTGCTCGGCCAGATTGAAGGCACCTTCCATCCACTGTGCATTGTTGGTCTGGGGATCGGTTACCGTTGTACCTGCGATGTTGAACCAGCCCACAAAGTTATTGCTTTGTTCGCGGGCAAGGTACGCATCAAACGCGCCGACGGTACCTGCTTTCGCCCACGGCTGGCCGGTTTGCGAAGCAGGCATTTCATCGGCGACGAAGATGAAGTGATCCTCTGTCGCCGCGGTTGTGTTGGGACTTTCAGTTGCAACGTAGACCCAGCCATCACGATAGCCCGCATACAGATGACGCTGGCCATTCTGGCTCGTGCCGACGAGGGTTGAGCAGCAATCGAGGTCGCCGTCCATCGTCCACGGGATGACAACACCGCCAACGGCTTTGAAGTGCCAATCGGCACCGTCGTTGTTGTCGTAGGTTCCGTTGGTGTCGAAGAACACAACGTCAAAGCCGTTCGAGCCGGTCGCAAGTTCGGATGCCGTGATGGTCATCTCCCAGGTGCAGTCGGCTTGCTGGATCATCTTCTTGTCGGTGATGCCGGTTGACCAGTTGTTGAAGCCGTAGTGGGCGCTGATGCCCTCACCACCTTCAATCGGACGACCGACCGGATCATAAGTCACCGTCAACAATTCGCCGGCCTGAACCGGATTCGGATTCACAACAACTGTCTCGCCGCGCTCGGCCAGATCGATGTTGAACTCCCAAAGCTGACCGGAGTTGTCATCGGCGCCGGTGTCGCCCGTGAAGCGCATCGACAGCAGCAGTGGCAGACCGTTCGACTCGATGAAGAGATCGGCGGTCCACGCATCGTCTTCGCATGGATCCGCGGTCATGGTGATGCCGTTGGACGTCGCGAATTCATCGAAGCTCACCTGCATGTCGATCGCCGAAGCCGCAGAAAGCGGGCCGTTCGATGAGAAGTAAGTGATGGTGACCGTTTCGCCGTGCTCCACCAAACCGTCAATGGAGATTGCAGGGTCGGGAACCATTTCGGGACGTTCGCAAACCTGCGTGGCTTCAGCCGATCCGCCATATTCGCCGGCCGAGATCACACCGTCGGTCGAACCGGTGAACGTCGGCAGCGAGCCGGTGTTGCCGGTCCAGACGCTTCCGAATTGTGACAGATCGGAACGCAGCGGAAGGACCTGCGGCGGCACGCACAGATCGCCGGTGTTCGGCGGCAACATTTGGTTGCTAAACTGCCCCAGCAAGCCGCCGGCGTTGGGCATGAGCGCCACAAAGACGCTGAAGTCATCGTTGTTCGAAAGGTCATTGGGCGGCACGCCAATGTTGAAGTACGGAATCATGATTTCCAAACCGGTACCCGAAACACCTGGGGTGCCGTTGGTATCTGCGTCGTCGAAACCACCTTCGTAGAACAGCGCCTGATCGTCTTCGAATGCTTCGTTGCCATCGTTGACATCGGTGGCGCCTGCGTAGACTTGCGTCGCGAAGCGATCAATCGAACCGCCGGTGCAACAGGTGATCTCTTCACCAAAGATTGCGCTGCCGGACAGGAAGTACTGATTGAAATAAACCGTTTCGCCACTGCGATTGACGACCAATGCGTAGTCGGCTTCGCCTGGGAGAATCGTACCTTCGCTGAAGGTTTCGCACTGAATCGAGTCTTCCTGGCGCGATGCGAAGGACAGCGAGCCATTGCCGCCGTCGGCGATCGCACGCAACTCTGTTTGGCCGACCGTGTCCGGTGAGTCGATGAAAATGACAAATGCCGAGCCGTCATCGACCAGGTTACCGCTGATACCGATGTTCAAACCATCGGTGAAGCCGCCGAGAATGCCTGGCGTCTTGGCGATGTATAAACCATCCAATTCGTTGGTCAGCGGCTTGGCGCCAACCGTGTCAAAGCGGAAGTCCTGCCCGCCGTTGTTGTCGACATTGGTGCCCGGGTCGCCGATCGCACCTTCTGAATCGTGAATCACGAATGCGAGGACTTCAGCGCGAAGCGGAACTTCCGGAATCGTACCCATCCAGATTTGACCGTTCGAGGTCATTTCAATGTCGGCACCGAAAGGAGCCGGGAACGAGTTAATGCCCCAATGGATCTTGCGGAAGCCAGTCGTGCTGGCGTCGAAGATGGTGTCTTCGGCGTTATAGGTGATCGTGCACGGCTGATTCACGACCGGCGGATTCGGGCTCAATGCCACGCGGGGGATCGTACCCGAAACGTCAAAGTGCCAGTCATACATGTCGTTGTTGTCGGTGATCGTGCCAGGCAGTCCGCCATCGCCCGAGTCATTGAAGACCATGTCCATGGTCGCGGCGTAGCTCTTAACCGGCACGGTGACTTCAAACCCACCGACGCCATTGGTGGTCATCTCCACGTCAGGATTGATCGTTGGGTTAAACCCGTTGAACCCATAGTGCATGTAGATCGGGTCAGCGCCGACAAGCGGGCCGCCAGCGGGCGTATAGGTGATCGTCACATTGCTGTTGGCGACGATCGCCGTGGTGCTGACGCGCGGCGAATTGGGCACACCGTTGATCGTGTCGAAGTTGTAGTCCTGACCATCGTTGTTGTCGAAGGTCTCGCCTTCATTCTTGAAGACGAAATTGATCTCGGTGGCCTGGATCGGTACGGGAACGGTGACCTCGTACGGAGCACCGTTGCTCGTGACCAACGCATCGGTCTGCTGTTGGAACCCGTTGAAACCGTAGCGGATGAAGACAGTCGTCTCACCCTCAAGCGGTGTGCAGGTTGGGTCGTATGTGATTGTCAGATCTTCGCCAGCTTCGGGTACGGCGGGGCTGAGCATGACGGTGTCCGCCATTGCCACGCCGCAAAGCGCTGCTGACACCATTATGAAACACGCGGTTCTTTTCATGGTAATGACTCGTCCTTGCAAATAGATATTTTTGACCTTTTGCACGCTCGGCTGATACCCTCAACCAGCGCAAACCATTCAGGAATCGTCGGGATTCAAAGCGTCATCGCAGTGACCTCGTCGAGCCGCCACATCAACAATGGACGATTATCCTGACCCACAATGTATGCATCTATATCTGAGGGTGGTGGGCGCTTCTTCTTACCTCCTGGTCGGTTGTCCCCTTTAACAACCGACGCCCAATCCCCTTGTCTCCGATCGATTTGCCTTGGCATGTCGATCAAAGACTTTATCAACGTCACTTTGTGACGCCGTCTTACACACGTGCTTCCAACTGCTACTACTTCCAACAACGCCCAACGGCCTTACATCCAAGCCCCTTTGCAGATGCGTTACTGACGCACATACGGGCGATACGGCGAAACGCGAACCTGCTCGCCAAACTCTGTTGGGAACTTCACCGAGATTCCCTCGATCGTGTCAGTTTGGAACTTGGTTGGCTTAACCGATGCCGCGTGATTGTCGGCAAAGGTGATGTTGACAACGCCGCGTGGATGACGCTTGGTCGGGATACGCTGCACCCAGCGCGCGGTTGCATTGCCCAACTTCGGACCAAACGCCTTGGCGCTCGTGATCAGGTTCGCATAGCCAGTGCGCGTTGAGTTTGTAAATTGACCGCTCTCAGCTTCCTGGACGGAGTTCGCCCCTGCGTCGGCCAACAGCAAGCAAGTCCCCGGGTCAAACACTTTGTCCATGTTTCCCTGCAGGCGGGTTCCGGCGTCCCGCCAGTTCGGCAAACTGCTTTCGCCCCATACGCCGTTTTTCCAGACTGCCGGCCAGGGTTGGCCGCTGTTTAGTTGGGCCTCCACACCGACAATGTCTTCGTTGATGGCGTAGCTCAAGAGTCCCCAGTACTTGGTCCCGCCGCTTGGCGTGACGGGATCATCTTGATGGCCGGTTCCCTTCATGCTCGTTCCATTGGGATAAAACGGCGTTGCAATCTTGACCCGGTCAGCCGGGCAAAGGAACATTTCAAACTCATCCGACATCTTGTCTTGTTTGTTGCGTGCGTCCGTGAACGTGTCAGCTCGGACAGCCCAGTCCCAATTGTTCTTCACTGGAGAACCCGACGAGTCGGCGATTGCGACTGGCCAAGCCTTTAACTCATCACCTGAGAATTCGTATTTTCCAGATTCCTTATCGTCAGGGTCGTAACCGACCACGCCATCGCCCTGGTTGGCGCTGACTTGCATGTAGCCATTGTGGCTGGTTGCAAACACACTGGCCGCCTGTCCCATGCCGCGGCTGTGCGCAAGGCACTTGATCGATTTGGCTTGTTCGCGGGCTTGTTTGAGGGAAGGCAGCAGAATGGAGATGAGTAGTGCGATGATCGAGACAACGACGAGGAGTTCGACAAGCGTAAATCCTGTTGTGCGTTGGCGACGTTGACCAATGCGGTTCATTTCAGATCGCGATACACTGAATTGTTTGTTTGTCATGCTTGAGTTTACCAATCCTGGAGTACTCACGTGAAGGTTTCCGACATGCGCAATTCGCAACGCATCAGCGCGACCGCCGGTCGACAATTCAGATTTGATGCATTCGTGCGACATGTTGCCAATCCTCCATTGAATCGATTGCCCCTTCCGTGTGGGCAACTTATCTGTTGGCCGAAGCCGGTTATTTTGAAATGCAGCGGTTGTTCATTTAGTGCCACAATGTGGCACTTTTTGAGGCAACCGAAATTTGCGAGAGTTGTTTATAAAAGGCGACGCCCAATTCGGTCGTGTCGGCAGGCCATTTCGCATTGCTCTGATGCAACAATCTGCCGCCCCGTGACTCTCGCAAGTTCAACGCTTAAAAGCACTTGAGTATCGATAATTCTACGGACGCTTTTGGGGCAAGTCAATGAACAAGACCGCACGCGAAAGCTCATATCGGACTGAAACAGTGGCATTTT
>JAUIEW010000029.1 GCA_030429365.1 Phycisphaerae bacterium
ACCGCCAACCCCAAGCGCGCCGTCGAAGCGGCTGACGGCATCTACGTGGGCGGCGGCAACACCTTTCGCTTGCTCAAATCGCTGTACGACTTCGACCTGCTCGACGTCATTCGCAACCGCGTGCGCGGCGGCATGCCCTATCTCGGAATCAGCGCCGGCACCAACGTCGCGTGCCCGACGATGATGACCACCAACGACATGCCCATCTGCATGCCGCCATCGTTCGACGCGCTCGGGCTCGTCCCCTTCCAGATCAACGCCCACTACTTTTTCGGAAGCACATACGTCAAGGAAGGTGACACATACTGTCAGCACTTCGGCGAAACCCGCGACGACCGCCTCCGCGAGTTCCACGAAATGAACGACACGCCCGTCGTCGGCTTGTGGGAAGGCGGCGTGATCCAGGTCATCGAAGGCCAAGCAACACTGCACGCCACCCCAGCTCGACTGTTTAGAAAAGACCAAGATCCCGTCGACCTGCAACCGGGCGACACGATCCAATTCGACTAGGCAATCTCTAAACGCCAACTTGCCTATGCTTGGAATCTGCGTTGCCTGTAGATTGTTTCTGAGGTTACGATTACTTAGAATTGAGCAAGGCATCAAATGCTCAATCTTCCATGCGGCTGCGACTCTCACTTAAGAAGGGAGCACGTCAATGGTCACCTCAACAAGATCCAAGAAAACCACGAAAACGAAAGCCAAGAAACCATCCGTCCGCATGCTGACCAAAGCGCAGGTGGCTGGTGCGATTGAAACGATGATGGCCCCTTCGGGCGCGGAGCGTTTCGGAGCCGGTAAAGCCGTTTACATCACCGCCGAAAAAGATCCTGCCCGCGTTTACCCGTACTTCGATCAGATAGCATCGCTCCTCGACAGCAAAAGCAAGATCATGCGCTGGGAGTCGCTTCGAACACTCGGCGCGCTAGCGCTTGTTGATGGTGACCAGAAACTGGACGCCCATCTTCCCAAGTACTTGGCGTTCATCCGCGGCGACAACATGATCAGTGCGGCCAACGCGGTGAAGGGCGCTTCGGTCATCGCCCAAGCCCGTCCCGACGTGCTCGATCGCGTTTTGAAATCGTACCTGGCCGTCGAACGCACCGAATACGAAACCGACGAGTGTCGCAACGTCGTGATCGGGCAGGTGCTCGATTCGCTCGAAAGCCTTGGCCCGCAAGTCTGCAACCGCCCCAAGGTCAAAGCGTTCATCAAACGCCAGCAGAAAAACACCCGCGCTTCGGTCGCCAAATGCGCCAAGCGGCTGACGGCTGAATTGAATTAACGCAGAGTTACTGCGGATTGGTGTTGGCCACGTTCTCGCGCTTCATCACGAACACATCACCGAACCGCGCCGCGACCGAGTACCCCAGCGCGTTCGCCTTGCTCAAAATCTCGTTGACGCGGTCAGCCGCGATGACCGGATCCCATCGGTCGTGGGCATCAACCACCAGCACGTTGGGCCAAACCGCATCATCAAGCGAATCGACAACAGCCAGCGGGTAGATCGCCCGATACTTCCAAACGTGCGCCGCGATGCGCTCGCTCGCGAGAATCGAATGCTTACTCGGCTCATAATTTTCATGCACGAACGCGACGGCCTGCGCACGCGGATCAACCTCTGCCGGTGCAGGGGCTGCCGCCTGCAACCGTTCCGCCTGCGCGATCGGCGAAAATCCCAGCGCGTGATGAAACAACAATAGCGTGACAAAGAGCCCCGTCGCCAACCCGCGCGATGCATCCGGACGAGAAGCTTGCGACGCTTCCGACTTCGCACCAACCACAGCCAGCGTCGCCGCGCAAAAGATAAGCGGCAGCATCGAACTCTGGTGCCAGTACTTGATGTTGAGATACTGCCCGTCGCGCAGCAGCAAAACCAAAACCAGCGTCGGCAAAATCACCACGAGCAACTTCGCATGTCGCCATAACCCGATCGCCACCGGCGCAAGCAGCGCCACCAGGTAATACGCCACTTCGGGCCGGGCCAGGCGACCCGCCACCTCACCCACGCCCACGTCGCCAAAAAGCTTCAGCCGCGTGTACGTCATCGCCGAAGTGAAATGCGGAATAATCACTTGCGTCGTCAGCAACAGATAAGCCACTGCCCCCGCGACAATGATCGCCCCATCGCGCCGACGTTTCGTAAATAGCAGCAGATACACACCCCAACCGACCGCCACCCCGCACACCGTCTCTTCACACAGTAGCGCAAGCACCAAGCACACGTGCGACGCCCTCCAACGATCGCCCATCGCCAAACACCACGCCCACGCCAAGAACGGAACAGCAAGGTAGATCGACTGAAAACCATACGTTCCCGCATAAGGAAGCCGCGAAAGCGACGGCAACAGCAACCAACAGCACGCGATCAGAAACGCCTTCCCTGAATGACCAGTCCTTCGCTTGACCATTAGGAAGAACGGGATCGCGGCCGCATTCAAAAAGAGTGACCCAACCACCATCAGAAAAACCGGATGACGCACCAACGCATACAGCGGCGTCAGCAGATAAAACATCCAAACCGCGTGATAACCCAACCGCGTGTCAGCGAAACGCGCCGACGCCTCGCGCCACGGCAAGCAATGCTCCAACTCGTTGACGAACAAACCCATGTCGGCATAACCAAGCATGTACCGCTGCCAAAACGAGTACTGCATCGCCGCGTGCCAAGCCGTACTCAACAGCACGAGCACAAGCACAAGCACCAACGACAAGCCCGGCGAGCGCCAGAATTTGACAACATCTTCGCTATCAACCGGCTCGCCGATTCGGACTTCTGAAACATCATCGACGCCTCGAACCGACGCCAAGACGGCAGCAGCCGCACCCAGCGAAACGAACAACAAACTCGCGCCGAGATAACTCGGGGACACCTTGAGCCAAACCAGCGCAGCCAAGCCAAGGATGGGCCAAGCGCCGTGAATGGGACGAAGCGTTTCGAGTGTGACCCGATCGGGTGCCTTGAGAACATGCATCCGTTTGAGAAACGATGCGAGTAAAATAAGAAGTACAAGCAGCCAAGGGAGGCGGGCCCTGCGAAGCACAGGCACATCGATTTGAATCGGTTCGTAGGTAACGACATTAAAGAGCGTGTTGTCGAGAACGCACATACCCAGCACCAGAACGATTCCCGATACTGCGCAATAGGCAGCCGCCCATGCGGTCTTTCTGCGGCTGGCGGACTCGGCGGAGGTGTTCATTTCCAAATGGTAAGCCCGACAATCCGCTCTCACAATGCCGCAAACCGCGACGGACCACGAGTTCCGACCGAAATCGACAGACGTCTGTCAACCAGCCGCCATTGGTGTGGTATACTCAGATGAACGCACTTGCGGGCCGAACGCCTTTTCCACATCGCGGAGATGAACATGATCGATCGCCAAATGTTGCCCATCCGCCGTCCATCCATAACTACCCTTGTGTTTGCAATGTTGATCGCTCCGACATGTATGACCTTTGCAGACGCACCGCGCAATGCCAATGTCGTCAACCGTATCACCGGCCAAGTCGTTGACCACAATGGAAATCCGGTCGCCGACGCGCGAGTCGGAGCCGCCAACCGCAAACTTGGTTACATCACCTACAGCGGTAATGGCCGCCTTTACGTCTACGGACAGAACAAACGTATCCTGCTTTTCTTCAAAGCGCAAAACGGAAGCTCATCGGTAGAAGGCGTGACCGACGAAAACGGGCGATTCGTTCTATCGAACATCATGGACGGACCGGTTAACGTCGCAGCCGCCCACCCGCAACATGGGGTCGCGTTTGCCAACAACATCGACCCGCTCAAAGACGGAACCGAAGTGAAGCTGACACTTTCTGCGCCGACATTCGCCAGCGGCAGAGTGCAGGGCATTCCCGATCAACACTACAGCCCCTTGATGGGCGACGCAGCGAGCCAATACAAGTTCGCTCGATTCACGCCGGTCGTCCCGCAAAAACCCGCCGACATCATGTACAACATTTCAACCACGATCGGACCCGACGGACGATTTCGCATCGGACCGCTGCCACCTGACGTCGACGAGTGGACGCTGGCATTTGATCGCCGGGCCCGCAACTACACCGCGACAATCCTTTCGATTCCCGTCACGGTCTCAAAGCTGGTTGAGCATCCCATCGATATCGACTTGTCCAAAGGCAGGAAGCTCGCCGGCGTCATTCGCGGCCCGAAAGATGAATTGCTTCCAGATGTGTCCATCAGCACGATTCGCAGCGACGGTATTCGCGTGGGCGGTGTGAGCGATGCCACGGGCCGCTACGAAATCGTCGGGCTGGACGACGGGGCGTATACACTGGAAGCCAAGCGGTGGGCCAGGCGCACCGCCCCCGGCTGAGGCCCGGGCCCCCAGGATATCTCTCTGGTCAGAGAGATCAGCTTCGTCGCAGCCGACAGCAAGGGCATCGATTTCAAGGTCGATCGCTTCCTGATCATCAATCCCGGCGAACTCGCCCCCGACTTCGAGGGCACAACCCTCGCGGGCGACAAGGTCAAGCTCTCCGATTTGCGCGGGAAGGTTGTTCTGATCGATTTCTGGGCAACGTGGTGCGCCCCATGCGTCGCCGAGATGCCCAACATCAAACGGGCGTACGACAAATACAAGGACAGCGGTGACTTCGTGGTTCTGGGTATCAGCGTGGACAACGATCCGCAAACAGTGTCACGCTTTGTCACCCAAAAGAACGTCGATTGGCCCCAGATCGCTGCCGGCCCATCCGACCTGAACCCGATCGCGAAGACCTACTACGTCTCCGGCGTGCCAGCCACCTTCCTGATCAACCAGGAAGGCAAGGTCGTCGCCAAAGACCTGCGCGGAAATATGCTGGAGCATTACCTGAAGCGGCTTCTCAAGACGGAAGATCAACACGCGGCGAAATAGAAGGTCTAGGACTCGTTCCTAATGCCGTAGACAAATTCGTCGTAGTCGAATTCTTTGATGGCCTCCTCGTAGTCAGCGAAATAGTACGGGCCGCAAAGACCACATGTGCGGATGGGCGTCACAAAATCCCACTGCATTTGTGAGAATTCAGTTCGGCACCGCGTGCACCTCGGGGAGCTATCTGACTTCGATCTCGTGCCGCAGACTCGGCACTGCACTTCTCCCGGATATGCGATATGCGTCTCCGCCCTTGCGCGCCAACGAAACCTGGAGACAATCAACCAAGTGACAATCGTCAAGACCGCGCCAACACCGGCAGCCGCGATGGACATCTGCAATACCGTTGGCAAACTTACGGAAAATTGACCAAGTAGCCTGCGATACCCAAGAAACACAAGAGCCGCCGCACCGCCGACAGGCACCCATCCCGCATACACCACAACCGACGCTACTGATCGAATCGACCGGCAGTGCAATATCATCGAAATCGGTGTGATGAGTAACTGCGACAAAATGGCGACGATGCAAAAACCGCGTGCGGCAGAAGTCTCAGGCCATTCCGTCGCGAACAAACCGCAATAGATCAACTCCCAAACGGCGATTGAAACGAAGCCTGCAAGAAAGCCGTATTTGGAACAGTTGGAGTCAACCCAATAGTGCGTCTGGTGCGTCAACCACATTCTCGGGCGATGACAATGACGCGAAGCGCTCCACTGCTCCAACTTCAGCGCGAGCCACACTCGAAACTGTCCAATCCCGCCCCCAGTTTCTGCCAAGATGTTGGCAATCACGAGTATCAAGGTGACCATCACCAACAGCCCCCAAGGACTGTCGAAACTCGTTGAGGGAGGGTATTGCGTTCCGAATTCTTCGGCGAATATTTCGATCCCGGAAAACAACCCGAGCGATGCCCCAAGGCCTCCAACAAATCGCACCGACTTCCGGGGTTCACCGGATAACCCGATCGTACATTGCACTAGAAACGGAAATGCCATCGCTGCGCCAAATGAAATCTCCGGATCCCCAATACGCGAAAACAAGGCGCATCCGATGAGGGAAATGGCGAACCCAAAAGCAAACGTAAAATACCACGACCGCCAAATGACGATGAATCGGTAGTTCCACACGTGAGTGAGCCGTTCGGTCAGGACTCAACTCGAATGTTTGAACGCGACGTGTCGGCCAATTATAGGGAAGGCGAAATGACGGAGTCCAGCGGTACGAAGTTGGGATTCGTTGGTGTTGCTCCCGCGATGACCGTCACACACACATTCTTAAATGCCGGCGTTTTGGAGCGGGCGTCGGTGGTCTTGGGTACGAGGATGTTGGCTTCGGGGTAGTACATGATGGCGTTGCCGGCCCGCACGTCGAAGGGGCGGACGAGAATGTTGGTCATCCTCCCCGTCGCGCTCGAGACGCTGACCGGCTGATTGATTTTGAGATTGCGGGCTTCGATGTCTGCGGGGTTCATCAGGATGACGTCGCGACGTTCCTGATTGCGGTAGATGTCTTCCTCTTCGTACACCACCGTGTTGAACTGCCCTTCGCTACGCACCGTCATCAGCCGCAACTGGTCGCCTTCGCCCTGAAGCTTCGGCATCGCCACGTTGTGAAACTGTGCCTTCTTGGAAGGGGTCGCGAACACCGGCTCGTGAAACGTCCTGCCCGCAATTTGAAACTCGCCATCCTTTTTGTTGTCGTCGATCTCGCCGATTTTTTGATAACCGGGGATGGCCGCAGCGATTGCCTTTCGGATGTTTCGATGCTCGGCAAACTTCGACCAGTCGATCGGCGAACTCTCGCCAAAATAGTCTGCCGCCATCGATTGAATCACGTCGACCTCGCTGCGCGGACCTTCATACCGCGCCTTTCCGCCGTCGCTTAAGCGCACGAAGTTGAACATCGACTCCTGCGTCGTGGACTGCGCCTCTTCATCGCGGGCTTGCACCGGGAGAATCCACGTCTCCTTGCCTGTTCCATGCGCGTGACCGGTATTCAGCGTGGTCGAAAGATACACCACCGAATCGATTCCCTGCATCGCCTTCGCCGCAAACGTCTGATCCGGATTGGATGCATAAAGATTCCCGCCCAGACAAAGGGCAAAGCGAACGTCGCCTTTGGTCGCGGCTTCCATGCAGGCCATCGTGTCCATGCCCAAAGTGTCAGGCAGTGACACTTTCAGATCGCGTTGAATGCGCTCGAAAACCGCCTCCTTCAGCTTCGGCGTCACCCCCATCGATCCGATGCCCTGCACATTGCTATGCCCGCGCAAGGGCAGCAAACCCGCACCGGGCCGCCCCACCATCCCGCGCAGCAGCGCCAGGTTCGCAATCGCCTGCACATTTTCCACGCCGTGCTCGTGGTGCGTGATGCCCATCGCCCAGCAAAACACCACGTTTTTCGCGAGGGCATAGTCCTTCGCGACCCGCCGAATCAGCGACTCCTCAACACCGCTACCAGCCACAATGTCATCCCATTGTGCAGCATCCACCATCGACAGAAACTCAGCCCCGCCATCGGTGTACCGCTCGATGAACGAAGTCTCGACCCGCCCCAACTCGCCCAGCGCCTTCGCCACGCCAATCAAAAACGCAATGTCCCCGCCAATGTGCGGCTGAACATACGTGCTCGCGATCGAACTACCGAACAAGAGTGAGCGCACATCGGAAGGCACCTTGAAGCGCACCAGTCCAAGCTCCTTCGCCGGATTAACCACGACGACCTTGCCGCCGCGCCGACGCAGTTCGACCAGCTCGGCCATCAGCCGCGGATGGTTGGACGCGGGATTTCCGCCGATCAGAAAAACCATGTCCGCCCGATCAAGGTCTTCGAGCGTAACGGTCGCCGTCCCCGATCCGGTCACGCTGGCCAACCCGACCCCGCTGGCTTGATGGCAATAGTACGAACAGTTGTTGACGTTGTTGGTGCCATACAACCGCGCGAACAGCTGCAATAGGAAACCGGCTTCGTTGGAGGATCTGCCGCTGAAATAAAAGAAGCTCTCGTCCGGATCGGTCTCGCGCAGTTTGCCGACGATGCCCGCGAGCGCCTGCTCCCACGAAACTTCGCGGTAGTGCGTCGCGTGTTTGCCGAGGTAGAGCGGTTTGACGATGCGCCCGCTCAACTCCAGATCGCGCGGGGACATCCGGCGAAGTTGATCGATGCTGAACCGCTCGAAAAACCCGCCGCGAATCGCCCCTTGAAGGTCAGCGGCCATCGCCTGCATCGATTTCTTACAGACAGCCGGGAAGTTCCCGCGCTCGTTGACCATCCCCCCGCGCTGCCCGCCCATGCCCAGGGCACAGGTTTTGCAGGCGTTTTTCGAAAACATCGCCCGCAGCAGGCGCACGATCCCGCCAGCCCGATGGGCGTAGTGCAGACTCTGTTTGATGGCGTGCCAGCCCCCGCCGGCGTTTAGTGGTTTCATGACCTTCATATCGGAATCGACCACCGCCAACGTTGCAAGCCCTGGCGCCACAGAATTCTGTAGTTGAAACCGACTAGCTTAGTAGACGTGATTTATCTTCGGGCGTGTTCATATCTTGCAGCATCTGCGACTGGGATTCGTCAGGCTCTACGAGATGTGTTCGGACCGATTGGAGCACTGCTTGCAGGCGAAACTGCCCCTGGCCAATCGCATCCTGCACCGTGGCTAGGATTCGCGGATGATAGAGAGCGCAGCACGCATAGAATGGGCGACGCGCCAACCCCGTTGTGTATGCAACAGCGTCGAGCGATCCATCATCGCGAACGGCGTCCATCATTGGATCAAATAGTTCGGGTCGCAGAAGTGGGAGGTCGCACGCGAGCAGCAGTCCCCACTGATCATTTGCGTGCGCGAGCAGGCTTGATAAACCACCGATCGGACCGGCAACCCCGTCGGGATCAGAAAGTTGGTGACAGTCAAACGCATCCGGCGAAATCGCGTCTGACGCGCCCAGCAGAACGACGTCATCGGCAACAACCCGCGCAACTTCGATGACGTGGGCCAAGACCGTCTTGCCATTGGGAAGTTGCTCAATTGCCTTGGGTCGGCCAAACCGTGAACTTTTGCCCCCGACCAAAATGCCAGCCGTTATCGGCACCTTCGCCATCAATGCCTCATATCCGCTGCCCGATCTATGGGCGTGATGTTTCGTCGCTGCCCGTTGCGCTCGCCACCGAGCGAAATTGATCGCCGCCGAAAAGCCACGAGTTGAAGCAATCGATCAGGATCGTTCGAATTGAAACGCCACCGTCCGCGTCTGATTCGGAATCCGGCGAGCTGGCATCGCCGATGGTCGAGGACCAAATGCTCTCACGGTCGCGCGGCGACTCAATGGTCGAACCCTGCCCATTGCGCAAACGAGCCAACTCGTCCCGCAGTTCCTTTTCCTTTTGGGCGCGGTAGGCCAAATGCTGGCGAACCCCGTCGGCATAGCCAATGCTGCGGGCAGCCGACCGCCTGATGTACTCGGTGACCTTGTCACTCTGGCTCATCCGAGCATCCCCAAGGAACACCGCCTCTTGCAAATCCTCTTTGAGCACGCTGATCTGGTCGCGGAGGGCTCGAATCTCCTTGTCCCGCTCCGTGATGCCAGCCAACTGCTTGGAAGTTGACTCCTCAAATGCACCGGCTTGGGTTGTGACTGCGGCTTCAAGGCTACTTCGAGACGCCTCAATGCTTGAAAGCTCTTTGGTAAGCTTAGAACTCGTGTCGCGAAGTGAAACCAACTCTTCAAGCCGTGCAGTGGCCTGGCCTTCCGCAAGGGCCAGATTCTGCGCCTGGGTCGTCAGTTCCGACTGATGGAGCGCTGCCAACTCGTCCATCTCCTCCTCATGTTGAGCACTGAGGTCACTGATGGCTTTGCCATGTTTCCAGTTGGCTTGGGCCTGCTGATCGAAGTGGAACCACACGCCGACTCCCAAAGCCGCGATCAAAACGACCACCACACCGGTCAAGAAGCGCACGCTGCGTCGCGTGGCAGCGATCTGCTCGTCAAACGACGCCCGCAGATCAGACAGGACCGCAAGAAACTCCGGCGCCGGATCATTGGCCGGGTTGTGCGAAGTCACCTGGGCGAAGGCCATACGCGAAAGCGGTTGGCCACCTTCCGCGCCACTGTCGCCATTGCCCAGCTGCACCAAAGTGCGCCCATTCTCACCGCGTGATTCGATTGCGTTGGATTTAATGCGTCGCCAAATCGTTCGTTCGGAAACGCCAAGGGATGCGGCAGCTTCTGCGACGGCCATCCATGCCATGCCAAGACCTCCTGTCTCTCGCTGTTTTCTGAAATGTCTTTACGTCTATCTATATGTCAGGCGATGGTGACATCACCTGTCAGTCAGGCTCCGAAGCGGAAGAAACCGACCGACATTTTCGGTGCATCAACGCAGCGCATCGATCCGGCCCGCACAGGACAACACCCGGTGCCAACATTGATACGCCCCATGTCAGACACGCAGATCACCCATTTCCTCGGTCATGCTGCGTCTGACACGTGTCAGTTTGATCGCATTTGCGCAATGTTGCAAGTGAATAATCCAGGACGATTGGTTGGCTCGCCGTGGCCAGTCGCGCGACAGGCAGTCATGTCCTTAATCGCGTGTTGGCCAACCGCTACTTGGGCAGCTTCAAATCATCGAGCGTACCGATGGCATCAATCTTCATCTTGGCTACGTCATCGGTGGTGGCGTTTAGCCCGAATGAGCCGTCCTCGAGGCAGGCGTGCCACCCGGTCGTTCGCTTGGGGACTGCGGCAACTTCCTTTGCACGGACATGCACGGTGCTCAGGCTATTGAGCGGATTGGTCGGAAACGGCTTCGAGAGGTACGGGCCATAGATATGCGTCTGATCGGGCGTACCCTGAGGGTCACCGTCGGCTGTCGTGTACATCGTGAGCTGCTTGATAAAGAAATCGCCGTCCGGGTCGTTATTCGAGGGGTCGTATCCCGGATACTTGGAATGTTCGGCGTAGTACCGGTCGATGGCTTTGCGGACGTTGGTCAGCGTGCTTTGGATGGCGTTGGCTTGGGCGCGCTGACTGGCTTGGGTGAGTCTGGGTACGGCGATCGCCCCCAAGACCGCGATGATCGCCACGACCATCACCAACTCAACCAATGAAAACGATCCGCATCGGGATGCCTTCCGCGTCTCGCATTGTGCGATGCTCGTCTTCATAGCGATCAAGCCAAGAAAAAAAGCCGGACCAAGTTTCGAAAAACTCGATCCGGCTTGCGTCTTTCGTCATTGGGAATTCGACCACTCCCGAATGGGTCAAGCGAAACGACTGCGACAGTCTGATCGTTTAGTAGTCGCTATAGTTGGCTGTTGATTCGTCGGTGGCAGTCGTGTTCGCACGAATCTCGCCAGTGTTCTGGTTGTAGACCCAACCTTCGCCGGAACCTTCCGAGACTGCGGGCGGGCTGGCCGCACCGAAGAGCACGTCCTTGCTGCCGGCGTTGGTTCCAACCGGAAGCGGTGGAATACCATTTCGCAGGTATGGACCGTATACAATACCGGTCGCGGCATTGAACGCACCAGTCTTGCCGTCGATGTCGCTGAACTTGGTCAGCTGGTCGACCATGTCGGTCGCGGTACCGGTACCTGCGGTTCCGTCATTCTTGTTCTTGCCAGGAAAGACGCCGTTGTGCTCGGCCGCGTACAAGTCAATCGCCGCCCGCAAAGCTGCAACGTCGCCCCGCACCGCTGAGTCCACTGCACCCTTGGCCCCCCGACTGATTCGTGGAACCGCAATGGCCGCCACAATTCCAATAATCACAATCACGATCACCAGCTCAACGAGACTGAAGCCAGCTCTCTTCTGACAATTGACTTTCATCGGTTCACCTCAAAACTACGGGGTTTTGCTCGCGACAATCGCGGCTGTGTAGTTTATGTATCGACGCTGTTGGTTCACTCTTGAGTAAATCCAAGCAAAAAAATGGCCCCATAACACCCTATTGGGCGGGCCGCTCTCCCAGGATCGGATCGAATAACGACAGCTCTTCTGTCCCCCCGGGACAGTCAAATTGAACACTTCGTTCGGCGATTTCGACAAGGGTGCAATCCTCCAGCTTCTGTCCTTTGCGGTAGATAACACCATCAACTACAGCGCTGCGGTCACCCTGAAGCTTGAGAATCGCCGAGAGGGAGTGCTGTTGGCCAAATGGGACTGCGGGCCGTGCGGCTTCGTCTTCGGTCGCCTTGCCGTCGGCGGACACCGCAGGCGGTTCGAGCAGACGGCTCACCACCGCATCAGAAGGCGCAAAGATGTCACGCCCGAAGGGATCCACGCCATGCTCCTCAAACTCCCGGGGAAATGGCTGAATCGAAAGCGCTGCGATTCCCGTCCGCGGCGCCTTGGTCACAGTCGTTTCCGTGCTGGACGATTCCACAGTAACTGCGGCGGCGGCTTTGGCCGGTCCGCGCTCCTTCGTCGCGATGTCGTACACGACCACGCATACGCCAACACCGAGTATCGAAAGATAGATTTGCTTTCGCTTCGACGACATGGATTACCTACGGCTTGTCACCGGCCTCCGTACTGGAACGCGCCGCAAAGAGACTGACCACAAATTCCGCCCTGTGTGTCGCGTCTTTGGATTCAAACGATGCCGGAGCGCCGAGGATTCGCAATTTGGTCAGATCCGCCCAAAACGGTTCTGACTCAAAATCTTCGAGGAATGCAAGGATGGCGCCGAACCCAGAGCGACACTCCACCCTGTAGTTCAATTGGGTCAGTCCCGGGTACTGCTTTTGTTCGCCAGGATCGACAGTGATCAAGTCAATCTTGTTTGACCGGATCAAACGGGTGATGGCCTGCAGGTTGGCATTGACCGGTGCAGACTTGGGAAGCGCCCCACGCTCGCTTACCTCGGCCTCGACGTTTGCCAATTCAACGTTGGAACTACTCAGATTGACCTCAACCGCACGAAGGGACCGCTTCAAGTCGCCCATCTCCTTCTGAGCGACCTCAAGGCGCTTGTTCGAATCAGGCAAGTGGACAAACGTACTCCACAGCCCAAACAACGCGATGGCCAATACCAGTCCGCCACCGACGATGTCATAGACAACCAGTGATTTGTCCCTGGGTGAGGACTTCACCACGTACACTCCAATACAAATCGGACCGCAACACCGTCAGCCAATGGCTCTTGGCCACTCTTCACCATGTCCACCCGATTGAACAAAACGCCATCGTTCAAAGTGGCCATAAACGTGAGCAAGTGCTCGTGCTCAAGGGCGTACCCGGTCAACCGAAGCCCTGTCGGACCCTCCAATTCAATTGTGTCATTCTCCTCGCCGGCGGCTGGCACACCAGCCGACCGCCGCCCCGTCACCCTCGCCGGACGATCGAAGCTTTCAAGCGACGTCAGCCAGACCTCGTCAGGCATTTTGGCGGTCAATGTCGTCATCAGGTTTTTCCAAGGCCGCTTGGAACGAATCGCATCGGCGCGAGACAACCGCTGCTGCAAATCGGTCACCGTCGTCAGGCATTCGGCCAGTCGGCTCTTGGTGCCCGCCAATTGGCCGCGAAGCGGCTTGAGTTCGTCCTCTATCGTTGACGCCCGTGCGGCTTTGAATATGTCGAATCCGATCGGAAACGACGACGCCGCCGCCACCAACGCCACCGCAATCAACCACGCGCGCAACCGCGAAGCCCGCCTTCGAGCGCGAATGTATGATTGCGGTAGGACATTGACGCCTATCACGACTGGGCTCCCGGATCAACAGCCAAACCGATGGCGGCCGCGTACTCAGGAAGCGGTTCGCGCACCTGATCACGCAATTGCGAAAAATCAAATTGGCAATGCGAACCCGCGTTTTCCACACTCGGGACAATGACTTCGATACCTAGCTTGCTGGTAAGCAGATCGGACAAGTTGTGCATGCTCGCAGCCCCGCCGACCAACATCAGTGGTCCACAAGGGCGATCATTGAAGCACCGAATCACGTATTTGTACGACCGCTCCAGTTCCTCGACGATACCAACCAACTCGTCGCGCAACACGTTGTAGATCATTTCCGCAACCGGCCCGCCGGCAGCAAATTCCGAGTCGTTCTTTCGACGCTGCTGGTTTGCCGTGCCGATGCCATGATCGCGTTTGTGGCGTTCAGCCGCCTTACGACTGATTGACAGCGCTTCGGCCAGCTGATCGGTCCATTTCTTTCCACCCTTGTTGAAGCTGCGCACCAAGATCGGAACCTGAGCAACGCAGATGATCAATCGCGTCTGGCGCGCCCCGAGGTCCAGCATGCCCCAGACGTCCGTTTGGGATACGGGACCGCGATACAACGATCCGAATCGAGCAAGCGCGCACGATGTTGCATCCAAGCGCGTGCATCGGAACTTCGCGCGTTCGCAAATCGGAAACAGCGTTTCGAACGCCGTGGGAGACGCCGCAACACCAATCGCCGATGAGGTCATCTGCCGGCTCTCGGGGATCGGCCAGAAGTCAATGGTGGCTGCCCCTTGCTCAAAGCTCATCAGCCGTTCGACTTCCCACCGGGCAGCTTGCTTCGCCTGGGCGGGGCTGATCGAATCAGGCAGTTCCATCGCGTGCAGTTCAACATCGGGCGTGGACAGCCCCATCACGCATTCTCGTTTACGAAAACCCATCTGCGCGAGCCAAGCGCCGATCAGTCTCGTCGCAGCATGCGGATCTTGCTTGGCATCCAAGTCGTCCGGAAGTTGAAGAGACCCCATCCGAGCCACCGCGTACTTGTCACCGGAGCGCTTCAGTTGCGCCGCGCGCACGTTTCGATCCCCCACGTCGATTCCGACGGGAGTCATGCCTGCGCGCGTTGCCAGTGAAAGTTTCAGACCCACCCGTACAAACTCCTCTAGACCGCCGACGTCATGTCGAACAGCGGCATAAACAGCGAAATTGCCACCGCACCGACGACGGCCCCCATGATGATCAGAATCAATGGCTCGATGAGCTTCGTCGCCGTGCCCAACAACTCCGTGTTCTCTTCGTCAAGAATGTCCGCAACAAACGTGATCGACTCGCCAAGACGACCGCTTTGCTCGCCAGTCTTGATTGCTTGCACCACCGAGGGACTGATCAGACTTGAGTCCTCAAGTGCACCGCTGATCGACTCGCCGCGCGTCACCGAATCCTCCAGGTTGTCATAAATCGCCTGGAATTGATCGTTGGCCGTCACGCCCCGAGCCAGGTCGAGCGACTCAAGCAATCCCACCCGCGCTTCGAGCAGCATGCCCAGAATTCGAAAAGTCTGCCCCTGGATCAACCGGGACATCAGCCGCCCCAAAAACGGAATCCGAGTCTGAACGTTCGCCAGAATCTGACGCCCCTTGTGGGTTCTGAACAAAAACACCACGCCCGCAATCGATGTCGCGACCATCAACGCAATCAAAATCCACTGTGATCGCAGCGTGTTGGCCGTACTCAACATGACCTTCGTCGACCAGGGCAGTTCGACACCGAGCGTCCCGAACATCCCGGCGAAGCGCGGCACGACAAAGAACATCATCACCGCCAGAATCTTGACGGAGAGTGCCAACAGCAAGATGGGATAGATCAACGAGCCGATGATTTTGTTACGCGTCGCCCGCTGCTTACTGATGATGTGAGCCAATCGATTAAACATCTGCGGTAACGTTGCACTTGATTCGCCGGCTGCAACCACCGCGCAATACGAGGAATTGAATGCATTCGGATGCTTGCGAAGGGCATCCGTGAGCATCATCCCCTGCTCAAGATCGTCGCGCACGACAGCCAACATGGCCTTGGCAGATGGGCTCTTCATCTGCGCCGACACGGCATTGATCGCCGGCACCAACGCGCTACCCGATGTCAACAGCATGGACATTTGCCGCGTAAACATCATCAGCTGCTTGAGTGGAAGGGAGTATTTCTCGTCCCCCCCTTTCTTTTTCGCAACTCCGCCCTGCGCTCCCTCCACGGTGGACGGTGCGACATGGGTTACAAAGTACCCCTGGCGCCGAAGCGCTTCCACGCCCTCCTTCACGGACGCCGCCTGCACCGTATCGTGGACGTGCTGCCCTTTCTCGTTGATGGCGTCGTAAACCAGATTCATACAACCACCTCATCGGGCAACGTGCCGGAAGGATCACAAACGACCGCCCCTTCCGAACGTGTCACGCGCAAGACTTCTTCGAGCGTCGATTCGCCGCGATCAACGACATCCAGCGCCTTTTCGCGTAGGGTCCGCCAACCGGTCTCGGCCAGGTAAAGTCGAATGTCTGACTCGGATGCCTGGCGGTTGATCAATCGCTTCAATTCAGCGTCGATGACCATGACTTCATAGATGCCCGCCCGGCCTTTAAAACCGGTGTTGTGGCATTCACGACACCCTTCACCGCGCTTAAACAGTTCATTGGTCCGGTGCCCCCACCCGACGCTTTGAAGCAATTCCGGCGGTGGATAGTACGACGCGGCGCAAGACGGACAGATGCGCCGGGCTAACCGCTGCGCAACAAAACCCAATGTCGCCGAGCCGATCAGGTACGATTCAATGCCCATGTCCGACAAGCGCATGATGCCGCCCGGGCAGTCGTTGGTGTGCAGTGTGCTCAACACCATGTGCCCGGTCAGCGCGGCTTGCACCGCCACCCGCGCCGTGTCTTCGTCGCGAATTTCGCCGACCATGATCACGTCTGGATCTTGGCGCAAGACTGATCGCAGCGCCCGCGAGAACGACAGGCCCACTTCGGAGTTCACCTGAATCTGGTTGATCTGCGGGAGTTGATATTCCACGGGATCTTCGACGGTAACAATGTTGACCGCTTCGTCGCGCAGCAGATCGAGCGCCGAGTACAGCGTCGTCGTCTTTCCGCTTCCTGTCGGACCGGTGACCAGCATCATCCCGTACGGACTGCGGATCATCGATTCGATCGCGGTCAAGTCTTCGTCCGCGACACCGAGTTTGCTCAATTCAAGGCTCAGGTTGCTCTTATCGAGCACACGCATCACGATCTTCTCGCCAAGCACGGTCGGCATGCTCGACACGCGAAGGTCGATCTCGCGCCCGTCGGCAACGAGGTGGACGCGGCCCTCCTGTGGCAAGCGCTTCTCCGCAATGTCCATCCGACCCACAACCTTGATGCGCGACACGATTGCCGCATGCATGCCCTTGGGCGGATTCAGCATTTCGCGAAGCTGTCCGTCGATTCGATATCGAACGTGCGTTGAACCCCGGTCGGGTTCGATGTGAATGTCGCTGGCGCCATCACGGACAGCCGTCAGGATCGCGAGATTGACCAGGTTGATGACCGGGCTGCCATCGACCATCTTGTCCAAGTCGGTGACGGGGCCCTCGTCGATCGCCTCGTTTTCGGAGATGGTGACGTCGGATTCTTCGATCGAAGCGAGAAACGCGTCAACCGTCACTTCCGAGGCCAGATACTTGCGCTGATACTCGATGAGATTGTCTTCGTCGACGAGTACCGGGCGAATCACATAACCGGTGCTATTGCTCAGACGATCCAGTGTCGGCACCGACTGGGGATCGACCATGGCAATGGTCAGCTCACCATGCACGAGAAAGAGCGGAAGGACTTTGAGGTGTTCGGCTTCCTCCCGTGGAACGGTTCGCGCCACTTTCGGATCGATCAAACCGTGGCGAAGCACACATCCTTTGACGCCCATCCGGTCGGCCAGTGAATGAACCAACGCCTGCGCAGACAATGACCCCAGGTCGACAAGCGCCTCACCGACGCGTTGCCCACTCGCTGCCTGCTTTGCCAAGGCCTCTTCAAGCTGCTCCTGCGTGATGAGGCCTTGGGCGACGAGGTGTTCGCCCAGTCTGACTTCTGGTCCGATCATCGACTAAATGAAACTCCGCACGGCATCCTGCAACGTATCAAAGTAATCCACCTTCTTGGACTGCCCGGTCAGTTCCAATGCCTCCCGGCATGTGGGCGTGACCCCGGCGAGCCTCAATCTGCCTCCGCGATTCTTCAAACTGTCGGACGTCTCAACGAGCCCTTCGATCCCACGACTGTCAATGTATGGCACTTTTTCCATGCTCAAGACAAAGCGCGGATTCGCCGCATCGAGCTTCTTCGTCATCAGCGCGATCAACTCCTCCGCCTCTTCGTCAACAATCGGACCACCGGGGGTCATGACGTCGACGGTCCCAACGCGTTTCTCCTCGATGCTCATGTCGCGGTTTCCCCTTCGGTGTCGTCTGTGCATGCCAACAGACCAAGACCCCGCTGACGCGCCTCGGTCAAAATCGAAACAGACCGCGAGATAAGGGTGTCGAGCGCCAATTGCCCTGCTCCGCTGCTCGCCAGCCCGGCTCGAACACACAGTTGATCGCCGGGATCGCCGAGCGAACTGATCATCGTTTTGATATGACTTTGGATCTTCCTCGCGATCAGGCTGGCCAACTCGCCGTCGACGCTTACAAGCATCACCACAAAACGCGAGCCATCAAAGAACCCGGCGCAGTCGTTTCCACGAATTCGTTCACGAACGATATCGCTGATGCGACGAATCGCATCCCTGGCCACGTCCCAGTCGCCGTTGTCCGTCAAACGGCGCAAACCTTCGACATTGAAGCTCACGACTGCGACCGGCTCGTTCTTGGCATACGAAGCCGACAGTTCCCTGCCTGCCTTGTTCAGAAATGATTCCGGCGTGAGAACACCTGCGACGGAATCGGTCTCGTTGGCGACTCGACTTCGGCAAGCTTCAGCCAATGCGTTCCAGCAAAGGGAGATGGTGCCTTCCAACAAGCGAAGGCGGTGGCGCGCAGCCAATTCGCTCTCCTCCAACTCACCCACCTGAATCACGCCACTGAGACGACCTTGCACTTGAATCGAAAAACACCACGCACACGGCGAGCCGGTCAGGCCAGCCAACTCGTGGATGGAGTCATTGGCCCGATCGTTTTGATAGAAACTCTTACCACTCGTGACCACGTACCCGCGAATCCCGGATCGAAGCGGCGGAAAATCGATTTCCTTCGGCGCGGTCGCGTGCAGTGGAATCAGCGTGTTGTCATCCGGCGACAAAAGACGATACGCCTTGATCTGCGACGCACCGCAGCATGCCAACAAGGTCGCCCGAACGAATTCGCCAAAATCGGGCCAAGGATCAGCAAGGTCGCGGTGATGCGAGAGCCACCGATCGAAACGTTGCGGAACATCGACGATCGAATCGATCGGCCCCACATCCTCCGTACGGTCGTCAACGCGCGACGGCGTGTTCGCAGCCGCACCGCGGTCCGGCGCGTCGCCCGACAAGGGCACATCGACCAATGACGCACCAGCCGCCTTAAGGAATACCGCACGCTCAATCCGCGGCATCGAGAACACGACAACCGCAAGAGCACCGGCGGCCAGCGCAACAGCAATCGCCGAGGACTCGGTATCCAATCCGCCCATGATCACGGCGCAAAAAACCCAGAACACAACCGCCGCCAAACCCAAGCCCCAGGCGCCCGCCCGGTGCATGTATCGAGCACCAAGCCCAGACAGCATCGCCAACGGTATCCAATACATTGAGAGTTGGAGACTCATCTTGCAGCCTCCTCTTCGATCAGCTGATGGGCCAAATTGGTCGCATCTGATAGATGATTGCTGTCAACTTTTCCGTTCGAATCAACCTTAAGATGCCCGGACGCCAATTCGCGCCGGATGAGTTGATCAAACAAACGAACAAGCTCCGGATCGCCAACCTTGCCTGCATCTTCCTTCAGGATTTGCAGCGCCTTTTCGAACCCAAACGCTTCACGGTACGAACGCGTTGTGGTGAGCGCGTCGAACACGTCGGCCACCAAAATGATCCGGGCGTCAAGCGGAATATCATGACCCGCCAACCCATCCGGATAACCGCCGCCATCGAAGCGTTCGTGGTGGTGACGCACGCCGCCGAGTGCGCCCGACATCTGTGGAATGGCCTTAACCACGTCGTAGCTACGCACCGGGTGTTCTTTGATATGTTCAAACTCTTCGTCCGTCAGCTTGCCGGGCTTCTTGAGGACATCGTCGCGAATTCCAATCTTGCCGACGTCGTGAAGCAGTGCCGCCCACTCCAGCATTTGCAGTCGCTGGCCCGACAACCCGAGTTCCTGCCCGAGCAATTTGGCGAAGTGCCCGACCCGATTGGAATGACCTGACGTGTATTCGTCCTTCTGGTCGACCGCACTGACCAGCGCCTTGACCGTATCGATCGAGAGTTCCCGCAACCGATCGGCCAACTCGTAGTTTCGCAGCAAGTCGCCGCAAACCGACACGAGCGCATCAATCAGACTCATGTCACTGGCATCGAACCGACGGTTCTTTCGATCGTTCGAAAAGATGATCGCACACACGAAACTGTCGCCGGCAAATACCGGCGCAACCATGATCTCGGCGACGTCGCCAACTGGACACTCAAGTGCCTGCACGACCGTCCGTTGCTCGTAGATACACGTGCGGACTTCGTCGGCCATCGCGGAGGCATTACCGGGCGGCAGGTCGGTCCAGGCGAGCGAGCCCTGCGTATCCAGGCCCATCGTGTACAAGTGCATGTCTTGGTAGGTGATGCGGAGCGAATCAACAAACAGCCGAACCACATCTTCGCGGGTACTGGCGGACGACAAGCGGCGGGTGACTTCAAAGACGATCCCCAACTGCTCGTAGGCGCGGATCAGGTCGTCGGCCAACCCGGTGTGCTCGCTGAACACCAATTCGAGCTGGCTTTGGACCGAGTCAATCACCCGGTCAACCGCCTCGTTGGTCGAAGGCAAGCAACAAGCGACAGCCTCCCGCAGGCTTGCCAGTTCCTTATTGATTTGTTCATGACTTATCTGCGGCATGTATGATCACCAGACAAAGAAATCCTCAAACACAAGGAATACATACGCTCACTCGGCCTTTGTTATTCAGCCCCACCCGCCTCTGTTAGGCTCTTGGCTTCCATCAGTCGCTGCTCGATTTCGGCGCTCAGCCGCGACGGCGAAAACGGCTTTGGATGGACCGTCACTTTGAGACGATGCAGTTGCTCACCGATCTGGGCCTGGTCGCAACGCGCACTGAGCATCACAACCGGGATGTCAGATTTGAACTCGCCTCGAAGCCACTGCGCAAGTTCGATGCCGTTGCAATGCGGCATGTTGATGTCGGTGACCAGGAAGTCGACGCCTCCAGCCGCAATCAATTCCTTCGCCTTAAGGCCGTTAGATGCCTCCAACACGTTGTGCCCACTTCGAGTGAGCCACATCGACATCAGACGCATCACGTGCGCGTCATCTTCTGCAACCAAGATTGTTGCCATGAACTTACCCGTCCTTCTAAGTGGCTATGCGCTAGCCCCTTGCAGTGCCACGGAACTCTTGTCCAGCGCGAGGGTGAATGAAAACGTCGCTCCCTCGCCCTTCTTGCTAACCACGGTGATTTCGCCACCGTGCTGACGGACAATCTCCTGAGCAGTGGTCAGGCCGATTCCCGTTCCCGTCTCCAACAACACGTCTGGATCTTCCGCCCTCTGGAATTTCTCAAAAATCCGCCCGTGATCGCTGGGGGCGATCCCGATCCCCGAATCACGGACTGAAACCGTCAAGGCGTCATTCTCGGACTTGCACGAAAGCACCACTTGCCCGTTGTCCGGCGTGTACTTCAAGGCGTTGCCGAGCAGATTGTTCACCACGACCGCAAGCTTGTCGCGATCGCCACTGACTCGTTCAGACTTGGGCGGGAGCGACAACTGCAAGTCGATGTTCTTGGACTCCGCAATTCCCCGGACGTCGCGCACCGACTCCGTAAGCAACTGGCACAGATCAACGCGATCCATCACAAGTTGCATCGTTCCCACTTCAAGCTGCGAAATGCTCAGGATGTCCTCGATCAGGCGAGACAGGCGCCGCGTCTCCTTGGTGATGACGTTGTAACACTCCGTGATCACCTGCGGGTCGTCGAACATGCCGCTCGACAGCGTCTCCGCATACGCCCGAATGTTCGTCAACGGCGTCCGCAATTCGTGGGTTACCTGCGAGACGAACTCCTCACGGGCTTTGTCGGCACGGACCTGTTGGCTGACATCTTGAATCAGCGCAATCACGCGTCGCGAATGGTGAACGGTTTGCATCAGGTTGATGCGGACGGAATAGAAACTCCCATCAGACATTTCGAGCTGACAGTCGGTCGTGCCGATCCCCCCACCGCCTTCACTGCACGCACGAATTTGCTCTGCAATTAGAACCGCATCATTTGAGAGCTCGTCATCTGTTCCCATCTGCCATGTCGATTCATCGTCCACCGACCAGCCCATGACCCGGCACGACATCGCGTTCGCGTAAATGACCGTCATCGAATCCGAAAGCAATAGCACGCCGGTCGGAACCAGGCGCATCGCCTCCGCAAGATCTCCCGAATTGGTGCGATCCAGCGCGGCTAGCAACTCAGAGGACGCGGCGCTTCTGGCGAGTTCCTCTTCCTGCTCGGTCGCCCGGTCAATCAACCGATTCCAACCTTCGGCCAACGAGTCGGGTGCTTGGACCAGGCGCAGTGAGGACAATTGAATGTCACTGGAAGTCGCGGCTTGATCCAACTGTTGCGCGATCAGCTTGACGCTGCGAAAATGCTTGCGCATGCTCCCGTAGAGCAGCAGGAACGCCCCTGCACAGAGGAGCGCGACGATCAGCATCTGGATCGAAGCGGTTGAATTGGCGAGCGCGCTGCGTCCAAACCGCACTTCGACATAGTGCGTGTACGCTTCACCCTCGACCCCGACCGGAGCCCGCACGGCGAACAACTCGCCACCCTTCCCAGGCTTGTGGCGCATCAACGTTTCAACCGTCTTTGGAACCGACTTGGGCGATGTTTCAGACGTCGGCAATGGCAACCCCATCTCGGCGGGTTGGGTGGAAGCCAACACCGTATGCGATGCGTCGAGAATTCGAACACCAAGGCATCGGTGCATCTGCGCAAATCGGTTGATCAACGCCAGCGTTTTTCGATCGACGCTTGGACCATCCGGATCGATTTGTCGAGCCAGAAACGCCACGGACTGCCCATAAGAACGCGCCGCATTCTCCGAAATGGCGCTGGACGTTTGGCGCTGCGAAAGAACAAGAAGCGCCACGGGCGCAACGACAAACACGCCCACCAACAGCATTCCGATCCTGCGCGGAACCTCCTCGGCATCCCAAAACAATCGAATTCGGTGCAGCAAAGCTTGCATCTATCAACCCAGCCCCTTGCGTAATTCCGCCTGGCGGAACTTCCCGTCCGACCGAACAATATGCGTTTCAACAACTCGTATATCGTCCGCAAAACGAGGGGGCATTGGACTCGAAACCGCGGTATTCGCGCGAGCGCCGACTTCTGGATAGCCATTTGTCTTGATAGGGGATCGATCGCGGCTGACACGCTGCGACGACCGGTCTTATCGGCCCAACTGAAATTGCCCCAATCCGATGGACTGACGTGAGAATTCGACCGAATCCAATGGGCCCGATAACATGACAAGCTCAAGAACGAAAGAATTCGGGCAACCCAATTAGAAACCCGGCGACCGAAGCCCGACGAATCCACAGATCGCCCCGTTCATCGCAAGGCAACTCGTTCATGGAATTGGGAAACATGCTTCACCTGAAAGACAAAGCAGCGATCGGAATGGTGCACGTCCAAGCGCTGCCCGGAACACCCTGTTCGCAGATTTCGATCGACGAAATCGCCGTGCGCGCCGTGGCCGAAGCGCAAACGCTCGTCCATGCCGGATTTGACGCCATCATTATTGAGAACATGCACGACCGCCCGTACCTGCTTCGCGATGTCGGGCCTGAAATTACCGCGTCAATGACAAGGGTCGCTGTCGAAGTGCGCCGTGCAATCGATGTGCCCTTGGGTATTCAAGTCCTTGCCGGGGCAAACACTGCAGCATTGGCAGTGGCAGCCGCTGCCGGCGCACAGTTCATTCGCGCGGAAGGATTCGTGTTTGCTCATGTTGCAGATGAAGGAATCATGAACGAAGCGGCTGCCGCAACACTGCTTCGCTATCGAAAGCAAATCGGTGCCGAAAGTGTCGCCGTGATCGCAGACATAAAGAAGAAACATTCCAGCCACGCAATCACCGCTGACGTCGATTTAAGAGAGACGGCAAAAGCCGCCGCGTTTTTTGGCGCCGACGGTGTTGTGGTGACCGGTGGCGCCACTGCCCAAGCCGCCACCGTCCAAGATGTTTCCGACGCGGCGATGTCAGCCCTGCCAGTGATGGTTGGGAGCGGCTTGAGCCCCGCAAACCTCGCGGATTTCTGGCCTCACGCGGACGGATTCATCGTCGGATCGTCCCTCAAAGTCGATGGCGTTTGGTCAAATCCACTTGATGCGGCCAGGATATCAGCATTTTTAGGCAGGGTAAACGAGCTGCGAAGCGATTAATGGCTGGCCCCAAATGGACCATTTTGAACAAAAATCACATCCTTGGTCCGATATTACTGAATCAGTTTCACCAGCAACCACTTGGCTCCCTTTAGCGCACTCCGCGCCAATGCTTTGCTCACAGGCCGACGGGCCGGAGCATTCGGGCAAAAATCGCCGATAACAGCACCAATAAGGCCTTTTTTTGGCCGTTCACACGAACGCATGCAAGTTAAAGAGACAACCAGATCGGGAAGCCAACGCAACCAAACTCACACCGCCCAAGGTGCAGATTTCTTACCCACTTTTCCACGCTATCTTCTTGACTCTCGATCACCGATCTTGGTAAACTCCCGTAAGACGGAGCTGAGCTAGACCACAGAGAGAGAGAACTAGTATCGTGTTCGGACTGGGCGCAAAGTGCGCATGGTCCGCTTGCGATATGGTTCTCTTTTTTTTGTAGGTGGGGAAAGCCGTCATCGAATTTCCAATCAGGTTGAATTTCGATTGAGTTTCCCCCCTTCTTGTTGGCCTCTCGTTTCCAAGAAGTTTTCGGCTTGTGTCTTAATTTAATGTGTTTTGTTGCGGTGCCTTGGTTGTGGTGCCGCGTTCTCTCAGTTGTGTTTGAAGTAACGTTAACGATCTCTAGAGCTCTCTAAAAACAGGTATTTCTTTGAAGGAGGATGATTATGAAGAAGTGTTTTGCATGTGGCATTGTGGCTCTTCTCTCAGCCAATGTCGCAATGGCAGATTATGTCGTTCCGTCTGGCTTGTTGCCGGACAACGCGTCAGTCGGTCAGATTGGACCAGGTGGTCTCCAGTATGACCTCAACGGTGCGGCCATTCCGGCCGGTACCTACACCGGTTTCTCGATCAGCTTTGATTGGGTCGCCGGCGGTGGCAATCCGTGGTCGAACGAAGCCAACATTTTCTTTGGCGACAACGACTTTGCCAACGTCACCACGATCCACCAGAACGGCACCACCGCAACCGCCGGTGCAGCGAGCGACGGAAACCCGACGACGCTGTCATTCGACGGTTTCTTCGCCATCAACTACGAAGGTGGCGATCCGCTGTGGTTCCTCGGTTCGCAGGCCTATGCCGGTTCAACCGCCGCTTGGTCGAACATCTCGGTGACGCTCACGCAGGCTGCGATCCCGACCCTCGATGACTTCCTCACGGGCACCCTCAATGGTCCGGTCGACAGCGTCTCAGGCGACACCGCCGGCGGTGGCGACAACATTGACGGCCCCAACGGTATTGCCGCAGGTAGCTGGTCAGGTGAAGATCACGTTTACCAGCTCAACTGGGGTGGTGGCGACATCAACATCGACCTGCTCTTCACCAATGCCAATGGTGACATCGATCTGATTCTCTTCGATGACAACACCGGAAACAGCACGGTTGCCACGTCAACCTCGACTGACGACAACGAGAACATCAACGTCGTCGGCTTGCCGGCTGGCACCTACTACATCGGTATTGACGGATGGCAGGGCGACACCAACGCCTACGACCTGAACGTCACTCCCGAGCCCGCATCACTCGCCCTCTTGGCAATGGGTGCGGCCGTCGTGATTCGTCGTCGTCGCTAATCGCGAACACGTCGTTTACGACTTGAAGTAGAATCTCGGCGGGTCGCCTCTGTTCACCAACAGGGCGACCCGCTTTTTTTGTTACTCGCTTCTCTCACGATTGGGGAACACACAAGTCGGGCGATTCGTCACGCAGACCCGCAACGCTCTCCATCCCGTCTGAAGCCGCCTTTTCCAAGAAAGTCTGAAAACGATCAGGTAACCGTGCAAGACATTGAGCATTCGAGCGAATCATTGAAGAGAGCGACGATCATGAAGATCCCTCTAAGAACCCAGGTCTGCAGCATCTGTATTGCGGGCCTTATGCAGTTCCCAACATTCGCCACGGCTGGCCAACTGAGTTTCTCGAATCAAACAAGCTCATCAGGAATCAACGTGACCCACGATCTCCCCGTTCACCCGCTTTATCGCCCCATGGTCGGCGGCGGTACGGTGGGAGACTTCAACAACGACGGCTGGCAAGATCTGTTCATACTCAGCGGCGGGGTTGAGCCTGACAAATTGTACATCAACAATGGTGATGGCACGTTTACCGACCAGGCCATTTCATGGGGCGTTGCTCGAATTCACCAGGGCATCGGTGCATGTGTTGGCGACTATGATGGCAATGGTTGGATCGATATCTACGCGACAAGCCACGCCCCCAGTGGAGCCATCGCTCCCGCACCGGGCGCGCACGTGCTTTACCACAACAATGGAGACGGAACATTCAGCGAAGTCGCGGAGAAAGCTGGTGTGAATTTTGGATCAGCCCAAACGGACGGATTCGGCGCAGCGTTCGGCGATTACGACCTGGACGGTGATTTGGATCTCGCGCTGGCAGGGTGGGCTATTTCCGTGGGAGGAAGCAGACTATTTCGAAACAACGGCGACGAAACATTCACCGATGTCACGCCCGTTCTCAATCACGACGTCACCATCAAACAAGGTTTCTCGCCCGGCTTCTATGACATGACCGATGATCGCTACCCGGAACTGCTGTTCGTCGCAGATTATGGCACGAGCCGGTACTTCTTAAACCTGCGCGACGGCACCTTCTTTGATCGAACCCCGGGATCAGGAACCGGAGACGACCAAAATGGGATGGGCTCCACCGTGGGCGACTTTAACAATGACGGCCGTTTCGACTGGTTCGTGACGTCGATCTACTTGCAAGGCAATCCGGCCATGCTCGGAAACATGCTTTACATAAACGTGGCCCCCAATCGCTTTGTTGAATCCAGCGACCTCGCCGGCGTATCGGACGGCGCCTGGGGTTGGGGCACTGTCGCCGTTGATTTTGACCATGACACGCATCAGGACATCGGCGAGACGAACGGTTGGCTCTCCCCGCCCTGGATTGGGGAGATGAACCGCCTCTATATGAACAACGGCGACGGCACTTTCACGGAGAGTGCGGCGGCGATGGGTTTTGACTTTTCTGGCGATGGGCGCGGTTTGGTCAACTTTGATTATGACAATGACGGTGACCAGGATACGGTCATATTTCCCAACGAAGAAGCAATCGAACTCTATCGGAATGATCTCACAGGCCCAGATACGAACTGGCTGCGAATCTTCCTGGACACGAGCGCCGATCCAGCACTCGCCCCCAATGGTTTCGGAACACGCGTCGAAGTCACGGCAAACGGCACGACACAATGTCGCTACATCAGTGGCGGCAGTTCCTACCTGTCGGTCAGCGAACTATCGGCTCATTTTGGTTTGGGCGCTGCTGGAACGGCCGACGTACGAGTGGAATGGGCGGATGGCTCGGTTGTCGCGCTTCAGTCCGTGGCGACCAATCAAACTATGACGATCGCATCGGGGCGCCCCGGATCACGGGCCCAAGTAGGCGACCTGAACGGCGACGGCGTTGTGTCGTTGAGTGATGTTGACTACGTGGCGGATTGCACGAAAGGCCCCAGTGGGCACATCTACTCGGGATGTGGTCCGGCTGATTGGGATTCGGATGAAGACGCCGACTTGCAGGACTACGCCATCTGGCAGCAAGTGCTCGGGGCGGCGGCGCGTTAGACGGCGGATACGGCGATCGGTGAACAGGCCGATCGGTCACGGTGAAAATGGGTCAGTCAACGAGATCGAAGCGTACAATATGATTTGCAGGCCAGATGGATCATGAAGCGCAGTTTGATGGCAGTTACGGAGAACAGCAATGTTAGTTAAGTGCTCAAAATACCTCTTTGGATTGGCGGCAGCATCGAGTCTGATGCCATTTGGCTCGGAGTCATTCGCCCAAACTCTGACCTTTTCAGATCAAACGGCTGCCTCGGGCATCAATGTCGTCCATTCAATTCCAGGCGATGCGCCCTACCCGCCGATGGTTGGCGGTGGAACTGTCGGCGACTTCAACAATGACGGCTGGCAAGACTTGTTCGTGCTGTCAGGAGGGAACCAGCCAGACAAACTGTACATCAACAACGGGGACGGCACATTCACCGACCAAGCGACAGCATGGGGCATTGACTTCGTCCACCAAGGTGCCGGCGCATCCGTGGGCGACTACGATGGAAATGGGTATCTGGATATTTATGCCACCAGCTACTGTCCAGCTGGCCAGTCGCCCTCCCCAGGCCATCATCGACTCTATCGAAACAATGGCGACGGGACATTCACGGAAGTGGCCGTCGCGGCGGGCGTTAACCTCGCCGCGCCCATCGCCGACGGTTTTGGTTCGGCATTTGGCGACTACGATCTTGATGGAGATCTTGACTTGGCCATGTCCGGCTGGGCATTCCAAGTTGGCGGAAATCGCCTCTTCCGCAACAACGGCGACGGCACATTCACCAACGTGACAACCGACCTGAACTACGATGTCACGCAGATGCGCGGTTTTTCACCGCGCTTCGCCGACATGGACCTCGATCGCTATCCCGAACTGCTCTTTGTCTCCGACTTCAACACCAGTCGTTACTTCGTCAACTTGAGAAACGGGACATTTGAAGACCAAACCGTACTATCGCAAACAGGCATCGACCTGGCGGGTATGGGCACAACCGTCGGTGATTTTAATCGCGATGGTTACCTCGATTGGTTTGTTACGGCCGTCTTCTTCGGCAGCAACACAACCACCCGCGGCAACATGCTCTACATGAATGACCAAGGACGACACCGCTACGCCGAAGTGAGCGAGCAGTCAGGTGTATCCGATGGCGCCTGGGGCTGGGGAACGGTGGCAGCCGACTTTGATCATGACATGCTCGTGGATATTGGCGAGACCAATGGCTGGGGCTCTGCCGCCTGGGTCAACCAGATGAATCGCCTGTACATGAACAATGGTGACGGAACGTTCACCGACAGCGCAGCCGCAACCGGTTTTGATTTCGCAGGGCAGGGACGCGGACTGGCAAACTTTGACTACGACAATGACGGTGACCAGGATGTCGTCGTGTTTCCAAATCTGGAAGCCATTCGCCTTTATCGAAACGACTTGACCGGGTCGAATACGAATTGGCTCCGAATCTTTCTGGATACGAGCGGTGACGCAGGCCTCGCCCCCAATGGTTTCGGCACGCGCGTGATCGTGACTGCCAACGGCATCACCCAATACGGGTATCTCCACGGCGGTTGCAACTTCCTTGCCGTCAGTGAACTATCCGTTCACTTCGGTTTGGGGTCAGCCGCAAACGCAGACGTTCGTGTTGAATGGAGCGATGGCACCATTACCGTGCTGAGTTCGGTTTCAGCCAATCAGACACTCACGATTGCCAGCGGCGCCGCGCGTGGGCCGACCGGCGATCTCGATGGCGACGGCAACATCGACCCCAGTGACCTCGACCGCATGACTGGTTGCATCCGCGGGCCCGAGGGGCACCTCTATACCGGCTGTGCACCAGCCGATTGGGACAGTGATGGCGACGCAGACCTTGCCGATTTCGCCGCGTACCAGCAGGCGATCGGAGTCGCTCCCTAATCAGCAGCAAACGTAGCCGGCTCAACAAACTGAGTTTCACACCATTTTAGGGCGATGGCGTGCAGGACCTCCTGCGTGTCATCGCCCAACTTGTCGATACAATTGGTGTTGAGGAGGACCAACACCAATGAGAACAATCGGCCCGTTTCGCGACATTACGAATACACAGAAACGACCGGGATCAGCCGGCGCGAAACTCACCGCTCTGCTCTGTTTCGTTGCGATCGCCGCCGGATTGACCCTGTGGGCTGTTCGTAAGTCTCCGCCCGCCAGCGCCAAGCCGACCAACGTTTTGCTCATCACCATGGATACCACCCGCGCCGACCACCTTGGCTGTTATGGCCATCCAGCAAACGTCACGCCAAACATCGACGCGATCGCCAACGAAGGCGTGCTCTTTGAGCATTGCATGTCGTCCGCTCCAAGTACGCTGCCGTCGCACTCGTCCATCATGACGAGCACCCACCCATTCGTACACGGCGCCCGCGACAACATTGGATACCGCCTCAGCCAAAGCAACACGACATTGGCTGAAGTCTTTCAGAAAGATGGCTACGCAACAGCTGCGTTTGTATCAGCCGCCGTTCTCAATCGGTACACGGGCATCGACCAGGGATTTTCAACGTACGTCGATGCCGGCGATGAAACTGAAATCCTCGGCCAGAAGACGTGCGATCGCGCCATCGAGTGGCTTCAATCTCAAACAGAGAAACCGTTCTTTGCCTGGGTCCACTTTTACGACCCGCACTTTGTCTATGAAGCACCCGCCGAGTTTGTCTCAAGCGCCCCCAATGCATACCTCCGCGAAATCGCGTACATGGATGCGCAGATTGGCCGGCTCTTCAACGAGTTGAAGCGCCTTGGGCATTATGACGACACGTTAATCGTGTTGGTGGCCGACCATGGCGAAGGCCTCGGACAACATGGCGAAAACACGCATCTCTATTTTATTTACAACACGACCGTCTCCGTTCCGTTTCTCATGCGCTGGCCCCAGCAGATACCGGCCGGCAAGAGGATCGGTTCGGTGACTCGAACAGTCGACGTTGCACCAACCGTACTGTCCATCATGAAGACCGACCCACTGCCGATCACACAAGGCGTGGATTTAATGTCTCTGATTTCCGGATCGAAGAGTTCGTCAAGACTGCCCGCGTATGCGGAGTCA
>JAUIEW010000325.1 GCA_030429365.1 Phycisphaerae bacterium
GTCACCGGTGCGGGCGAACTGGGGATAAACACCGTGACCAAATCGGCTTCGGTCTGGTCTTTGATGGCCTTCATTGGGTGACCGGTCAGCAACCCGATCGACCATATGCCTTTCCGGGGGTACGGGACGGCCACCACGCCGGAAAACTCCAGCTTACTCTCGCTGAACAAAAAGTCCGTCACCTGCTTGATGTTCGGATAGATCGCACCCACCAGCGGCATTCGACTCACGGTTCGTTCGACCAGCCGCAACGTGGTTCTGCCGATGAAACTGGCCAAGAAGAGTCCGACGAAGTATACGACAATGATCGCAATCAAAAAACCGACCAGGCCCAATTTGTACTTGCGGAAGGCGATTCGCCAAAGCGCCCGGCTTCGAGCGTCCTCTGCCCGCTTCCTGACAAGCTCGTCTCGGCTGCCTAAAGCGTTGCTGGTAATAATGTTATGCTCTGCGGTGTCCCGGATGCCCGCCCACGGTCCGGTTTCGATCCAGCGGTCCAGCGGATCCCCGTAAATCAGCGAATCCTCCTCCGCATCGACGGCGGACGGCTCCCCCAGGAGGCACATCACGCTCAACATGCCACGCGTAATGTGCTGCCCAAGATACGTATCAACCAACCGATAAGCCCACAGAAACACCGCAATCGTCAGCAGTGTGGGCAGAACGGCAGCCAATCCACGAAGAAAGAATCTCTTGAATTCATCCATGGGGTGCGGAAGCCCGATTGACCGGTGTTGTTTCGGGACTCAAAAGCCGATTCCTAAAAGTTGCCGCAGATGCGTCGTCGATGCCAGCGACGCTGAATGTAGGCGTCTGTTAGGATTCGGTCAACCATTGTCACCCGCGAATTCACACCATACGATGGCCCCGCCATGCCAACATCCGTATCGCAATATCTCGCAAATCCACAACGCCGAGGTCTCATTTTCGGAGTAGGCTCCCTATTGGTGGTTTCATGGGTGGCTGGTAGCTTCATTTCACAGCGCACCCGCATCGAGATGGACGAACCCGTCAGCCTTGAAGGGTGGCGGATTAGTTTCAAGACGCCCATCGGGTGGAGCGAGGGAAGTCCGCAGATCGATCTGAGGGGCGGGACGGTTTACGCATTCAATCCGATTTCTGACCAATATGGCGCGACCAGCGCTATCCTCCGCGTTCACCGCGCCGTAACCACCGACGAAATATCCCCGCGCGATTACTGCAATGAAATTGTCGCCCAGATCGCCGCGATCGTGGGCACGCCCTCGTCCGGCAACATCGAGTTTTCCGATTCCAATATGGGCGATTGGCCGGCGTGCCTCGCGAAGATCCAGGAACCGATGAATATCTACCGTGGCAATCCTGGGTTGTATCTGCATGTTTTGGCAGCCGTCGACCGCCAGGACCACGTGACGCATGCGTACGCCATCGAACTCCAATCGGCCGGTCCGATTCGCGGCCGCGAACAAGCCGCCTGGGATAAGATCATCGAATCGCTGAAAACGGTGGGTGGGTAGACCATGATCATCGGCGTCATGTCCGACAGTCACGGCAGGGCCCATCAGGTCAGAAAGGCCATCGAGATTTTCGATCGCCAACGCGCGGAAGCGATCATCCACTGTGGCGACGTCGGCGGCATTGAAGTCTTCGAGGAAATGGTCGGCCGCAATGCCCACTTCGTCTGGGGCAACACCGACTATCTCGACAATGCGACGAAAGCGTTTCTCGACTCCGTCGAATTGTCAGTTCCAAACAATGTTCCGCTAGCGCTCGAACTGGGCGGAAAGTCCATTCAGGTCTTCCACGGCCACGAACCGGAATTCAACGTCGCGCTGCGAGCGCCAACATCCGACTACATCCTCCACGGCCACACCCACATCGCCAGAGACGAACGCATTGGAAGTTGCAGAATCATCAACCCGGGCGCACTACATCGAGCCCGCGAATACACAATCGCAACAATCGACCTCAACCGCGACGAAGTGACGTTCCATCGAGTCTAGCCCGATGCGAGTTTCACAAATCGAACAGAGTCCCAACAATCCTTCAGGCTTCGAGGAATGCCCAGCGTGCGCGTACAGCCTAAGAGGGGCTGAGTTTCCAACGCTTTGCCCTGAATGCGGGTTTCATATTCCAGCCAATTCCGTGCTTTACCGACCAAGTGGACGCAACCGTTTCGATTTGATTCCAATGTCCGTTGTTGCGTTGGTTGGGATTGGATTATTTAAGGCCTCTCCGATCCAACAATCGTTTACGCCGTGCTTTCACAAATGCTTGTTTGGGATTTCGATTTGGCTGCTGCTGTGGGCGGCTGCGTTTGGGTTTCGACACTTACGATTTGCTTATCAGTACGAATTCCTCTTGTTGACGCCGGTGGGCTTGCGATTTCGCATGAAAGGCCAACCAGAATACTCGAAGAAATGGGCCGAGATAACGCACGTGACTATTTCCCGCTACTTTGAGCAAGTACTTGTTCACGAGTGCGAAACAAAGAGAGTAGTCGGGGTTCCACGTTTCTTCTGGCCAAAGAAAATGTCCTTGAGCGACTTTGCTGCAATATTCGAAGAAGCCCGACGAAATGCGCAATCGCCAGTTGTCGTCCAATGTCATTGATACCGCCTGCGGTAACGATGGACTTTGGGAATCACCTTTTGTTACAATCATCTGCGACACAGCCACATCAGTTTGGAATCCGATTGTCACACAGCAGTGTTCCGCCTGCATTCGGGAGGCAATGGATGTCGAGTCGCCTATTCAAAGCCACGATCTTAGGCCTACTATTTGTTGGTAGCGGTTCAGTGGCATTCGCCGGCGCTGTACCAAGCATTCAGGATATTGGATTAGTCAACGAAAACGGGATTCCGAGAAGTTGGCCCACTGCGGTTTCGCCAAACGGAGAGTTTGTGGTTGGGCATAGTCAAACGAACTTTCCGGCATCCAACGAAGCGTTTATTTGGAACGCAGGCATCTTGACTGGGCTAGGAGACATCCCGGGGAGTAGCGGGTCTCCCAATGGCGACCCATCCAGTTTTGCGTTCGACGTTTCGGGAAGCGGAAGACATGTGGTCGGGTCCATGAACGCAAGTTTCGGAACAATCGCCACGATTTGGGACTTTGACGAAGGTCTAATACACCTAGGCGACCTACGTCCAGTGCTGCCGGGCCTCACGTTTGATAGCGAGGCTAGGGGCGTAACACCAGATGGGGCGCTTGTTGTTGGACGTGCAGCTTCTCCAAATGGAAACGAAGCGTTCTTCTGGAACGGGTCAATGTCCGGGTTGGGCGATCTCCCCGGAGGCGATTTCAATAGCACTGCCAACGGAATCTCAGCCGACGGTTCCGTGATTGTCGGGACCGGTCATTCGGCATCGGGCCAGGAAGCATTCATCTATGAGAACAACACGATGACAGGCTTGGGCGACTTGGCAGGCGGAGACTTTAGAAGTGCCGCTACTGCGGTTTCTTCGGACGGCTCTACTGTTGTTGGTTGGGGTAATACGCAGTCTGGGCCTTATGCTGAAGCGTTCATGTGGCGGAACGGAGTGATGACTGGACTCGGCGATTTGCCAGACGGAAATCAAGACAGTGAAGCTCTTGCGGTGTCTGGTGATGGTTCAGTGATTGTTGGCAAAAGTAGTAGTAATCAAGGATGTGGTGCCTGTGATTCAGCCTTCATTTGGGACGGTATCAATGGGATGCGGTTGCTCGAAGACATGCTTACCGATGACTATGGGGTCGACCTTGACGGCTGGAAACTATACTGGGCGACGGCGATTTCAGACGATGGATTGACGATCGCGGGTGTTGGTGCGAACGAAAGCCTCGGTACCTTCACTAGAGGGTTTGTCATCACGCTCCCCGAACCAAGTACGCTTCTCATTGTTGCAGCTGGGGCGTTCTCTCTTTGCAGACGGCGTCGCTAAATATTCTCACCAAAGAAAAACGCGCTGGCCATTCGATCGGTCATGGGCTGGTTTGAGAAAATTAGCGGCGCGAGCAATTGCAAGTCCGTGTTGGGCGGACGGAGGTAGTCGCCCATTTCCAGTCGCCACTTGTTGTCGAAGGTCATGAGCGCGTCCTGGGAAATGTCAGCACCCCATGCCGAACCAATCACTTCAGCCGCAATCTTTGCCGACCACATCGACGGGTAAATTCCCTCCTGGCTGACAGCCGCAATGAACCCGCCGGCATCGCCGATCAGCAGCGTGTGTTTGCCGACGTGCGAGTCGAGTTCCAGCGCCGGACCAAAACTTGATTCGCCGCACTCCACGGCTTTCACATCGATTGGGAAGTCGGCTGTGAGCATTTTCTTTTCACGCATCACGTGGGCCAGTTCCAGAATCCGTTCGACGACTGCCTCCCGTTCGCCGGGCGAATTCAGCGTCAACGAGATCCGGTCCTTTTGGCGGGCAAGGACAGCAAGTCCATTTTCAGGCGTTGCGCCAAGGACGACATCCATGCGCGACGTAGGCGGGGCGTCCTTGGATTTGGCGTCGATGGCGTGCTCGATCAGCGCCGTCCAACGCATTTCCCGGGCATCGGATCGCGCGATGCCGACCTGTGCCCGAAGTTTCTTCGAAGCGCCGATTGCCAACACCAGCAGTTTGCAATGAAAGCTCTTGCCCTTCGAAGTGAT
>JAUIEW010000326.1 GCA_030429365.1 Phycisphaerae bacterium
GCGCATCGACAACTGGAAGTACATCCACGCCCCCCGGCCGGAGTTGTACGACCTCGCGAAAGATCCGGTCGAATTGACCAACCTTGCCGACAAACTGCCAGAAAAAGTAACGGAACTTCGCGGGGAACTTCGCGGCATGATTGCCGAATCGCCCGAGCTGATCCATGACGAATCCACCGACTTGGAAATGAGCGCCAGCGATCTCGCCCGCCTCGAAAGTCTCGGGTACGTCGGCGGTGATGAAACCCAGAAACCCGTCGCTGAAAACGAAATGGATCTCTTTGAGCCCGAGGGTGACGACCCCAAGGACCACGCAACCGACTTTGAGACCCTCAGCGTTGCGCAGCACCACCTTCAACACAACGAACTTGTCGAAGCGGAAGCGGCATTTCGTAAATTGGTCGCCGAATTCCCTGACGTGATCGACCTCAGGAAGAAACTCGCCCGATCAATTTTCAGGCAGAACAGGTTTGACGAACCCCTTCAGATTTATGAGTCACTCTGTGCAACCCATCCCGACAACGCCGGGATCCAATACGGCTTCGCCAAATTGCTCGCCAAAGTCGGCAGGCGACCGGAAGCCATCACCCACTTTGCGGCAGCCGTGCGACTTGATCCAGAACATGCCGAAGCGTATCACGACCTTGCCGTCGAGGTTCGCGACGACGGACATGCGGAAGATGCGATCCCCTACTTTCAGCAGGCGATACGGGCCCGACCGTCCTATGTGCGCGCTCGCGTCAATCTTGCCAGACTTCTTCTCGCGCAATCGAAGGTTGAAGAAGCTGTCGAAGAATTCCGTGGAGCAGTTGACGTCTCCCCAGACGACGCTGAGCTCCACTCGTACCTGGCATTCGCTCTATTGAAGTTTGAGAAATTAGAAGAGGCGAAAGCGGAAACGCAGAGAGCCTTGGCGCTCGACGCCGATTACGCTCCAGCCAAAAGACTTCTCGTCGAGATCGAAAAAGCCGCTCAGTCGACACCGTAGCAGAGCGCCCGACAGACAGCAGCGCGCACATCACCCATCGCGCATCTGGCACGCTTTCGTGTCACGAACGAATTCGGCATTGAATGGGTTTGACGTGCCCTAGCTGGCGGCGGCCATGAACTCCGCGTAGTCCTGCAGGTCAACCGCACCGCTTCCATCCATGTCGATGATTTCGCAACCGGGCACGATGCTTCCAACCGCAGGTCCGTCAATGCAAGTCGACACAGCATTGAGATCATCGGCGTCGATGTCGCCGTCACCATCGGCATCACCCATGCGCTCGGGCGGCCAAAGCGTCCACGTCTGATTTGCAGAGTAGTTTGAAAGCGTACGGCTGATACCACCAGGCCACGTGACGACGATCTGATCGATGGACGTCAGATTGTCCAAACCGAAGTGCATCACGTAGTCATCCTGCGACTTGTAGTTGGCGTTGCCGAGAACTTCGTGCATCTGAGACTGAACGCCCGTGATCACATCCACTTGCGCCCCGACAGCGAACGTATTCGCACCTCGGCCGCCAACGCGAAACTTCACCCAATTGCGATTCTGGCCTTCGTTGTTGATATACACCGCGAAAGGTTCGTCATTGGTTTGAACCACCAGATCCAAATCGCCGTCGTTATCCAAGTCTCCTTTGGCAACACAAAACGACGTTAATGGATTGTCCAAACCCATTGCCGGCGCAATGTCTGTCGCCTGCCCAACACCCGAATAATCATAGAAACGATTCGGAGCATTCATGTTAGCGACGTACAACTCAAGCCAGCCGTCATTGTCAAAGTCAATAAAAGTGGTGCCCCACCCCGTCGCATACGATCCAACGCCATAGGCCACTGTTTCATCAGTGAAAGTTCCATCACCTTGGTTCATTAAAAGCACATTGCCAGGAGGTACGTTGGTCACGTAAATGTCTGAATAACCGTTGCGGTCCAGGTCGCCGATGGCGATACCCATGCAATCGACTTCTGCTTCCGTTTGGCTAAATGCCGTCACGTCCACAAACGTGCCGTTGTCGTTTCTGAACAAGTGGTTTTGAAGCGACGGTCCTGTGCCGTGATCGTTGCCCATGTAGAAATCGGCATCGCCATCTCGGTCGTAGTCAAAGAACCGAACAGTAAATGTCGGGTCTTCACTGTTACTGATTCCCAAAGTCTCGCCGGTCGCCAGAAACGTGCCGTCCTGGTTGTTCAGGTACATCTCACTTGGAAGCAACGATGTCCACGGAAACGTTCGGTTCGCAACGTAAAGATCAAGCCATCCGTCTCCGTTGACGTCGCCCCATGCATTGCCGTGCCCCGAGCCCTGGTCGGCAACACCGGCAGCAGCGGCGACTTCGGTGAACTGAAAATTGCCGTCGTTTCGGAGGAGCAAGTTGGGGTACTGGTCGCAGGTGATGTAGAGATCCAGATCTCCGTCCGAGTCAAAATCGATCGCGGAAAGTCCGGACGCCTCCGGAACGAGTGGGATGCCGTTACCAGTTGATCGGTTCGTGAAGAAGCCGGTGCCGTCGTTTTCAAAGATGCCCACCACGCCATCTTTGTGACCGAGTCCGACAATGTCCGGATAGGAGTCGTTGTCCATATCCACAACAGCGACACCTGCGCCGAATTTTGCCAAGGTGATCCCGGATGAGTAATCAACGCCACGCGCAAGGGCCTCGTCCGTAAACGCCGCCGGAGAACCCGCACGCGCAACCGGCGACACCATCATCATGCCACCGACAACGACAACAATCGCCACCACCCCACGAACCAATTGAACTGACGACATGCGCTTTCCTTTCCTTGACCTATTTCCCACCACACCCGGCCAACCAATTTTCAGACGATTTTGACAAAGCAAGAATGTCGGTTTCACGCCTTCATCACGCTGACTTCCAAACATCGGTGTGCGCACACCCTCCGTCACGCCGATGTCGATTGGTACCAGCAATTTCGACCAAATGCCCCAGCCTAGACCCACACACTGAAGTTCTAATGATACCAAATGGCAACGATTGGATACAAGCCGGAAACAGCCCCCAGCCAAACCGAAAGGAAGCACCAAGAATCGCGCCCATCGCCATAACTATTTTGCGTACAAACCTTTACCGCGACAGAAAACGCCAACACACCCTGTGATCTACGTGATATTGTTCGGTCCATGGGGCCTGGCCCACCCGCAGGGACTATTATCGGACGATGATGTGTCCAACTCTTTGGAATATACAGAAAGGTGCCAGTCACCGGGCGGCAACTGGCACCTTTCGTTGTCTAAATCACATTAGCCTGCTTGTTCGAAGTCGCTGGCTACTCGATGCCTTTAACCTCGATGCGTTTCGGTTTGACTGCTTCGGCTTTGGGCAGCGTGATGGTCAGCACGCCGTTCTTCAGCGTCGCATCCACGCGCTCCGAATCGGTTTCGGTCGGCAGTTGAATGACGCGGCGAAACTCGCTCGATCCACGCTCGTTGCAGTACCGTACGACGTTTTCCAAGTCGCGGGCCTGACGCTTGCCAGCCACCGTCAACGTATTGTCTTCGACAGTCACTTCGATCTGATCGAGCGCCAATCCCGGCACATCCACTTCGACGAAGAGCTTGTCGCTGTCTTCCCAAACGTCCAGCGCACCAAGTCCACGGGCGCCAAATCCCAACCGCTGCATGCCTTCGTTTCCACCGTCGATCAGACCGCCAAAGGCGCGGTCAACAGTGTCACGAATTGAAGTCAACGGATCGATTCCAATCATTCGACGAGTCAACATTTCAGCACCTCTCTTTCTACACATTCCATGTCACTCGATCCCGCCGTGGCTCCACCGCCTTGAGCGGGCTCCTTTCGCAATTGCCCGAATCTTGCGGGCGACAACCGGATAGATGCAACGGCTGTGCCACTCGAAAAATCGCCCTGAAGCACCCAAGAACAGCGATTCCTGCCGCCAATCCCTGACAAAATGACAGCCTTGGCAGGCAGTCCGAGCGGTTGGGCCCTATAATTGACGCCCACCGCCGATGCGAATAGATTCGCCCTTGTTCAACGCATCGGTGCCATCGTGGCTGGTCAACGCAACATCTTCCGGAGGCAAAGTGATGGGTCTCGTCAATCCGCTGAACTTGAAACAATGGGTCGAAGAAAACCGCCACCTGCTCAAGCCGCCCGTCGGTAACAAGTGCGTCTGGGAGAACGAAGACTTCATCATCATGGTGGTGGGCGGCCCCAACGCGCGGAAAGACTACCACGTCAACGAGACCAGCGAATTCTTCTACCAGATCGAAGGCGACATCATCCTCGGCATTATCAATCCCGAGACCAACAAACCCGAAGAAGTCATCATCCGCGAAGGTGAAATCTATCTTCTACCACCCAAGGTTCCGCATAGCCCGCGCAGGCCCGCGAACACCGTCGGCGTGGTCGTCGAGATGACCCGGGCCAAAGGCATGATCGACAAGCTCCAGTGGTACTCCGACGACACCCATGAACTCGTTCACGAAGCCGAGTTCCGCCTCGAAAACATCGCCGAAGATCTGAAGAAGATCATGGAAGAGTTCTGGTCCAACGAAGAATTGCGGACGTGCAAATCGACCGGCAGCGTCATCGCCCCGCCAACGGAAGCCCAGCCGCCACCCAAGGCATAGGAATAAGGCG
>JAUIEW010000327.1 GCA_030429365.1 Phycisphaerae bacterium
ATTGATAACCAATTCACCGTTGCGTCCCGTGCCTTCCCCCAGCGTGAGCGACCACGTCGTCGCACCAAAGTTGCAATCCACGTTCATCTGGGCTCGTCGCGTCATCGGTTGATCTTCGAGATCGGGATTGAAAGAGAACGAAGGATCGAGCGACATCTCGTCTGCAGAAAGCGTCGTGTACATGCGCGTCATGTAGGGCCGATCATCAAACATTGCGAGTGCATTTTCTAGCGGTTTCACGATCGTTTCGTTGATCTCGACAACAATCCGCGTGCGCGCTTCGGCCAATTCTTCCGCCGTAAACGTATCGTTCAGCAATTCAGGAACGCTATAAATGAAGCTGTCTTCGCCATCGGGTAGAGGGAGTTCGCGGCCCAGTATTGCGAACACTTTATCCTGCGGAAACACGAACGTGTTGGTCAACTCGGCGACAAAGTCCGCATCTTCTGAAAAACCCGCGAGATAAACCAATTCATCCGTATACGTCTCGACCGTGGGAAGTGATGCGCCCGGATCAAAATCCGTACCGGCATAGTCGGTCGCGAAACCTTGCCCACCGGCTTCATCCATCGCCGCAGTGATAAGTCCCTGATAACTGGCGTACGCGTTGAACGTTCCGGCGTACCAATTCAGGCGGGTATAGTTCGGCGTGACATGCAGATAATTCAGCGGAACCGCTCGCGAATCACCCATCAACCAGACCAAGACCCCCATGTTGTCCTGTGCTGCGACGGCCGTCAGACGAATCGGAATCGTGGCGTTTCCTGTTTGGCACCGCATGATCAACGGTTCGATGTCGCCGACGCCCTGATCCTGCCGAAGTTTCAGCGCGACAAAGTTTTTCCCCTCGTTGACGTATGGACCAATCAACTCCTCGCCCCGTTCGGTCAACTCATATCCGTTAGTATCGAGCCACGTCGCAAGCGCACCTGCATCGTTACTCGTGATCACTTCGACATCGAAGGGCCCCACCGCCAGCCGTTCGAGGACGTCCACTCCGTCGTCCGCATCGCCAGCCGAGTCTGACGTTGGTGCTCCACCTCCAAAATCGAAATCGACGCCGTCGGATGGGCAGCGCTGACCATTGGTCTCCAAGATAAACTGCGGACGCGTGGCCGTTTCGAGCGACGCAAAGACCGCATCGCTACCGACCGAAAGTTCGGGAATTCCCGATACGGGAACGACCCAGGAAAACTCTTCGGCCTCTCCCGTGTATTGGATCAACACCATCGCAGTGACAAAGATGCCATCCTTGCGAAAGATGATCTGCTCGCCGGCTTGGTCGATGGGAACCTGCTGGCAGAAGAAGCCTCCGCACGCATTGGCTTGCGACGCTGTAAACACCGACACGCATAGAGCAGCGACGCATGCGACGATCGACAGGAAAGAGACGATTGGCAGTTTTCGTTTTTGATTCACGCGATTGTTCCTCCAGAGCATCCGGTTAACCCGTTACCTAGTGTCGGCCAGCCCTGTGCATCGTCAAGAGTTGAATTCGATTGAAAGGTCGTCAGGCCATAACGGCACCGAAAACAGCGTATAGTGCAGCCGCAACAGCGCCGACACTCAGCGCATAGGGCAATTGCGTACGAACGTGGTCGATGTGATCCGACGCCGAAGCCATCGACGAAACAATCGTCGTGTCTGAAATTGGCGAACAATGATCGCCAAACACGCCGCCGCCCAAGACGGCTGACACAGCCAGCGCTGAAGGCAAATCCACCTTTGCAGCCACCGAAAGACCAATCGGCAACATGATCGCAAATGTCCCCCAACTCGTTCCGGTTGAAAACGCAATGGCGCTCGAAGCGACAAACAGAAGCGGCGCGATCAAAGTTGCCGAGACGTCCTGCCCCACCAGTGACGCGACATAACCGCCCGTGTTCAAACCGTCCTTGCCGCAGAGTCGCCCGATGGTAAACGCGAGGATCATCAAGACGCCCAACGGCACCAATGCGCCCGCCCCTTTCAGCGCGACATCAATTGATTCCTTCAAGCCCATGATGCCCTGAAAAAAGTACAAGCCGATTCCAACGAAACATCCCGCAAACACGCCCCAATAGACCGATGTCGATCCGGAACAATTTTGCAGGATGACCCACACCTTGTCCCAAAAATCCGCCGGCAGCGGTCCTTGCGCGTCCCTTGCGCCCGTGTAGACAATGGCGGCCAACACCGTCGCGATCATGACGATGATCGGAAGCGCCATGTTGATCACCCGCGGCGGCGTCGAATCTTCCCGGGGCATCGCCAAGATTTCTTCCGTCACCATCGGACGGGCGCCATCAGCGAGCAACTTGCCTTCCTCGCGTGCCCGTCGTTCAGCCGCCCGCATCGGACCAAAGTCTTTGCCGGTGATGACGATGAACAGAAGCAGAAGAAAACTGAGAATGGCGTAGAAATTCAGCGGGATTGATTTGATCAAAAGCGGGACGGGCTCTTCAACGCCAAGGTCGGCCAACTGCGCGAGGATATAAGCTCCCCAACCGTTTAGCGGAATCAGAATGCAAATCGGGGCGGATGCGGTATCGCATACATACGCAAGTTTCTCGCGGGAGATCTTCAACCGGTCGAATAGCGGCCGCCCCACTGTCCCGGTGACCAAACAGGAGATGCTCGATTCGATGAAGACGCAGGCCCCAACGACAGTGGCGAGCAAACCGGCGCTGCGCCGGCTGTTGGCCAGCCCAAGACCTCGTATCCACTCGACAAAACCGTCAACCCCGCCGCTCCGCTGAATCAACGTGATCAATGAACCGACCATCAAACAGAAGAGCACCGTGCGCGTGTTTCCGGGGCTTTCAAAAACCTTCACAAACGCGGTCAGCGTGTCGACCGTCGCGGCAAATGCGTTCCAGTCAGCCAAGGTCAAATATCCAACCCAAATCCCGACGGCGAGGGAAATGAACACCTGCCTCGTGGCAATGGAAAGGACGATCGCAAGTAGCGGCGGTAGAAGTGAGAGAATACCGTGTTCGTGAATCATGGTTGTTCCGAGATGCCAGGATGTGACAATAAAAAAAAGACCCGTCGACATAGTTTGCGACGGGTCTTTCAATGTGACAAGACTATTCTTTGAACGACCCAGTTCGTCAACAACGACTGAGTTGCCCGTTCCAATTCATGAACATCTAGTTCGCGACGGTGTTATTTCCATAGATGATGTAAACGCGACCATCGTCTGGGCGGCGACCCGTGTTCGGATCTGTCCCAACATCGCCCGGCGTCTGCGGCAGGTTCTCATCCACGAAGTCCGATCGCGTCAGGCCCAATCCGATATCATCGAATCCGTCGTTGTTGATGTCGCCCAGCAGACCGACGTTATCAATCGTTGCTTCGTTTGGCCGGCCGGTCTCGTACGGCGTCCAGAACACAATCCCTGGAAGCTGCGGTGTACCCACTTGATCAAGTGAGAATCCGCCTTCAGGTGCGTTATTCAGGTGCGTACCGCCAAAGATCAGATAGGCCACGCCCATCCGTTCGCGGTTGTTGTTGTCAGTGAACCGCACCCCCGGGGCAGCGATCAGAAGATCGCCGAAACCATCACGATTGAAGTCGCCGGCAGAGACGATGTCCTCACCCGCACGGTCGCCTTCATTGGCACCGAAGAAAATCACGCCCGGCAAGCTGCTTGTACCGACCTGACTGATCGTGCGATCGCCATCCAGCGTGACGTTTCCGAAAATGACCCCGGCATAACCATTGTCAACCGGGCACGCGTCAGCAAACCCAGCAACGAGATTGTCAAACGATGCCTGATCGTCTTCATCAATGTCACGATCGTTGTCGAAATCGTACTGCTTGCACGTATCGCCGATGAACACTTCATCGCCAAAGTTGTTGCGACACGCGGTAAACGTACTCGTGCTCAAATTCGTACCGGCACAATGCGTCCCGACAGTATCCATGAAATCAACATATGGTGACGAGAAGAACACGTCGCCAATTCCATCACCGTTGATATCGCGCCCGCTTACTTGTCGATGCCCAATTCGATCACCTGCCGTTTCTCCACGGATGCGGAGCACGGTCGGGCGTGGAAAAGCGGGATCATCCAAGTGGCTTAGCGCGATATTTCCATAAGGCGACCGTCCCTGAAGGATATAGACGGCGCCGGTATCGATTCGACCGTTGGCGCTGCTGTCATTCCGCGGCGCACCGCAAACAATGTCAGGGACTCCATCGCGATTCATATCGCCCGCCGCCTCAGCGCCGCCGAGAAAATCATTGACATCTTCGGCGAAAACTTCGAAGTGGTTCACCGGCTGGAATGGGCCAGAGCGATTTTCTGGATTCGAGCTGGAGCAAACGCCATCATCAGCAACGAGCGGCGAAGGTATGACTTTGTTTTCGTCCTGATCCGTAAACAACGTATCCGCCGTGGTGTAATCAAACCCATCAAGAACAACCAGACTTCCTCTGAAGATGGTTGAAGCATCCATCTTGGATTCAGCCGTACCCGCGGCCGCCAGTCGAATCGACTGCAGATATGCTTCATTGCGAGGCGACGAGATTACGAACTCAGGTGAACCGTTCAACGTGACATCGCCTACCGAAGCGACGTGTTCACCAAA
>JAUIEW010000328.1 GCA_030429365.1 Phycisphaerae bacterium
AGAATCGTGCTCGCCCAATCGCAGCGGTACTTGCGTTTGAATCCGCCCAATCGCCTCATTCCTGTCACATCGACTCAGGTCATAAGGGAATGCTCCCGAAAGCAATTCGTACGCGACCACGCCCAGCGCGAAGACGTCGGATCGCGCATCCAACGCCTCTGCGCCACCACGGCACTGTTCGGGGCTCATGTATTGAATTGTCCCCACGAGGCGAGCGGGATGTTCCGGTGTTGGCGGTCCTTGAGTTTTGTCCTCGGTGAGTTTTGCCACTCCGAAATCCAGGACTTTGGCGCGTGGTCCATCAATCGTTTTTTCGATGAGAATGTTTGCAGGTTTCAAATCGCGGTGAATAACGCCCTTCTGGTGGGCGTGCTCGACCGCGTCACAGACTTGCGCCAACAATTGAAGGCGTGATCGTATCGGCAACGCGTCGGCTGACACTGCTTCGATCAGCGAAGGGCCTTCGACCAATTCCATGGCAAGATACGGCGTCGCCTGGCCGCCGCCTTGAACAACGCCCGCGTCCAGAATCTGTGCGATCCCCTGATGACGCAACCGGCCCAGGACAGCCGCTTCCCGCAAGAGAAGGTCGATACCCTTTGAGGACATCCGTGACTTTTGGATCACTTTCAAGGCAACGGGCCGATTGGTGACGTCCTGTTTTGCACGATACACGACGCCCATGCCGCCCTGGCCCAAGAGACCGATGATTGTGTACCGACCGATACGGCTACCGATTTGGATGCAGAGTTGATCAACTGCAGGGCGCGTCGCGTCTGAAGGGCTCGCTGCGGAATTGGGTTCGTATTTTTCGGCAAGGGCCTGTGCAACGATGCGCCAGTCAGATACTTCGTCGTTCATATTGCGCAGGCGTTTGGCCCATCGACGGCACCGCGAACAACTGCTCAGGTGGTGGTGAATCTCCGCTGACGGCGATTCAGATCGAAGCGATGTCTCAATCAACTCGATGGATGGACAATGTACCATGATGATTCACGCGCATTGTTGGGGTGAAGAGCGCCGGTTGACAGAACCGGCCCTGTTCCCGACCCAGGTTTTTCCCCACTGTGTCGCTGGCGGCAGGTCAGCCGTCAAAAAAACGGTCCAACGCATTGCGGCAACTTTTTAAGTATCTCAGGCACAAGTACTTACTTCGAAACACGTCATCGACCGACATTTCAAGATTCACTGCTACATCAGCGGCTGGCTGCTGCAAGAGGGCAAATTGCTCGAATGCATCGATTTTGGATGCCGCCAGGCGGCACTTGCGCTTGTTGCGAAGCAGATTCAGTGCGGCCGCCGCGACAGCTTGTTGCCATTCTTCGTCTTCAATCCGACGCCAGTCGTCGGGGCCGGGAAAGTCAATCGTTTGGCCGTTAATTTCCTTGCGTCGGGCGACGCGCTTGCGTTGTTCAAGCACCTTGTAGCGAGCGATGCCCATGACCCATCGACGGAGGCGTCCCCGCTCACGGTCATAGGTGTCACGAAAGAGGCGACGGAATTCGAGCATAACTTCTTGTGCGATATCTTCCGCGTCCGCAGGAGGGATGTTGGCGCGCAGAGCAAAGTTTCGAAGCAACGGCCGATAGAATTCGTCGAATCGCGACCACGCGTAGTCGTCCGATTGATTCAACCCTTCAAGCAATGTTGTCGTGGTGTCCAACAACCTCTTCTTGCCCCTGATTGGATTCGAAAAGCCTCTAATTTTCTGAAATTCTTGATCGACCGCACTTGCCGGTCTTCCCAATTCTGAATTTTTTTTGTGGATGTGCGACGAGAATTTCAACCTGTTGATTCAATGTTAAGTCGCACAAATCCGAGTTTCAACCCATTCGTTTTAGATGTGAATTCCACGGGTTCGCGCCCGCAATGCAGCCCTTGGGCGACAATGCCAACATGGGGAACACACCCTGTGAAGACGCTGTTTGTGGTCGTTTCAAGCAGCTTGAACACCGGCAAAGGAAGACGTATCGCAATACGCCAACCATTTCATTGAAACACCCAGAGGGGATGCGGATTCCGTTCAGACAATTGCATCACTTTCAAACAAACAATGGCTGCCGAGATACCCGTTACCGAAAGATTCCCGAAAAACCAAACCACGAGATCAACCAATGCCCGCGCCAATGATTGGTGAAGGGAACTGTGGGCTAGCTCCATCAGCTTCTCTGGCCTTTTCGTTGTTACGAGAACGGAATTGAGGGTGTCAATTCTTGTGTCTGCTTCTGCTCCGCTCGGGTACCAACACGTGCGACTGCGATCCAGGCAATAAAGGGCCAATCCACTCTTGGAAGAAAGGCAAAAACCAATGAAACAAAAAAGAACATTGCAACTAATGCTGTGCACGGGCTTGGTGGCGGCACTTGGGGGCGCCCATCCGCTTTTTGCCCAATGTGGTGACGGTCTATGCGCAGGCGCATGGGATCCAGACATGCCGAGCGAGTGCGCTCATATATCAGATTTTACGCTGATCTGGAATACAAAGCTGGGGCTTGACACAATTCGCAATGACTGCATGACTGCAATCGATCCAGATACCGGACAACCAAAAGAGTATGCAACTGCCTCGGTCGCTGCATCGGCGGCGTTTCTGTCTGACGTATTCTCGTGCGGAAGGCCGTTTTGCGCAGCCGGGCAAGAGAATTTCTTGTGTGAATCGTTACTTCGGTACAACTTCGACGCTAGGGGAGGATCAGGAAGTCCAGATGTATTTAGGTTAGCCCATTCAGAACTCCTGCCCGTGTGCGATTGCCCGCCTTTCTTGGCGATATCTGACTCAAGTGCATTTGCAGGTCTTGGCGTCGTCTCCATTTCTTCAGACTCGATGCTCGGGATTCATGGAACTTCTTACGCATCAGCGAACTACGGGTGTTTCTATAACTCTGGGAGTAGTTTTGCAGTGGCACCGGCAAAAGCCAGCGGTTCGCTAAGCCAGATACTGGCGCCGATGAGTGAGCCGTGCTCTTATACAACCACCATCTACATCGAACTTGAAACGTTTTTGCAAATTGTAGGCGGCTGCGACGACGACGGGTCTGATTCGCCGCATGGCTTTTCGGAATTGACAGCAGAATCGGTCGATTCAGATACGTTTGCGTTCGCGACGCTTGAGGGGCCTGTGGAGGACGACGATCCGACACCCGAAATATCAACCGATGCATTGAGCGTTCACGCTTATTCAATTGAGTTGAGTTGGACGAATCCAAACGGGGAAACGGAACGGGAGTGGCATCGCGGAGTTTTCGCAGAAAACCCCAGGACAGGGGAAGTCACTCGGACAGGTGCGTTTGAGGCGGCCGCCTTCGACCGATCTACATGGACCAGTGGTCGGGCTGAGACGAATGTTGTATTTCCATCAAACGGTCGGGAAAACCTCGCCGTGAGCGCAACCGTCGATTCATTTTCGCAGTTCGGCGACCTGGATTCTGACGGAAAGCTTTGTATGGCTGAGCGTGTGGCGATTCTTGAGATGGTCGCCGGTGGAGCAACGGTAACGAGTGCAACTTACGACGCAAAGGCTGATTTTAATCTCGACGGCATGATCGACGGGACGGATCTCGATTTGTTTGATGCAGCGGTTCTTGAATTCTGCGACTTGGGGGCTGACGAAGATTTCTGTGACGTGGACTGCAATGAAAATGGCGCACCCGATATCTGCGACATCGCTTACGGCGTAAGCACCGATGACGATGCATCTGGTACACTTGATGAGTGCGAAGGTTGCGATTGCCCTGGTGACATCAAGCCGGATGGCAAGATTAACCAGGATGACCTCTACGGATTCAGTGACTGCTACTCCAATCCAAACAACCCGGATTACAACTGCGAATGTGCGGAGATGAACGGTGACGGCGTCCTTGATCTTTCGGATGCATTCTTGATTGATCTTCGATTGGTCTGCAAGCAGCACTACTGTTCGGAACCGTTTGAAGACTGCAACGGCAACAACGTCAGTGATGCTTGCGAGATCAGCCAGGAATACGCTCAGGACAACAACAAGAATGGCATACCCGACGAGTGCGAAGTCTGCGACTGCATGGGAGACATCAAAGTCGACGGAAGTGTCAACGCGGATGACGTCAAAGTGATTACCGATTGCTTTGAGGAACCCGAACTTTCGCCATACGCATGCGAATGTGCCGACCTCAATGGTGACGGCGACATCAACGTGAAGGACCAGCAGCTCGTCGATTCAATCGTCAAGTGTGACATCGGAGACTGCAGCGGCGAGGTTACAGACTGCAATCACAACAACGTCGATGACACTTGCGACATCAAGGTCTCGAACTCGAAGGACACCAACAAGAATGGCGTCCCGGACGAGTGTGAATAACAGAACCATCGCAACCCAATAGCGACGGCTCGCTGCATGGCCCACGGCAAAAACTGCCTTAAGCCATGTAGCGAGTTTCGTCCTATTGGGCATCGGCTGACGGAATCAGTCAGCGAGCACATGCCTTGTCAACCGCGAACGTCAATTCAGGGCACTCTAACGCTCCCAAACCGAACGGTGCTTAAAGTAAGGCCCACCATGTCGTGAAATTCCCAAAGCCGAACCTGGCGAAGCT
>JAUIEW010000329.1 GCA_030429365.1 Phycisphaerae bacterium
CGCGTTGAGCCGGGTACCAACTTCGTGCTCGAAGTACTCGAGTGCGAATGTGTGCTCCCCGACGAGTGTCACATCCGCGTCAATCCGTTCACGAACTCGTATGACTGCGTTGGCTTCTGTCCTCCGGGGCAGACCTGTCGAACGACGGTCACGTTGATGTCTGACGGCACCGAACGCGTATGCTGCGAGTGTGTGCCGATCGGCGAAGAGCTCTCGTGTTGCGATCAGGATGGCTTCTGTATCGACTTGGCACCGGGCGTTACGGTTTGTCCGGACGGTTCCACGCCGATCCTCGGTCCGTGTGGATTCTCCGTGGCATGCTGTCTGCCCGATGGCACCTGCATCGATACGTTCGAAGCTTGCTGTTTGGATCGCGGTGGAATGCCGCAGGCCGCCGGCGTGACGTGCGCCGACTCGCCGTGCGATCCGCCCGACTGTGGGCCGATCCCAAATACCAAGCGGTGTCGACCGGTGATGTGTCCAGATCCAGCGCAGAAGTGTCAGCCCAAGTGCGTACGCGTCGAACCCGGCACCAACTTTGTTCTGGAAGTGCTCGATTGCGAATGCGGCTTCATCACCGATTGCCACATTCGAATCGATCCGTTGACCAACACTTTCCAGTGCATCGGCGGTTGCCCGCAGGGTCAGACCTGTACCACGACCGTCACGACGTTGGCCGATGGCACCGAGCGCGTGTGCTGCGAGTGTGTGGATGATCCGCCGCCGCAGGTCTCGTGCTGCAACTTCGAAACGGGCGACTGCATCGATTTGCCGCTGGGAACGTTTGATTGCCCGACCGGCTATGCAACGGTCCCCGGACCGTGCGGCCCCGTGGTGGCGTGCTGCTTCGAGGACGGTACGTGCCGCGACATGACCGAAGCATGCTGCGACGCAGCGAAGGGCACACCGTTGCCGGTCGGCGTCTCATGTGACGACGGCGTTTGCGGTCCGCCCAACTGCGGCCCCGAACCGGGTACGTTGCAGTGCCGCGACGTGCAGTGCCCGCTCGACGGACAGCTTTGCTTGCCGAAGTGCGTCAACGTCGAAGGTGCGACGGGTATTGTGCTGGAAGTGATCGATTGCGAATGCGTGACGCCCAATGAGTGTCATATCGAAATCGATCCGGCCAGCCTCAGCTACCAATGCGTGGGCGGTTGCCCGCCGGGCGAGATATGTCGCACGACGATCACCGATTTGGGCAACGGAATTCAGCAGGTTTGCTGCGAATGTGTGCCCGAAGATCCGACGCTGTGCCCACTGGCGCCGAACATCGGGGACGCGTGCATTCCGGTGCTCGGTCCGAACGACTGCATCTTCAGCGGTACGCCCTCCGAGTGTGCCCCGACCAGCGTGGTCGTGGATCAGGACCTTGGCGTTATCGTCGAACATTGCGATTGCATCGTGCCGGGTGACTGTGGCCCGATCGAGTTGTTCGCAGGCAACCAGGCGCTGCGTTGTGTAAACGACTGTGCGACGGGCCAACTGTGTCAGTTGTTTGCCAATGGAAACCCGACCGGTCAGGTCGATGCCGACGTGGGGCAGTTCCCGCCCGGCACCAAGCTGACCTGCGGTTGCCCATAGCAACGCGGGCTAGATAGACCTCAAGTCCCCATATGGCCGGTGGCAGTCCTCGCACTGCCGCCGGCTTTTTTATTGCGCCGCTTTCGTTTATAGACGATTGGTGACGGCGGCGCGTCGATAATCGCGCGGGTGCCCCATCCTTCGCGCCAGCGAAGGGTGGGGAATCGCCCAACACCGAACAAGTTAGCCTCGCGTGTCGTCCAGATTAGCCCTCGGCCATTGGCCGAAGGCTAAGTGTGAAGCAGAATGAATGATAGATGCCCGTGCCCCTGCACGTTGGGTGCCCCTGCCCCTCGGGGGCTGGGGAACAACCAGAAACGCCAGCAACCCGAGAACACCATGTCCGAACATCAATACGCCCTCGGCGTCATCGGCAGCGGGCACATCGCCTGCATCATCGTTAAACGTCTGATCGACAGCGGTTATCTCGCCGCCGATCGCATCGCCATGTTCCCCTCGCGCAATCTGACGGCCCATCCATTGCCGACAGTCATCACCGAAGACCTGCGCGCGATCATTCAGGAATCCAAGCAGGTGATGCTGGCTGTCACGCCACAGAAGTTTGGCGACGTTGCCGCGACGCTTAAACCGTTCGCCACGACGGATGATGTATTCGTGAGCGTGATGGCGGGCGTCAGCACGCAGCGCGTCGCGCAGGAGCTGGGCGGTCCGCAGATGCGCGTGGTGCGCGCCATGCCCAACCTACCGTTCGGTTTGGGTCGCGGTGTGACGGGCATTTGCCGCGGCACAGCGGCCACGCGCGACGATCTCGAAGAAACGCGCCACTTGTTCAACGCCGGCGGCGTGAGCGTGGTGCTCGATGATGAGGCATTGATGGACGCTGTCACGGCCGTGGCCGGTTCGGGACCAGCGTACTTTTATTATTTTGTTGAAATGATGATGGCCGGCGGCGTCGCGGCGGGCCTCAAACCCGAAGACGCCCAAACGCTCGCCGCCCATGCATGCGTCGGCGCCGGCGCGATGCTGCTGGAGCAAGGCGCCTCACCACGCGAACTGCGCGAAGCCGTCATGAGCCCCGGCGGCACGACGGAAGCGGCGATGAAAAAGCTCGAAGACAGCGCCGTGGCCGACCACGTGCGCGACGCGGTCTTGGCGGCGTTTGAAAGGGGGAGGGTGTTGGGGGGAGGGGGTTAACGCACATCGCTATTCGAGCAGCCGCGTCACCTGGTGTAAAAGTTCTTTCATTTCCTCTCGAAACCTATTCGAGTGCATCGATTCAATTGAGTCGCAAGTAGCCAGCTGCGGAAGTATGCAGGTGGTTAATTATATCTGGGCAAAATCGCACAGATATAAACCACTAAACCATCCATGAGCGAACGCCACTTTGAACTATCCGCAATTTTTGCGGTTTTCACAGGCTCGACGGCGCGGCTTCTATGCGGTTTCGATTCACCATATGACCGATTAAATTTACACGCGCGGTTCGCATTTTCAGGTCTGGCGCGCGACGGTAACAATCATGAGAGCGGTTTGGCGAATTCGATTGCTGACGATGGGCTGCGTGGTGGCGACTGCGCTGGCCATTGGGCTCATTTCATTCTTCGGCTTTCGCCGCGTGGTGCGCGACCAGCAGGAACAGAGTGTCGCGAGCCATGCGCGCAGCGAGGGCCGTCGTCTGGTTCTCGCGTTAGAGGAAATTCATCACGACGTAAAGCTTTTGGCGACCTTGCCCGCTGTGCAGGAGTTGGCGTCGGCGGAATCGGGACCACTCGCACCGGATGTGGTTTCCGCGCACACGCGAAGCTTGCAACGCGTATTTGCTCAATTTTTGCGGGCCAAGCCATTCTACACGCAGGTGCGTTTGATCGGCGTAGCGGATGGTGGCCGCGAATTGGTTCGGGCGGACCGAATCGATGACGACATTCGCGTTGTCCAGCAAGATGGTCTGCAGAAAAAGGGCGGGCGCGACTACTTTACTGAAACATTGAAGCTAAGCCCTGACGGAGTTTACGTGTCCCCCATCAACCTAAATCGAGAACATGGCGAGATTGAAGTGCCGCATCGACCGATGCTGCGCTCGGCGGCCCGCGTGGACTCGAAGGCCGACGAACGGTTCGGCATTGTGATCATCAATCTCGATTTTGGTCGATTTGTCGACAACCTATTCGGGGATGTCGTCGAGAACTATGAGTTGTTCCTTGCCAACAGGGAGGGCGACTACTTGCTGCACCCCGATCAGTCCAAAGCGTTCGGCTTTGATCTAGGGAAGCGATTTCAGGTACAGGCGGAGTTTCCGGAGCTGGGGCGGTTGTTTCAGCCCGGCGCGAAAAAAGCAACGGCTTGGGTTACGGGAGCTGACTCGGCTGCGAGCCGCGTCGTGAGCTTTCGAACAATACAATTCGTGCCGGATGACCCCGAGCGATCCCTACTCCTTGGCATCGCTGCATCGGGGGAAATATTGGCGGCCAGCGCCAGAAATGTCGCGCGCAACAGTCTGCTGGCGACGGTTTTCTTTGTGATCGTTGCAATGATGATCGCGGTCGTCGCCGGCCACTTTCAGACGCGCTCCATCAAGCAATTGACCGAAGCAACACAACGATTGCGGCGTGGTGAATCTCTGCCCGAATTGCCAACGCAGCAGCAAGATGAGTTGGGCGAATTGGCTCGGCAGTTTCAATCAATGGCCCATGCAATACGGAAAAAAGAAGCTGAGATTACCGAGTCGAACCAAAAATTGGCATCTGCAAACGCAGACCTCGAACACTTCGTCCATATTGCGGCGCACGATTTGCGCGAACCGTTACGAAAACAGCGCAATCTCGTCGACCTAGTGGTGTCGTCGGATACTGCGATCGCTTCTGACGACGACGTGACGACGCTGCTCGATTTTGTGAATGACTGTTCGCATCAAATGCAACGAATGATCGATTCGTTTCGCGCACTGTCTAGCGTCGGCCTCGTAAACCTCACGCGCGAGCCAGCTTCGATCAAAGAAATCATTGAGGAATGCTTGGCGGATCGGGCGG
>JAUIEW010000330.1 GCA_030429365.1 Phycisphaerae bacterium
GTCGGGGTCGTGACGGAGGAAGGAGCGAAGTGCACTTGCGAATGTCAGATCGATCGACGGCTTGATCTGCGTCTGATGGATACCGGGCACCTGGTACTCGACCGGGTCTTCGACCGTCATGATCTTGCGCTGCGGATCGTTGAGCGATGTCAGCGCGGCGGCCAATGTCGTCGTCTTGCCGCTACCGGTCGGGCCGGTCACGACGATCATTCCGTAGGGCTCGGCAAGTTGCATTTCCAGCGCTTCAAGGTCATGCGGCGACATGCCGAGTTTGGCAAGGTCGAGAGCACGGGATTCCTTGACCAGGATACGGATTACGACAGATTCGCCATGGAGCGTCGGCGCGGTGGCGACGCGCAGGTCCGCCTCGGTGTTGACAACCTTGACGCGGGCACGCCCGTCCTGAGGCAGTCGCCGCTCGGCAATGTCCAGTTCGGCCATCACCTTGATGCGTGTAATGATGGCACTGGCCAGGTGCTTGGGCGGCGGCACCATTTCGTACAGGACGCCGTCGATGCGGTAGCGCATCTTGAACTCGTCTTCAAACGGTTCGAAGTGAATGTCGGAAGCTTTGTCGCGGATGGCCTGGAGCAGCACGAGGTTGAGCAGTCGCTTGACCGGGTTGGAGTCGGCCATCTCCTTGAGGTCTTCAAGGTCGATGCTCTCGCCGCGGCCCTCGAATTTCGCCAGGTCTTCATCGCCGGAAATTTCATCGATCAGACCGCTCATCGACTCGCCGCCGCCTTCGGGGTAGTAGCGATCGAGCGCGGTTTGAACCTCGGCTTCGGTGCAGATAAACGCTTTGATTTTGAAACCGAGGAGCGTCTGCATGTCGTCGGTGGCGTGGAAGTTATCCGGTGAGGCCATCGCGACCGAAAGACGGTTGGTGTTCGGATCGAAGTCAAACGGGATCACGCGATAGGTGGCGGCCATCTGCTGCGGCACGAGCGCGATGATTTCGCCGGGAATATCCATCCCGCCGAGGTTGGTCATTTCCATGCCAACCTGCGCGGCGAGGGCGATATTCAGATCTTCCTCGGTGATGTGGGCCAACTCGACGAGGATGGACCCGATCGGCCGCCGACGTTCTTTCTGAAGTTCAAGTGCTTCGTGCACTTCCGCGCGGCGGATTTTCCCCATCTTGATGAGAATTCGACCGAGCTGGCGGCCTCGAAGCTGCTCAATGGGAGGTATCTTGCGATCCGACATATTGGTGACCTTATCTGGCGTTGCTCAATCGCGCCGTGGCGCGTGTTGGGTTATGTCCTATGCGGCTTCCTCTTCTTCCATGTCCGTCGCCACGATCGTATCGGACTGGGCCACGCGCAAGACTTCCTCGGGCGTGGTGATGCCTTTGAGAATTTTTAGTTTTCCATCGTCTCGCAGCGAACGCATACCCGACGCCAACGCCGCCTTTCTGAGCTGACCTGCCGGCGCGCGATTGAATGCCAACTCGCGAATTTCGTTGTTGAGCTGAAGCAATTCAAAAATGCCGAGTCGTCCGTGATAACCGGTCCCACCACACCGACTGCAACCGGCGCCTTTGTAAATGGTCGCACCGGTTAACTCTTCATCCGTAAAGCCGAGCAGTTTCAACTTGAACTTGTCGGGCTTGGTGTCTTCGACTTTGCACTCTTTGCAAACGGTTCGGATCAAGCGCTGCGCGAGAATTGCCTGAATCGAACTGGCGACCAGGAACGGCTTGATGCCCATGTCGATCAATCGCGTGATCGCCGACGGGGCGTCGTTCGTGTGCAGCGTGCTGAACACAAGGTGACCGGTCAGCGCCGCTTGGATCGCCACATCACCCACCTCGCGGTCACGAATCTCACCGACGAGGATGATGTTCGGCGCCTGACGAAGCATCGCGCGAAGGATGATATTAAACGTCATGCCGATTTCTTCGCGCACCTGACATTGATTCATGCCCGCGAAGTTGTATTCGACCGGATCTTCAGCCGTGATGATTTTCTTATCAGGTCGGTTGAGTTCCTGAAGCGCCGAATACAGCGTGGTGGTCTTACCGGAACCGGTGGGCCCCGTCACCAGGAAGATGCCGTTGGGCCTGCGAATAATGCGTAAAAACGCTTCGTAGTCGTCTTCGCCAAACCCCAACGCCGACACACCCACGCTCGCCGATTCGGGACGAAGAATACGAAGCACCGTGCTCTCGCCGTGATACGTCGGACAGCAACTCACGCGGAAGTCGATGCGCTTGCCGGCGAATTTCATCTTGATTCGGCCGTCCTGCGGAATGCGCTTCTCGGCGATGTCCATGCCCGAGATAATCTTCATACGCGTCATCACGGCGCTTTGGATGTTCTTGGGAATGTCGTCGCGGATGTGACACACGCCGTCGATGCGATAGCGCACGCGCACGCGGTCGGCCATCGGTTCAATGTGAATATCGCTCGCTCGCGCTCGGACGGCTTCACCGATGATGTGGTTGAGCAATCGAATGATCGGCGCGTCGCCATCTTCGTCCTCATCCTTCTTCTTTGACTTCGCACCTTCAGCTTCGGCGAGGTCGATGCTGGCCTGGTTGATACTCGCGTCGATACTGGCCATCGACTGCGACAGGTCGTCCGTCATCTTGCTCAACATTTCGTCGATGAACTTGCGGACGCGGCCTTCGGGTGCGAGGTGCGGAATGAGATCTTTGCCGAGGTGGAACTTCAGCAGGTCGAAGGTGTCAAGATCCAGCGGGTCGGTGATGATGACCTTGAGCTTGTCGCCCTCTTCACCGATGGGAAGCACCAGGTGCTTGCGAATGATCTTGGGCGGAATGAGTTGGAACGATTCCTTGGGAATCACGAACTTGTCGAGATCGATGAACTCCAGTCCCAACTGCGACGCCAGCGCTTTGATGACCGGCTCTTCGTCACACAGTTCGAGTTCGACGAGCGCCTCACCGATGCGCTTGCCGTTCTGCATTCCGTATTCGAGCGCCTGGGCAATCGCCTTTTCGTCAACAATGCCCCACCCGAGGAGAATTTCACCGAGTTTCTTTTTCGTGCGTGCCATTCAATCACTTCTATCTATCAATGGTTGCGTGGAAACAGTTTCATGAAGCATTCACCGACCGATACCGACGAACGCATTTGAAAATCTGTCCGCCGTTTGGCTTCATCATCAAGGGCAACGATGAAAGTGCCGCGGTTGCGATCGCGCAATCGTCACATTGCCTGCTGCATAAAAACTCACAGGCCCATTCGATCACGCCTCTTGATAAGTCTAATCGGCACACATGACAGCGCCAAGGTGCGCGAGTTCGCCTTTGCGCCACGTCGCTGCAGTGAAATCCTCGTTGACACTGAATACCCGCCACCTATAGTGGCGCGCGATTGCAAGTGAGGCTGTTATTTTGGAGATCACGGCCATGGCCAAGAAGACAAAATGGGTTTATTTCTTCGGTGCTAACAAAACCGAAGGTGACGGATCACAGAAACAACTCCTGGGCGGAAAGGGTGCTGGACTTGCCGAGATGACGCGCATCGGCCTGCCGGTCCCTGCCGGTTACACCATCACCACCGAAGCCTGCGCCGAGTACACCAAGCGCGGCAACCGTTGGCCGGTCGGTCTGGAACAACAAGTCAAAGACAACCTGCGCAAGCTTGAAAAAGCCTGCAAAAAGAAACTGGGCGACAAAAAGAACCCGCTGCTCGTCTCCGTTCGTTCGGGAGCGGCGGTCTCCATGCCCGGTATGATGGAGACCATCCTCAACCTCGGGCTCAACGATGAATCGGTTGAAGGCCTGGCCAAGGCGTCTTCGAGTCGGCGCTTCGCCCTCGATGCGTATCGCCGCCTCATTATGATGTTTGGCAGCACAGCCAAAGGAATCAACCGGGAAATTTTTGACGAAGCATTTGACCACGTCAAAAACAACCAGACCCGCCAGCGCATCGGCAAACCCGAAGGCGAGCAGGTCCTCGACACCGAAGTCAACGAATACGAACTCGACAACGTCATCGCCGAATTCAAACGCATCTATCAAGACGGTGCTGGCGAACCGTTCCCGCAGAATCCGTTTGAACAGCTCAAAGGCGCGATCGACGCGGTCTTCCATAGCTGGATGGCGGAGAAGGCCGTCACCTATCGCAAGGTCGAACGCATCACCGGTCTCAAAGGGACAGCCGTCAACATCTGCCAGATGGTCTTTGGCAACATGGGCGACGACTGCGGTACGGGCGTGTGCTTCACCCGCGACCCCAGCACCGGTGAGAACACCTTCTACGGTGACCTATTGATCAACGCCCAGGGCGAAGACGTCGTCGCGGGCGTGCGGACGCCGGTTCGCTTGAGCGAACTGCGCACCGTGATGCCCGAAGCGTACGAACAACTCGAAGCCGTCCGCGTCATGCTCGAACTGCATTACAAGGACATGCAGGACCTCGAGTTCACCATCGAACGCAACAAACTCTACATGCTGCAGTGTCGTACCGGTAAGCGTAGCCCGGGCGCTGCATTTCGAATCGCCGTCGAACAGGCAACCAAACCGACGCTCGATCGTCGCGAAGTCAGCCGCCTCGTTCGCAAGAAATACCT
>JAUIEW010000030.1 GCA_030429365.1 Phycisphaerae bacterium
TGGATGACGGCCAACTGCCCCTCGGCGTAGAGTTCGTTGAAAACCGGAAACAGGTTGTTGATCCCGAATTCGCGGTTGTCGGGCAGGACGGTGAGGTCGCTCTCGGTGAGCGCAAGCACCGGGCGCTTGCTCTGGTACACCGAGTTTTGATAGGGCGCGAGAAAGCTTAATACGTCGAACCCGCCGTTGAGTTGGCACAGCACCAGGAGGCTGCCGGTGCCGTTGGCGGATTGTCCGTAGGTGTTGGCGACGGTTTGAAGCAACGGGTCAGCGAGTGCCATCGCTCCCACGCCCATACCGGTCTTGGCGATGAAGCTACGGCGATTCATCTTGTGCCACTCTTCGCATCCCTTCATGTCTCTGATCTCCCGTGTTTCAAACTTTTCTTGTTGCTGAACGTTTCTGGTTCGCGGTTGGTTAGCGGGTGATGACGTCTTCGTGCATCGCCATCAGGCGGATCAACTCGCCGACGTGACGCGGTTGCTGATCGGCTTCGAGCAGGTGAAACGCCCGCCATCCGTTCTGGTCGAGCACTTCGATGTAGATGTCTTTCTCGTCGTCAGTCAATTGAAGGTGGAACCAGCTCGCGATCGTGTCGACGATCTCTTCGCGGATTTCACGTTCGGTCCACCGTTCGACCGAGGGCAGCATGTGGTAGGGCAGTTCTGTCGTGCGCTCGGGGCCAAACTCCATCTTGCGCGACAGCGCCGAGATGCGATTGATCAGCCACTGGTCTTCCAGCCATGCTTCGCCTTCGGTCCAACCTTCCACGCCGGGCGGGTTCAACAACTCCTGGCCCGCGTCGCGCAGGTCGCTGACGAGTCGATTGAGGATGTACCCTTGCGAATCTTCGCCGTACATGTGCATGTCGAGCGTGCGGAAGACGCCGACGACGTGTTCGACGGGTGACGTAATCTGCGAGCCAATCGCGTCGGATGAGAACATGGCCTGCGACGTCAGAAGGCGGCGGACGACCGGCTCGATCTCGAAGTCGGAATCGACAAACGTCTGGGCGAGGTCGTTGATCACCGCATCGCTCGGGTTGTCGTGGACAAATGCGACGAAAAGATTGCGGGCGACGTAGCGGGCGGCTTCCGGTTGATCGAGGGTCAGGTCGATCATGCCGAGATAATCGTAGTCTCCGGGTTCGACGCGGGTCGGCAAGATGTTTTTGACGCTGGTGTCGTGGTTGAGCAGGTCGTAAATCGGACGGGCGTCTTTTTCGGATTCTCGCAGCAGCGTGATGCCGGTGAACGCCTTGGTCGATTCCTTGATGTCGCCTTCGGTGTAGAGGACATCGCGGCCCAGGGTGAACAATTCCCAGAATTCGCGGGCGTAGTTTTCGTTGGGGTTATCCTTCGGGCTGTTGGCGCCGTCGAGCCAGATAAGCATCAGCGGATCGATGGTCAACTCCTGGAGGAACTCGCGATAGTTGCCCAGCGAATATTCGCGAATCATGTTCCAGTGCAGGACGGCCAGGTTGCGATCGCGTCCATCGACGACGCGGCGCGACGTGGCGAAACGATCGTGCCAGAACATGGCCATCTTCTCGTGCAGTGGATTCGGGCTTTCAAGAAGGTAAACCATCCAGCGTTTGGGGATGTCGTCTTCGTAGAGTTCGGCCAGTTCTTCCCACTCAGCCGGTACGGTTTTCTTCGCAAGAAGATTTTCCACCGTCGCAGTCAGGCCGCGCTGGACGGCTTGCTCGACTTCCTCGGGCGTCGCGCCGAAAGCTGCGCGGCGCAGCAGGTGATACGCTTCGTCCGACGTGATTTCGTCGGCATGTTTGGCGAGTGATTGACCTTCGCCGCTTCCAGAGTTGTTGCCGCCGAAGAGTCCGCCGCCCGATCCATTTCCGCCCGCGCCAGGTTCTGAATTCGTGCAGCCCGTAACCGTCATCAACGTAATGGCAACATAACAGAGCAGGCGCGTGGTGTAGGACATAGTTCGCTTTCTCCCCAATGGTCTGCAGCGAATGATTGTGAGAAGGGGGCTATCCATCGCCTGATGGCGAAGGTACAACTGCTCCACTCCCTCGGATCGCGTTCAACATTGTTCATCGAATACGGACATGGCGAAGTCAAAGAAAGTTCGCGCATAATCTGCGTTCTTCAACCGATGCGGTGGGCATCGGGATGTTTTCGGGCCCGCGATGTGGTGGGAATCGCGCGCAAGATGAGTGGTTATCGGGTGAGGACGGAACGCGTTGAATGTGCGCGGTTGCGCGGGGCTTACGGCGCTGGGGCGATTCGGTAGACGACGCCACCGGTGCCAGCCGGTCCCGCGTTGTCGGAGGCCAGCACGTACATTTCACCTGCGGCGTCCTGTCCGAATCCGAACAGGTATTGATTCAATCGACCGCCGCTGTTTCCGGCGACCGACAATTCGCGACGCGTCCACATACCGTTCTGATCCTGGCTCGCGGCAAAGATTGAACCGTCTGGATCGCCGAAGTCGGTGCTGAAGTCGCCGAAGATGTATTGGCCATTGAGGAGCGGGATGTCGTTGCCCCGATAAACGAACCCGCCGATGACCGAGATGCCGACCGTCACTCCGTTGGTGTCGACATGTTGGTAGGTCAGGATGGGATCGACCAGCGGTGTGCCATCGGTGCCGACATCGTCGCATTCGGTCAACGGCGTGCTTGGGGCGGCTGAGTCAAAACAATTGTTGCCTTCGCGAATGTTCCAGCCGTAGTTGCCGCCGTTGGCGACAACGTTGACTTCTTCGATCAGATTCTGCCCGACGTCGGCAACGTAGAGTTCGTTGCCCGCGCCTTGATCGAACGAGAAGCGAAACGGATTGCGGAAACCGTACGCGAAGATTTCCCCTCTAAATGTGGGGTCATTGGCGAAGGGGTTGGTGGCTGGTATGGCGTACGCGAGGCCTGGATTGGGGACGCCATCGACGTCGATGCGCAGGATATTGCCCAAGAGGTTGCTGCGATCCTGCCCGTTACCCAGGTCGGGTGTATGGCCCACGCCCTCGTCGTTGGCGGCACCACCGTCGCCCACCGCGATGTACAAGTTACCTTCCGGTCCGAACGCCAGTTGTCCCCCGTTGTGGTTGGACTGGGGTTGCAGGATTTCGAGGAGGATCAGTTCGCTGTCCGGATCGGCGACATCGGGGTCATCATCCGAGACGCGAAACTCGGACAAGCGCAATTGCGAATCAAACGCCGGCGGATCGGTTTCACCTTTTTCAGCCGAGTATATGACGAAGAGGCGGCCATTGTTGGCGAAGTCCGGATGCAGGGCGAACCCGAGCAGTCCGCGTTCGTCGTAAATAAAGCCGCCGCCAATGTCGGTGCCAATATCAATCATGCGGTCGGTCACGTCGAGGAACGGCGTCTCGTTCATCGTGCCGTTGGAGTTGAGTAGGTGAACGGTGCCGATCTGGTCGTAGATGAATTTGCGTCCGGTCCCGTCATCGACGATGCCGAGCGGCGAGGTCAAACCATCGGCGACGACCACCAGTGCGATTTCGTCGTTGGTGCCCGAATCACCGCCGTTACCCGGTGGCGGAGTTTCGACGCAACCGGTCGGAACGCCGATGGTAAGTCCGAGCAGTAGGATCATTCCGAAACGAATTGGATTGATGAATGTGTTGAAACGGGTGGGGACGTTAATCATGTCGTCTGCCTTCCATTGAGACGAATCGAGCGAATTTCGGATTGGCGATCACCACGTCATGCGGTGCACCTTCAGTGATAGCGGCCGCAGGTGTCATTGCAACCGCCTGTTGGCGCAATGTGGGGTTGGGGTGGATTTATTGCGACAGTGCCCGGACCGGGACCGCGGGTATTGCGCCTCAAACGGCGATATCGGTGGTATGCGGGCTGATTTGGTTCACTGCAACTTAACATATGAAAGTCGTTGACAGGATTCCCGCAGAGCCTGCGTCTATAACGGTAACCATGGAAATGGCAGCAAACGCAAACTTTGATGCTGAACAGCCAGTCATAGAGGCGATCCAACAGGGCGACCACTATGCGTTCAGGGAGTTGCTGCGCCGCCATGACCGTTGGGTCCGCGGGGTTGTCTACGGCGTGCTCGGTAGCAATGACCTCATCGACGACGTCGTCCAGCAGGTATGGACAAACGTGTGGGAGAAGATCGCAGATCTTCGCGACACGAGTCGCTGGCGGGTTTGGTTGTACCGCTTGGCCCGCAACGCGGCGGTCGATGCTGGCCGAAACGTCACGAAGCAGCGCGAGCGCACGTGTGCACTGCCCGAGCAAGTCATCGATGGCGACGGGGCGGATCCGCAGCGGCGATACGGCGTTCGTGAAAAGCGCGAAGCCGTGCAAGCCGCGATCGAATCGTTGCCGGCGTTGTATCGCGAGCCGTTAACGCTTCGGCATTTGGAAGGGTGGAGCTACCGGGAGATCGCCGAAGTGCTCGGCGCACCGGTGGACACGATTGAGACGAGATTGGTGCGGGCGCGGCGCATGCTTCGCAAGGCGCTCGTGCAAGAGAGTGACGCGGAATCGAACTAGCGGTTTCGCAAGTGCGAAGGCGTGGACAAGCCTTCAAACACGAGGTGGCAGGACCATGAAAATCGATGCACACATTGAACGATTGATTGTTCGCAAACTCGATGGCGAGATTTCTGAAAGCGAACAGTTGGAACTCGACCGCGAGCTTCTGCGTAGCGCGGATGTGCGGGCGGTCTACGAATCCTATTGCGAGATTGATGACCTAGCCGCCGACGTGATTCGATCGAGTGCGCGGGGGGCAGGCAATGGTGAGACGCTTTCAACGCCGGTTTTGAAGGTTCGCCATGAAGTCGTCGCCCATCAGCCACGACACCACAAGTGGATGATTTATGCCAGCGGGTTGGCTGCTTGTCTCGCGCTCGTGTTGATTTGGAAAACGCCTGGTTCAAATTTGAATAGGGTCGATCCGGGTTCCCCGACGATTGCGAACAACAACGGCTGGGATAATCCGATTCTGCGGGAACGGCCCATCAACGTGGACCATCGCAATGGGATTCCCGCGCATGAGGTTGGAATCTGGAATGTCGCTGACCTTCCGCAGCAGCGTTTGGATCGGACAACGGATCAGAATCTGATTCTCGTCCCGACGAAAGACGGTGGGTACTACCTGTTGCACATGGATCGCGTGCGACAGGTGCGCCAGCCGAAAGACCAGGCTGAGTCGCTGCGATGGAATCGGCCTATCTAGCGAACACAAACGAAAGCACGTGCCAATCCGCCATGTTGGCGGGTGCTGGAACACCAATACAAACGATCATAAATGGGTCATTTCGAAAGGGTTGTCACATGAAAGCAGTCATTTGCAGCACGGTGTTGTTGATCGCGGCGCCGCTTTTTGCGGCTGACATTGATAAGAACAAGGTTGTCACTGAGAAGGATGGCGTACTTGTCGTTGAAAGCGCCGACCAGGGCAATATCCAAGTGCAGGTGATGGCCGTCTCGGGTGACGAAGCTGCGCAGCAGGGGCAAAGTACGGCGCAGTTTGTGATCAAAATGGAACACGACGGACAAGCCGATGAAGATGTGGTGATTCGCAAACGCGCTCACGTCATCGCCCAGGTGGCAGAGGGTGATTCCAATCGTGGTTGGCTTGGCGTGTATCTGGGCCGGGTCGCGACCAAAGATGCGGAAGATCTCAATATTGACGGCGGCGTCCGGATTCTGAACGTCATCAAAGACAGCCCGGCGGAAGCGGCTGGCTTGCAGAAAGACGATATTGTCATGTCGATCAACGGCGAAGCGATCGTTGATGGCGTGAAGGGTTTGTCGACGGCGATTGGTGAATTGGGACCAGGAAGTGACGTCCGCATTGGCGTAAACCGTGACGGTCAATCGCTTGAAATCACGGCGACGTTGGGCGAGCCGCAGAGCGGACGGGTTGAGCTGATGCACACCCCGAATGTTGATTTCGCCGACAGCTTCCGTTTTGGACCGAACGTCTGGCACTTCAAGAAGTCGGGCGATGCTGCGGGCTTCACGCTGGATGACGACTTCGATTGGAGCAGCTTGCCGGAATCGCTCAAGGACTTGGCCAACCTCAATGCCGAGTTCGACCTTCAATTCGACAACGGCGAACGGGTCGTCAACATCAAGTCGAATAAGAACGGCGAAGTTTTGAATATCTCGCAGAATGGCGACGGTCCGATCACCGTGAAGCGCTACGAAGAAGGCTTTGAAGATGACGCCGAGGAAACGGAATACGCAGATGCGGAAGCGATGCAAGCCGCCGACGCGGAAGCGTTCGACCTCTATGATTCGCACAATTCCCGCTCGGTCTACATGATCCGTGCAGGCGACCACGGCGGTGCGAACTTCACCTTTGATATTGACACCGAGGGTATGAACTTTTTGCCCAAGGACTTGCTTGAGCGAATCGGCGAGCAGTCCCAGGTGACGGGTGAAGCCCGTGAGCAACTCCACAACGCGTTGATCGAACTCCATGGGGCGGGTACTGGCTCGCATGCGTTCTTCATGCCGCAAAGCAAAGCCCAGCAGACCTTCAAGATCAATCCGGACGGTCAGATCGAGTTGACGGTTCGCAAGGGTGACACCGAAGTCGTCAAGGTCTACAGCGACCGGGACGATCTCCAGAATCGAGATCCGGAAGCATTCGAAAAATTCCGCGATGTGCTCGATGCCGATTCTTCGGCGAACGAATAAGTCGCCATACGAAAAAAACATTGGAATGATCAGGGCCCGCGGGAGAAATCCCGCGGGCCTTTTTTGTGTTTGCGCCGGCGCGTTTACAGAACCACGATGCTGATGCCATCGTTGCCGCGGTTGAGGTCGGAATCTTTGCGCATCGATGGGTTTTCTTCGAGGACGCTTCGTGTGTCTTCATCAAAGATGGACCAGTTTTCACCGAAGATGTACTGGCGAATCTCGCCCTTCTTGCGGCGCTTGCGCAGAGATTTGCGAATACCGACTTGGAGCGTTCCACCAACGCCGGACGAGCCGTATCCGTGGATCAATTTGATCACGGGCAGTTTGCGCTGGCGGGCTTGGGCGAGCGCGAGCGAAAGCCTTTGTCTCGCTTCTTCCAATGTGGGCATGCCGTCTTTGAGATTGAAGGCCTTGATGTCAGACAACTCGGGCTCCCGCGCGGCAGGTTGTGGACGCCGTATTACAGATGGACACTGATGTCGCCACCATTGATTTGGATCTGGCGCTTGCCGGAGATCACGTCGTCGAGAATGGTCCCGACGAACGCATGGCGCCATCCGGTTTCGAGTGCGAGTGGGTCGGTGGGCTCTTCATTTCGCACGCGGGCGCGGACGAACTTGCGCATCTCGGCTTTGGCGGCGACGAGCTGGTGGGAAACGTTCTGCTGGCAGCAGTGGGCCCGCAGGACGGCGCCCAGGAGCATCGCCAGCGCGGCTTCCTGATCGGTTTCGTCATCGACAGGCGCGACGGGTGGCCAATCTTTCTGCGGCAAGGCGCACGCCCGTTCAACGCCGGCAGCGATGTCGCGCAGGGCGCTGGCATTGACGTTTATGCCGCGGAGTTTCTTGATGTCGTTTGCCTTGGTCCAGCGGTGTCGGGCGATCTCCACAAGCAGGTGGTCGCGGATGACGGATCGGACGGGCCGATCGTACTGGCTGGCCAACTTTTCGCGCACCTTGATGAGTTCCTTGGCGACCGCCAAACCCAGCCCGTCGAGCGAGCCTGCCCCCTTGAGTCGAATCACGTTGGCGTGATCGCTGCGCTCGTAGGTTTCGGGGCGGCTGAACTTGGACATCTCTTCCTGAATCCACTCGGTGCGATTGAGATCTTCGCTGCGACGCTGAATGGCGCGGCGGACCGAAGGCAGGTAGATCACATCGTCTGCGCCATAGCGAATTTGTTCCGGCGTCAGTGGGCGTCTTCGCCAATCGGTGAGGGTTTGCGATTTGTGGAGGCGGACTTTGATGAGACTGCGCGTCATCCTTGCGAGGCTCAGTGGGTAGTCGGTGGTGATCATGCCGCACGCAACCTGGCAGTCGAACACGTTCTGCGGCATGACCCCGCCCTGCGTGTAACAGAGCGATAAGTCTTCGATGCCGGCATGGACCACAACTTCAATCGATGGGTCGGCGACGAGGTTCCAAACGGGCGAAAGGTCGTCGACCTCGTATGGATCAACCAACACCACGGAGTCGTCGGTCGCGAGTTGAATCAGACCGATTTCGGGTTTGAAACGGTCTTCCATAATAAACTCGGTGTCGAAAGCGAAACTATGAACCGAGCTAATCTGATCACACACTGAACGCAATTCGGATGCATCAACGATGATGCGTGGTGCGCGATTTTCCTGGGCGTGGTGTTTCTTGGTCGTTCGGGGGCTGCGGTGCTTGGGTTTCTTGGGGCCTCGGTTCATAAACCCCAGTGTAGAAAGTTATTGGGTAGCGAACAAACCTTCGGTCCAAGGCCGCGGTACAACGATTGGGAGATGGGTTTCAGAAGCGGTACCGTGTTGCGTCAAGCGGGTCTGGGAAAGCCCCGATGCATATCGGACACACGTGGTTGCCAGTGATCACTTGAAGTGGGTTTGACGGGTGGCTACATTGAATAGCGGTGTGTGTAGGTCTCAAAAAACACAGTCATTTCCGGGGAGAGAGCGATGCGCTTCAATGGACTCCGTCTTTTTAACGCCGTCTTGATACTGGTATTCGGTTCGGTCGCGAGCTTTTCCGGCGCCGCCGAGCCCGACAAAGATGAGCGACTGACCGTTCGCGAGGCGGCTGGCATGTCAGAACTCCGGCTGGACGATGCCCGGACGCTTCGACAGACGCCGGCAGCGATCCGTGATCCGAACTTGTTTGAGTTTAGCGGATCGAGCTCCAAGGTGGTTGTGTGGGACGAGTTGGGTGCGGCAGGCGATGAGCAGGCTTACTTCACAGTGTCACGCAATGGCACTTTTATCGAACCTCGGGCGCTTCGCCGCGAAATCAAGCTCCGTGATACCGAGTTCGAGCCACTCCGTGGCGCGCGCAGTGTTGTGCCCGCATTGAAAGCTGGTTCCAACAGCCGCGTTCACATCGTGCAGTTTGTCATTCCACCGCTCCCTGAAATGCGTAAGCAGGTTGAGCAGTTCGGAGACGTTCGGGCGTTTCTACCGCATCATAGCTACGTGGTCGAAATGAGTGCGGCGGATGCGGCGCAGGTTAAAGCATTGCCTTTTGTTCGCTGGGTCGGCATGTATCACCCGGAATATCGCGTCGATGCTGCTGTGCGGGAGCAGTTGCTCAAGGGCGACGACGCGCAATTAAGCGACGAGGTGACCCGTTACCGCGTTAAGGTCTTCGACGAATCCATCGGACAGCAGTTTGAAGTGGCGGACCGCGTTGAGGAAATGGGCGGGACGATCGACGTGGTTGATGGAAAGAGCTTCCTGATGGAAGTGTCGCTTACCCCTGCACAACTGGCCAAGGTGGTTGCTTTGGATCAGGTTGAATTTGTCGAGCCATGGTCCGCACCGCAAACGCGCATGAACATTGCCCGTTCCAACACGATCGGCGGCGCTGATTTGCTTGAGACGATTGCCGGTTACACGGGCGCCGGTGTTCGGGCGGAGGTGATGGACAATGGCGTCCTGACGACGCACCAAGCGTTTTCGTCTCGTATCACTGTGCGAAACGGTCCTGCCCCTGTCGACAACAACGGTGTTCAGCCGCATGGTACGTCGACGTTTGGAATTGTCTTCGGCGATGGTACAGGGAGTTCGACGGGGCGAGGCATGTTGCCGGACGGCCAGGGGATCTTCTCGTTCTATGGATTCCCCGGATCGCGTACTGCCAACATGGAAGAGCTATCGCAGCCGCCATTTAACTGCGTGTTTCAATCCAACAGTTGGGGATTCGCCGACACGCCCAACTACACGTCGGTCTCGGCTGAGATGGATCAGATTGTTTACAACCAAGACATCCTGGTCCTGCACTCGACCGGAAACTCGGGCACCCAATCGGGTGTGGAGCACGCCTGGGCCAAAAACGTTGTTGGTGTTGGTGGCGTGTTGCATTTCAACAGCAGCAATCCGGCATCGCACATCTGGGGTGGGAGCGGTTCGATTGGTCCGATGACGGACGGCCGCATCAAGCCCGACCTCTGTCACTTCTGGGATTCGATCCGAACGACGTCGTCTTCCGGTGGGTACACGAGTTCATTTGGCGGTACCAGCGGCGCCTGTCCGATCGTTGCCGGTCACTTCGGGCTGTTCTATGAAATGTGGGCGGACGGGTTGTTCGGCAATCCGGTATCGGGCGGGTCGGTGTTTGAAGAGCGTCCGCACGCTTCGACGGCCAAGGCGATGATGATCAACACGGCCAACTCCTACGCGTTTTCGGGATTGGGCGACGATCTGACGCGTACGCATCAGGGCTGGGGTCTTCCCAACGTGATCAACATTTACAACCGGCGCGACCACTTCAGCATCGTCAACGAAACGGTGACGGTCGAGCCCTTTGAGTCGGCTGCCTTCACCCGGACGATCAATCCGGCTCTCCAGTTCAACGATGAGCTGCGCGTGACGATGGTGTATACGGATCGTCCAGGCTCGCCAGGTGCAGGCGTGCACCGTGTCAACGACCTGTCGCTCAAGGTGACGTCGCCTTCGGATGTTGTGTATTGGGGCAACAATGGACTGCTGACGGGCAACCTTTCAACGCCGGGCGGTTCTTCAAATACGATCGACAACGTCGAGAACGTCTTCATTGATTCACCTGAGGCGGGGATTTGGACCTTTGAAGTCGTGGGTGATGAGATTGTCCTTGATGCGCATCCGGAGACGCTGGGGGTCGACGCGTCGTTTGCATTGGTGATTTATGGTGGCGAAGTTTGCCCGCTGCCCGAGATTCAGGCGCAGACATCCAGCACGAAGATTTGCCCGGGTGATGACATCACGTTGACCGCAACCGCGAGCAATTTTGATACGTTGCAATGGTCCAAGGATGACGTCGAGTTGTCCGGTGAAACCGGATTGTCATTGGATGTTGAGAATATCCAAGCCGGTGATTACGGCGACTATTACATGACCGCTACCAACGAGTGTGGTGATTCGACGACGGCGACGATTACCCTGAGTGAGTTCGTAGGTATGCAAATCACCCAGCAACCGCCGGCATCGCTGGTCAGTTGCGTTGGCAACAACGCGGTGATGAACGTCATCGCGACCGGAGATCAATTGACCTATTCATGGGAGAAAGATTCCGTTCCGTTGGTCGATGGCGGCGGAATTTCGGGCTCCAGCACGGACACACTCACGATCGTAAACGTTACAACGAATTCGCTTGGCGATTATCGTTGCGTGGTGGGGGGAGCTTGCGGCGCTTCTGAGATTTCCAGTTCGACTTCGCTTTCCGTCACGGGTCCGGAATACCTGCAACAGCCCGTCAGCCAGTGTGTCGATCTTGGCGGTGCAGTGGTGTTCGCGGCTGAGGCTGTTTCGCCCAACGGAGCCGGTCAATTCCAACAGTGGTTCAAGGATGGCGTCGGCATGTTTGACGGTAGTGGCGTCAGTGGTGCGTTCACCGACACGCTTACGATTTCGCCCGTCGATGCAGGCGATGCCGGAACCTACAGCTTGCGGACGTTGACGCTTGGTTCCAGTTGTTTCCTGTTCAGCGATGACGCCGAGTTGACGGTTGGCGATTGTTGTCCGGCTGCTGGCGACATGGACAGCGATGGCGACTTCGACCTGGCTGACATCAGCGCGTTTGCCTTGTGCTTTGGTGAGAACATCGTCGCCAATCCAGCATGTGCGTGTGCGAACGTGGATGCGGGCAGCGACAACATCGATCTTGATGACTGGGGTCAGTTGTCGGTATTGTTGGGCGGCCCGCAGTAGGCTGGCTTGGCTTTCTTTCAAGGTGTTGAATCAGCGAAAGGTGTGACGCTGATTTGGCCATCGCGAATGTGAATCGTGATGGCGCCCTGGTCGGCTGTATTGAACATCGGGATCGTGCCGGCTGCGCGCATGAGCGCGGGACTGTCCTCGTTATTGATGAACGTCGAGCGCACCAGCGCGGTCGGATTGGCGGCTCGGATGAAGGCTGCGGTGTTTTCTTCGACGGCACCGTGATGCGGCAGGATGAGCACGTCGGATCGCAGGTCGCAACTGTTGATCAGGTGGTGCTGTGCGGCGTAACCGATGTCGCCGGTCATCAGCACGCTTCGACCCTGGTATTCCAAACGTAGAACAACGGATTGATCGTTGGTGCTAAGGTGCGTGGATGGCTCTTGTGGGGGCCAGAGTACCTTTGCCTGAACACCACTTCCGAATTCGAGCGCGTTGCCGGCGTGCAGCGGCTTGATGGTCTGCCCGCAATCTTTCAACTCCTTTAACAGCATTTCAAACGGACCGGTCTTTTCGATGCCGCTGGTGTTGACGTACACCGCGTCGCAGTGCTTGTTCTTGACGATCGCGGGGACGCCTCCGAAATGGTCGAGATTCGCGTGGCTGACAATGATGCCCGACAACCGCGACATTCTGCGTTCGTGCATATAGGGCAGGATTGTGTACTTGCCGGGGTCGCTTGGCGATGATGAACCGGCGTCGTAAATCCAAGCGTCGCCATTGGGCAGTTCGATGAGCGTCGATGTGCCGCGTCCGACCGCGAACTGGGTGATCGTTACAGAATGCTCGGTTGATGCGGGCCAACTCCATACGGCGATGGTGACGAGCAGTAGCGTGATCGCACACCAGCGGCTTCGAACGCGCCAGCCGCGGCGCGAGGCGATCGCCACGGTCAGGAGGCAGCCATAGTAGGTGCATACCACGATTATTGGTGGAGGGGTCACGTCGATCGGTCCGCCCAGACGTCCGCGAACGAATTCGAGGAAGCCCGCGAGCGTCTCGGTTGCGAATTGAAGGGGGACGTCGACCAACGGAGTCGCAACAGGAAAAACGAAACCGACGGCCAACTTCAGAAAACTTAGCACCATCACCGCGTAGACAGCCGGAAACGAGAGGATCGATCCGAGCCAACCCGTCGGCGTCAACCGACCGAAATGCATCGCCACAATCGGCAGCGTCGAACCCCATGCCGCAATCGATACGAACACGAGCAGCGCGACCGGTTGCAGGATGCTTCGCAGCCAAGCGAGGCTTTTGCGCTCGGGCGTGATGAGTTCGCTGGGGTCCTGGGGGACTGAGTTGATCTCTGTCGGCGGGGGTTTCATTTGAAAGATGTTGCCGGTGCATCTGGTCATCGCGGGCGTCAACAGAACGATGCCGGTGACAGCTACAAATGAAAGCTGGAATCCGACATCGAAAAGCGAAAGTGGATCAATTGAAAGGAGCAGGATCGCCGCGATCGATAGCGAGTTGATCGTATTGGGGCGTCTTCGCAACAGAAGCGCGACGCTCAACGTGCAGGCCATTACCGCAGCCCGCAACATCGAAGGCCGCGCGTCGGCGACGACAACGTATACGATCACCGCGATAATGAGCAGAGCTGCAGTCGATCGTCGGTTTGCGCCCAGCAGGCGCGCGGGAAACCAGACGATCGACGCCAGCATGGCGATGTGAATACCGCTGACCGCAAGGTAGTGGGCGCATCCGGTTTCGAGAAACAATCGCTCTGTTTTTTCGTCGATTGCGCTGCGCTGCCCCAAGACCATGGTGTCGAGCAGGGATGTTGACGGGTCGCCGGTTTGCATGCCGCGGCCGATGAGGAGTTGGCGGAAGCGGGTGGCAAGTGTTGGCGTTTCGCTCGACGGTTCTTCGAGAATCTTTACGTTGGCTTCGTTGTTGCACCGGATGCCTGTGCGGATTCTGCGGCGGGCGTTGTGCAGTGCCCAGTTGTATTGGCCCGGATTGCGCGGCGGAGCAATTTGATAAAGCCAGCCGACGACTTCGACGCGCTGGTTTTCTTGCAACTTGAGCGCTGGTTCTGATATCGACACACGGACCTGCCCCGTCGCTTGTTGAAGTCCTTGGCCGATGTCGATGGATTGGGTGTTGACGAGGAAACTCGTGCGGTCGGTTGTGTGGAGCCACGGTTCAAACGGTGGGTAACCTGTTCGCGTGATCTTCGGCGGCGAAGTGATTGTTCCAGTGATGCGGGCGAGTTTTCGTTCGGGTGATGCAAACTGGGCGATGTCGGTTGCAGGAAGCGTGCGAAACGCCAGATGGTGGCGCAAGGTTCCAATCCCGATGCCGGCTAGGATGACAAGTAGCAACGGGACTTTGCGTCGAATCGAAGGTGAGAGTGCAGCGATACCCGATGCTGCGGCCGCGATCATCGATAGGGTTGGAGAGATTGGGACGCGACTTTCGATGGCGATGCCGGCCATCATCGAAACCGCCCACGGAAGCAGCGGGGTGGCAGCGAGCCAATGGGGCGAAGGCTCGGTTGATTGGAGGTTGGTGCTTTTGTCGGCAGACATGAGTGAATGTCCTCACCCCGCCGACCGAGGGGTGCAAAGTTGCTATTATAGTAAGGGTAGTCAAAAGTTGGGATCGTAGCGAGTGGAACTCGCATTATCGTTTGGTTTGAACTCATGCATACGCCAAACCCCAGTCGCGGCATGCTCATATTTGACTTGGACGGAACGCTGACGATTCCCGTTCTGGACTTCGATGCGATGCGGGCGGAGGCAAACCTGCCGCCGGGACCGATTCTCGAGTCGCTGGCATCCCTCGAAGGTGAGCAGCGCGAGCGTGCGCTGGATGTCGTCCACGCGCACGAAGAACAGGCCGCTCGACATTCGCAACTCCAGCCCGGGGCCAAGGAGACGCTGTCGATACTTCGAAAGCGCGGTTGGCCCATCGGCATCCTGACGCGAAACGCTCAGCAGTGGGCTAACATCATCCTCGATGCGCACGGGATCGACGTGGACCTGATGTACGGGCGGGAAGTCGAACCCACCAAGCCGTCACCCGAGCCGATCTTAAAGATGTGCGCTGAACTCGGGTGTGTGTCGCAGCAAAGCTGGATGATTGGCGATCATATGATGGACATTGAGTGCGGGAGGGCAGCCGGTTGCCATACGGTGCTGATGGTTGGCGATGGCGATGTCCCGAGCCGCGCCGGGGAAGCCGACCATGTCATTCGCTTGCTCGATGAGTTGGTCGCGATCGTGGGGCGACCGGATGGTTCTTCAGTCTAGAATTGAGTGGGTATGAGGTTATGCCAAGAGGAGCGATGTAGGGTGGGCCGTGCCCACCGCCGTTCGGTAACGAACAACATGGTGGGCACGGCCCACCCTACGTCTATGGTTGGATGAACTCAGTGTATGCCCGATCGCTCCAGAAGGGGGCGACGCGATCTTCCCATTTGCTGCCCAAGGTTAGCGCGTGAATGAATCCGTTGCGCTCGACCATGACGGTGTGGAGGATTTTCTTGTCGGGATTGTCGATCTGGATGAGTTCAAGGGGATTGTCCGCACTGCGGAACCGCTTGAACGATTCCAGCTTTTCCTCTTTGAGTTTGAACGGGTCGGCAAAAAAAGTCTTCATATCCTCCGTTCGTCGAAACGTACCGCCCGTGGCGCTGACGATCGGCTTGCCGTTGAACTTCACATCGCGATCGTCATACGAGTACGCGCCGAGGGCATGTTTTCCGTCGGCGTTTAGCCACGTCGCGAGTTTCTTACCGTGTTTTTCCGCGTTGAAACTGTAGTTGGCGTCGAGCCAGGCGATGCGGGTGACCCAGTTGGGGATGGGGTCGCTGGCTTCGATGAATCCGAATAGAAAACTGCCGCCGCCGCTGTGAGCCGTCAGTTCGACGGTGCACTCCAACCCTTCAAATCGCTTGCGCAGCGCGTTGACGATCTCGACGATGCGGGCGTTGCTGTTTTCCTGGGTGCGGCGCCAGTGGGGCCAACTTCGTTTCTCGGCTTGTAAGTAGGCGACGACGAGATTGCAGTCGTCGAGCGTGTTGCGGAGGACGCGGGTCTGCGCGCCGATGTGCTGGATGTCGTAATGCCAGTCGAGCCCTTCGGTCATTTGCTTGCCGACGGTCTGATCGATGGTGTTGCCATTGGGTAGCGCGAAGATGACGAGGCGCATCGGCTTGGCTGGGTCGAACTTGTCAGCCGCGGGCGCGTTGATTTGCACGATGACTTCGGGCTCGATGGTCAGGTCGAGGATTTGTTCGTCGTAGTGCGGACTGACGGCGAACCCGGGGAGATTGTGCGGGTTGGCTGCCTTCGTTGCCGGCGCGACGGTGAAAAGCCCGATGATGCAGATCGCGTGGATCAAGAGTTTTCTATGCATGATAGCCAGCGAGTTTGCTTTCGATCGGGCTGAAGGTCAATAGCTTGGCGATGTCAGGACGCCTTCATCGCTGATGAGCACGTTCAGCTGTGGGTCGGCTAACACTTGTGCGACCGGCATTTCGACGCCGTCGACGATCATCGTTTGATACACCAGCCGAATACCGTGGCTGTAGTCCGCGTAGAAGTCCACGTGCCCGAGGTATAGCGGTTGAATGGGCGAGCCGTTGAGTTGATGCCACCCATAGATCGCAACCTTGTTGGGATTCGCGGGCAATTGCGTGGTGATGACCACATCCTTTTTGATGCCGCCGATGAGGTTGGTCAGCGGGAGCGCGCCCTGTTGTCCTTCGACGATGCGATGGTGTCGCAGCATGGTGGTCATGCGGGCGATGTCGGTGGTCGAGGGGCTGATGGGTTGCGGTGCGAGCTTGGTGGTCGCCTGCGTGTAGATGTCGTTGACCATTCGGCGCGTGGGGAGCAGGCAGTCGAACGCGTCGGCGATCGGTTGGGCGATCAGCGGGCTCATGGGCATGCGCACGAAGTCGCGATCGATGCCAGCGGCTAGGTAATCGTTGGAGACGTAGTAGGTCGCGTTCACCGTGTTGCTGGCGATGACGCGGCTGACGTTAATCGGTACAAACTCGCGGAGGAATCCAGGGACGTTACCCGAGGTGATTTCGGCGAGGATGCGGGCTTCGCGGTCGACGCGCGACAGGCCTGCGATCTCTGCGGCGAGTTGCGTACCGGTCGGTGCGCCGGCAGGTCTTGGCGGGATGGCCGAGATGGTCAGCGATCGTTGGAACGCGGAGAAGTCGGCGAGATCGACTGCGTCATTGCCGCCGTTGTCGAACGCTTGCAGACAAAGGGCTTCGCACGGGTTCGATGGATTGGTTAAAAGAATGTCCGGACCAGCGAGGCAATCGACGAATCCGTCGAAGTCGGTGAGGTCCACGTCGCCATCGTCATCGAAGTCGCCATCCGCAAGCGTTTCGCAGGTGTCGAGGAAGTCGTTGCTGTTGCAGTCGAGGTCGGGGTCGGCTGCCATCTCTGCAAAATCGGGTAAGGCGTTGTTGTCGCAATCGGGAGCGACGACGCGAACGTTGTCGAAGAGGGCGAAGGTGTCGGTGGCTGGGCTGGCGATGGAGGTGAACGTGTCCATCAATCCGAGCATGATGGCCCCGGGTGCGATGTTGGGTTCTTCGCGAATGGCGAACAGCCGTCCGTTGATGTGCCACTCGAGCACGCCGGCGATATACGACACTTCGACCTCGACCCAGTGCTTGCCGGGGGCGCCTTGCGATTCGTACGTCGGTGAGGTGAAGAATGTCTGGTAGAAGACGTCGGTGTGGTTGCGGCTGATGGCTGAGAACGTTGACTCATCGACCGAAAGCAATTGCGTTCCGCGGTAGGCGCGGTAATCGTTGCTGTCGCCGCCTTCACCGGTGATGCCGAACCAATGGCCGTCGCTCGATGGGCTGTTGGCCCAGACCGATTGCGCGGCTGAATGACCGACGCCGATCAGTGCGAACTGCGTCGAGCCGACTCCGCCGCCCGCCCCGCCGTTGTAATTGAGCCACATGTCGAAGCGCAGAATGTAGTCGCCTTCAAACGTCATCGAATTGAGATAGGCATTGACCGCATCGAGCGCGGGGGTTGCATCGGTGCTGTTGACGGTGAGGTGCATGCCGATGGTGGTGCCGCCCGTGGTGTTGGGAGCCGGCGCGATCCCGCGCGTGCTGTAGTCGAAGGCGAAGTCGGCGGTGAAGTCGCCGGCATGGCTGACTGTCGACCAATGGCTGGCAGACGTTCCGCTGTCGAAGTCGTCGGTAAAGAGCGTGACCTCGGCTGCGTCCACTGCGGTGCTGCTGGCGAGGGTGAATCCCAGCGCGAAGAGCGCGAAGGGCAGAATGCGTTTATCAAATACTGTAGGCATGGCTTTGAGTTCCTGGACCGCGCGTTCTTGGATATCGGCCCTCCAGTATAGCCAATCGGATGGGGGGACATGCAACCTAACTGGCCGGAGGGCGAATTCGGAAGGAACGGAGGCGGGCTTTGGTGAATTCCGAAGTCAGATGGCCAAGATCTGGCGTCGAGTGTCGAATTGCCGTTGGCGACGGCGCGAAGAGGATTATGGGACGGATGCACGAAAGGCGCTGCATCTGAGGTCAAATAAAGACGAAGTCGGATTGTCATTGAGTCGATGCACATGCGTACCGAGTTGTGGGGGTGATTTATGCACTGTCCCCAGTTGGCAGCGTGATCATGACGGAACCGGTTAATGAATCCTCGCCGTGCGTTTACATTGGTTGAAGTGCTGATCGTCGTGATCGTCATTGGTATTCTCGCGGCGATCGTTGTGCCGCAGTTTGCGGACGCGACGACCGAAACCGATCACATCGCCGCGAGTCAATTGGTGGCGATCGTTCAGCGCAAGATTGGTGAGTACTTCGCGACACACGGCGAGTGGCCGACCGCCATCGACGACAACTGGTTTTCTCCACCGGGGCTGCCAACGAATCCCTATACCGATGGCCCAGCGTCGCTGACCGTTCAGGACATTGACGGCAAGACCGAATTGCTCATCAAGCACAGCAACGGCGGGCCCATCATATACTGGTACAACCAAGCCAACGGTTTGTTCCACACCCGCGTCCCGTGGCAGGGCAACAACCCGGACACGCTGGCCCTCTACAACCGCGTCAATCACGTCGACGCCAAGAATTACTAGCCGGTCAAACTGGTTAATCGGTCGTTGTGATGGCCATGCCCGGCGTGCTACACTGACGGCATGAACTGCAAAACTCACATTTCAGCGACCGTTGCCGTATTGGTGTGTGGCTTGTTCGCCGTCAATGCGCTGGCTGGTTCTGAGGAACCGCGCAAGATTTTGTTCTATGGCAACAGCTTTACGATCGGGATTGGGTCGGCAGAGGCCCAGTCGGCTGGCGGTGTGCCCGGTGTGTTCGGGCAGTTGGCGGTGGCGGCAGGTCATCCTGCGCCGAACGTTGAGAACGCAGCCGTCAGCGGTCAGACGTTGACGTGGCACCTGGCCAACAACACCGACGTCATCACCAACCCGGTGGACTTCGTGCCGACATCCGGGTTTCAGTGGGATCATATTGTCTTGCAAGGGTTCTCGACGCGCCCCACGCATATTGGAAACCTCGCGCAGTTTCGTGCGGACTTGGTTGGGCTTTTCACGGTCGCGCGCAATCACAGTCCTGGGGCCAGCGCGGTGTTGTTTGAGACGTGGGCGCGTGAGCCGGGCCATTCGGTTTACACCGGTGATCCGCCTTCGTTTCCGGGCGGGCCCGCGCAGATGCAGCAGGAACTGCGCGATGGATACGAACTCGCGCGGCAGGATGTAGACGCGGCATTTGGCGCAGGAACGGCGGCTGTTGCGCCGGTGGGTGATGCGTGGGAGGCGACCGGTTGGGACAATCTGCATTCGACGGACATGTACCATGCCGGATCACGCGGCACATACCTGACGGCGCTGGTGATCTTCGGAACGGTATATCAATCGCCGACGTTTGGCTCGCCGAAGGTGCTGGCGAGTTTGAGCGAACAGGAAGCGGTCGAGTTGCAGGTGACGGCTGACTTGATTCTCGGCTATGGATGCGGCGCCGCGGGTCTCGATTGCAACTCAAACTGCATTCCGGATTCGTTTGAAGATGACTGCAATGACAACGGTGCGCCGGACGATTGCGACATCGCCGAAGGCACGAGCATCGATTGCAACACCAACGGCACACCCGACGAATGTGAGCGGATTTATCTGCAAGTGTGGGGCGACGATTTCGATACCGATACGAGCGCGGCGTGGAACACGGTCGCGAAAGATGCGGGTGACACTGCGGCATTCCATTTCGACTACAGCGCACGTTCGATACCGGCTGCGCCGAATTCGACGGGCGGTAGCACGCGCGGGCTGATGATGGAAGCCAACACAAACGCTGGGCCGGCGGATGCATCCGGAATATCGGCGTACCCAATCGGCGAGAGCTTTGCGGGTAACTTTAAGCTGACGTGGGACATGTACATCAGCTGGGATTCGGGCGGATCGACCGAGCACGCTTGCGCGGGAATCAACCACGATGGCACGCGACTTAACGCTTCGGCAGACGTGGGCAGCGATACCGACGGTGTGTACTTCGCGGCCGCCAGTGACGGTGACGTCTCGCCGGGTTCGACGTCGCTCGATGGTTCCATCAAGGACTACAACGCGTATTGGGGCAACAACGCTGTGGCTCCGACGCGGCGAGCGCTTGCCCAATGGGACAACGGTCAGTCGCTATTTTCCGGATTGTTCCCGTCGGTTGCGGGCGACCCGGTTGGTGCGTCGGTTTCGGGATCGCCGGGACGGCAGTGGGTGACGGGTGAGATCGAACAGTTCGACGGCGTGGTGACGTGGCGGCTTAATGGCGCGGTGATTTCGCAAGAGGCGAATGCGTCCGGGTTTGATGCCGGTACGATCATGCTGGGGTTCTTCGATCACTTTTCGGGTCAGAACACGACGGGCAATTCGTTTGTGATCTATGACAACGTTCGCGTCAGTGTACCGCTGGATGATGGCGGTGCGATAGCTGAGTGTGCGAGCGGGCCGTGCGAGTTGCCGCCATGTTATCCAGCGTCGATCGGGCTTGACTGTTGTTTCGTGGACGATGACAGCGACGGTGATGTCGATCTGGTGGACTTTCAGAGTTTGCAGTTGCGGACGCTTCCGGCTGTTCCCGAGTTGAGCATCGCGCCTTCGCTTGTGCAGTTCAGCATCGAAGCCGGCGCGAATCAGGACGCGCAGGACATGACGGTTTCGACGAGTGACGGCAGCTCGCCGGTCGTGTCGCTGAGTGTGATTGATGATGACACGTCGCTGCCGCCGACATGGCTCAGCGTTCCAGCCACTGCGCCGGCTTCGGCACCGTTCGCAGTGACGGCTGACGCGACGGGATTGGCGGTGGGTATGTATTCCGCAACCGTCACTGCGACATCGGCTGGCTTTGTGGATGCGGTTGGCAGTGTGGAGCTAGCGGTGACGCCGGCATCGGCTGATGCGACGATTCTTGTCGATTTTGGCAGCAGTGCATCGCAAACGGTAGGCGAGGTCTTGTATTGGAACAATATTCACGCGAGCAACTTCACGTCATCGATCGCGCTGCACAATGTTGCCGACGTTGATACGGGGATCACGCTGGCGATGTCGCCGACCCTTCGGTTCAACGGGTCGAACACCAGCGGGACGACCGCGCCGGCAGGCGGTAGCGATTTGGCGCTTCGCGACTATCCCGCGACGGCGACGCAGGATTCGCTCTTTGGCAATGACGTGACCTTCGCAGGCGGTGTCTACCCGACCGCAGAGATGACGCTGACAGGGTTGAATCCGTCGGCGACCTACGACTTCGTCATCAGTGCGTCGCGCATGGGTGTGGGGGACAATCGCACGACCGACTATCAGATCAGCGGCGCTGCGACAACCACGGTTTCGCTCAATGCAGCCGGCAATGATTCAAATGTTGTGACGGTGACCGGCGTCGCTCCCAATGCGCAAAACGCAATCGTCATCACCGTGACCAAGGGGGCGGCCAACACCAACGCCAACGGTTTCTACTACCTTGGCACGCTCGAATTGACAGAGAACGGGCCATAGTCGAGCATATTTACCGGGTCGTCCTGCCGGTACATACTACCATTTCCCTTTTCGGCCCACGGGTTCGCCGGCTGGCGCGCAGCATGTGGCGGCTCGATCATGGTTTGCCTTCATGGAGTAGCCGTCATGCATCTGTTGCGCTTAACAGCGATCGTTTTGTTTGCGTTGGCCGGATGTAGCAAGGGCGACGATGTTGAACCCGCAGCGAAAGCGGAAAGCACGGTGCAGGAAACACCTGCGAAGGAAGTGGCGGCTGATCCTGAAGTCGTGCGTTCCCTTCCCGAAGGTGCGACTCGCCATAAGCTCGACAACGGGCTGACCTATATTCTCTACCCGACGAATAAATCGAAGCGTATTGCGCTCGATGTGTTGTTTGAGGTGGGCGGTTCGCATGATCCCGAGGGCAAGTCGGGTTTGTCGCATTTGGTTGAGCACATTTACGTGACCGCGGCGGCGGGCAAGGAGCCTTCGCGCACCGTGCATCAGTACATGCAGCGTTACCCGCTCGGTTGGAATGCGCAGACGGGCGACGACTACACGATTATCGCGACGGTGTTTGAGAAAGATCGGTTGGACAGTGAAATCGAAGATGCCGCCGCCCGCATGGGCTTCCTGAACCCGACGCAAGCCGACCTTGATCGCGAAGTTCCGCGGCTGTTGGAAGAGCTTGAAAACATGTTTGGCGGACTGCCACAGTTGGCGGTGATGAATCACGCCCGCGACAACCTCCGGCCTTCGACAACCGGTCACCGAAAGGGCGGCGTGCCTGAACAGGTGAAGTTGATCGGGCTCAACGATGTGATCCATTGGTGGCTGGACCATTACAAACCGTCGAATGCGTTGGTCGTGTTGACGGGCGACTTTGATGCGGATGAGGCGAAGGGGCTTATCGAAAAGCACTTCGGGGATATACCGGCTGGGGCGGTGCCGGTTGTTGTGGATCAACCCGGACCGGCCAAGGTTGGTGCGATTCATGCGATCGCGATTACGCCCCGGATGCCGGATGCAAAACCTTATGCGGGGATCGCGTTCGCCGCACCTATGCCGAACGACAAGCATTACGCGGCGTGCCTCGTCATCGTCAGCCGCATGTTTCAAAACGTGATGGCCAGCGGGACGCAGGTGATGTTCAGTCCGCTCGATGACCCAGCCGTCATTTCGATTTCCGCACCGTTGCGGCCCGATAAGTCCGACGAAGAATCGATCGCAGCGCTTCGCGTCATGCTTGATGCGGCGATCAAGAAACCGCTGACGCCCATGGAAACGCAGTTAACCAAGCAGATGCTCGGGATAATTCTTGGGATGGTCGAGTTTCCACCCCAGATGTTTCAGGGAAATCTATACGGCGTTGCGTATTCGATAGGCCGCTGCGAGCAGCTTAAAGTCGACTCGGTGAAGCTCGCAAAAACTCTCGATGCATTGACAGACAAAGATATTCAAGCAGCCGCCAAGGCAATCTTCGACGCCAAGAAGCAAGTGGCGGTGGTGGTAAAGCCAAAATAGTCGTTGGCGTACGTGCCGGGCCGGCATTCTTTTGATTGGAGAATGATGATGGGTATTGCTTGTAACTTGCGGGGGCTGTGGATGGCGGGGCTGTGCGCGTTGGTCTCGATGGTCGGATGCACTGTACCGCCGGCTGGCAATGGCGGTTCGAACGATGTCTGTACGAACGGTTTCGACCTGGACACCAACGGGATCTGCACGAACGGTGTCGGCAATGTCGACAATGGCGGTGATTCGTCGGACGGTGGCGATGGTGGCGACGGGCCATTTCGATTGACGTTGACGCTTCGCGGAGATGGCGACGCTGAAGGTATGACGGTGTATCGCGTCATCGACTCAGTTGGCTACACGCGCGAGAACGCGCCGTACTTTGATTTCAACCTGTCGATCGGCGTCACCAGCAGCAGCGATCCGGATGTTCAGGAAGTCATGATTCAAAAAGGGCAGACGGTGACGCTCGTGGCTGTCGAAGCCCGGGGCATCATCAGCGCGCTACCGCTCAACGATGACGCCAACCTGATGTCGCCATTCAACAATGAGTTCGTGCAGTGGGAAGGCGATGTCGACGCGATGCCCGAAGACGGTGTGGCTGTTATCGAAATGGATTCCGACAAGGATGTGTCAGCCGTCTTTAGGAACATGCCGACTGTGAGCATCGTCAAGTCAGATGAGGTCAACCCGCAGTTGACGGGCGGATGCTATGACCTGACCATCGACGCCCCCGCGCGGCTGGGTCGTCCCGGTGACCCCGAGATCAGCGGCACAACCAACGATGTGTGCAACGTCCGGTCGGCTGGCCAGGTCAAGACCGGTACGATGATCACGCTTGATGCCAAAGATACCAACGGCTGCGATGTCGTCAGCGGCGACTGTTCGGAGATGTTCGATCGGTGGGATGGCGACGCGGCATCGTGCGGTTCAAACCGCGAGTGCACCTTTGAGGTGACAGATGATGTCAATGTCGAAGCGATTTGGCGCGACGAATCTTAGGATGTGGTAGACTAGATTCTGGCATTGACAAAGTTTCATTTCTTATCATGTCAACCCGGCTAGCGGATGGACGTTTGATTGATGTCCATTGGTCGGGGCGCGATTGGTCGCGTGGCACTACTGACAACGGGTGAATCGCCACGCGTGGTTCTTTGATCACCCGTGGAGGATTGTCATGGGCACGGTTCGTCAGACGATCAATTCAATCGAAAGCTACCTAAAGAAGAATAGAATTCCACCGAATGAGGCGGCTGCTAAACGCTACAGCAAGAACTGTCGGGACTTGTTAGCCGCCACGCAGGAAAAAGATCCGAAGCTTCGCGATGAGGTCTTCGCGTTGATGGCGAAGGTTGTCAGCGAGCACGATTCGATAAGCCTCTGGTCTTTCGAGAAACCGACCAAAAAGTACCTCAAGCCGATTGTTGCCCAATTTCTTGATCCCGAGCAGAGTCGCATCGTGCGATTGGCGGCGGCTGTCATGTTGGAGTGCGAGAGCGAGCTTCCCAAGAATGGTGTCGCACAATTGCGCAAGCTGTTGAAGGAGAATGACCGCGGCGTGACGGCGAAGATCAGAAAGCACCTGGATCGCGAATTCGTGCGCAAGCCTCGTCCGACCCTCGTGCGCGACGAGTTTCTTCGCGACCCCAAGCACGTGGGTACGATGATCTTGCGGTATCCCTACTACGGTAAGAAATCGCTCAAGAAGTTGGCCGACCTGGCGCATCACGAGGATGCCAAGGTGCGAGAGGCTCTGAACACGGTCGTGGATAAGTTGGCCCGCAAGGGGGAGTTGCCGGCGAATTTTGAGTATCCCGAACCACCAGCCGGTGCGGGGGGCAAGGAGAAGGTTAAGGCAATCCCGAAAGAGACAGACTGGGCTGCGATTGGCAAGTCCTCCGACGAGATGGTGCTCAATGGAACGGACTTGGCCACCGCGTGGGCGAAACTTGGCAAGCTGATACCCGCCAACGAGTTTGCTCCCTTGGCGAAGATGATCGACGCCAAGACGTTGGAGCGCGACTACGAGCGAATCCGTAAGCATGTGCTTCGCGAACTCAAGCGTCCGCCCAATAAGAAGTTCAACGTCCTCGCCTTCAGCATCATTCAACTGGATCACGGTTTTGACATTGACGTCAACGCGGGAGCCGGCTTTGACCCGCGCGATCCCGAGAGTGAGACATTCGAGGGGTATGACTACTGCGCGAAAACGTCACCGGAATCGGTGGTGCTCAAGCGCTGCACGAAAGCTGCATACGACGAGGTCATCTCATTCGAAGTTTGCGACAGCGCCATGATGCTTTTTGTTGGGATTGTTGCCGATCGGATATGCTCAAAGCATCCGGAGGTGATTCTCGGCGGAGCGACCTATCGATACGTGAAATTCGGATTCTACGAGGGCGACGTGTTGATCGGCGTCGTCACGCCGGATGGCTACCGTCGGCGGAATGTGAGCGAGCCTGAAGCTAGTTTTGTGTATCAGGCATAGCGTCGATGTGACTTTTTTGAAAATGGAGTTATGATAGTCGGGCGTTGACCGATGTTGGCGTCACTAACTGAATTAGGTGTGTGACGTACAACCGTTCGGTATCCAGTCTGTCCATTGCATCATATCGATTGGCGGTCGGGCCAAGTCGAATTCAGAGCCCGTCCGATGATAGCCCGACTCAACAGTGTGGCCTTCTGCGGCATTCAAGCAGAGCCCGTCGAAGTGGAAGTTGATATCGCGTCGCGCGGGTTTGCGGCTGCGACGATCGTTGGCCTTCCCGATGCAGCCGTCAAAGAAAGTGTCGAGCGCGTTCGCAGCGCGATGCACAACAGCGGCTACGATTTCCCACGTCACAAAACGGTGGTGAACCTCGCGCCGGCGGACCTGCGCAAAGAGGGGCCGGTGTTCGATCTGCCGATGGCGCTGGGAATTATCTTCGCGTCGGGCAGTGTGGTGCCAGAATTGACGCCTGCGTACCTGGTTACCGGCGAGTTGGCGCTCGATGGTCGGGTTCGGCCGATGCGCGGGGCGCTGTCGGTGGCGCTGATGGTCAAGGCGATGGGGCTGCGCGGTCTGGTCTTGCCGGTTGACAATGCGGAGGAAGCCGCGGTTGTCGATGGCGTGGAGATCATTCCGGTTTCGTCGCTGACCGAAGCCGCCGGGTTTCTTTCCGGTCAACTTCCCATCGATCCCGTCTTTGTTGACCCGTACGACGCGTTGAAAAAGCTCTCAAAATACGACGTCGACTTCAGCGACGTGCGCGGGCAGGATCATGTCAAGCGCGCGCTGACCATCGCAGCGGCTGGCGGGCACAATGTGCTCATGCTTGGCCCACCGGGATCGGGCAAGACGATGTTGGCCAAGCGCCTGCCGACGATCCTGCCGCAACTGACGCTGACGGAATCGCTGGAGACGACGCGGATTCATTCGGTGGCCGGTGAGTTGCGGCGCGGTGAGGCGCTGCTGGCGACCCGGCCCGTGCGCAGCCCGCATCATTCGGCGAGCACTGCTGCCTTGGTTGGCGGCGGTACGATTCCGCAAGCGGGGGAGGTCTCGCTCGCGCACCATGGCGTGCTTTTTCTCGATGAGTTTCCGGAATTCAATCGCACGTCGCTCGAAGCGCTTCGTCAGCCGCTCGAAGATGGCGAGGTGACGATCGCCCGGGCGCACACGACGGCCGTCTTTCCGGCATCGTTTATGTTGGTGGCCGCGATGAACCCGTGCCCATGCGGATACTTCACTGATCCGCGCAAGCCGTGTAAATGCAGCCCACCGCAAATCGATAAGTACCTCGCCCGGATCAGCGGGCCTTTGATCGACCGCATCGACATACACGTCGAAGTGCCAGCCGTCCCTTTCACGCAGTTGCGAAACGAGCGCGATGGAACGCCATCAAGCGAGTTGCGCGGGCAGGTCGTGGCGGCTCGAAACGCCCAGCGAATCCGTTTCGGCGACAACGGTACATTGATCAACGCACGTATGAGTTCAAAGCTACTCCGCACCCACTGCAAGATCGACGCACCGGCAGAGCAGATACTGAGGCAGGCAATGAGTGAGCTGGGGCTGTCGGCTCGGGCCCACGATAAGATTCTGCGCGTCTCCAGAACCATCGCCGACCTGGCCGAAAGCGCCAACATCCGCGCGGAACACCTCTCCGAGGCCATCCACTACCGCCGACTGGATCGGCAGTTGTAGCCCTTCCGTTGACGGTGCGCTAATTATTAAATCACGTCAGAAACCCGCCTTGCCCGATGGTGGTCGAAGAGTTAGGCTCGCGACTTTGCCCGCATCGGGGCGAAGTACATGTTGTCGCAGCATGCGCAAGGTGGCGATTCAATGGATGCACAGGTCGTTGGTTTGCTTGCGGATGGCTTGCCATTCGCGCATCGTCCGGCGTTGGTTTTGCTTGTGGTGATTACGGCAGGCTTGTTGCTCGGGCGGCTACGGGTGGCGGGAATGTCGCTGGGACCTTCCGCGGTCATCTTCGTCGCGTTGGCCGCGGGTAACATCGGTTATGAAGTGCCCGGCTCGATCGGTTCGGTCGGGTTGGTTCTATTCATCTACTGCGTCGGGCTCAGTGCCGGGCCGTCGTTCTTCCGAGCCTTTCGCAAACAGGGTCAGAAGCTGGCACTGGTCGGGCTGTGCATCGTCGCCGTGGGGGCTGCGACCACCTGGCTAGCATCGCGCTTCCTTGGCATACCCGGTCCGCTGTCTGCCGGCATTTTCGCCGGGGCGCTGACCAGCACGCCGGGGTTGGCTGCGGCGGTGGAAGCCGCTCCCGGTACCGGCGCGATCAGCGTTGGTTTCAGTCTGGCCTATCCATTCGGGCTGATCTGCGTCATCGCCTTTGTCCATCTTTATCCGCGAATCATCGGCGCTGACCTCGGCAAACTCGGGCGCGACGCCGAAGCGCGCGACGCCGAAAACCATCGCATCGAACGCGTCCTCGTCAAAATTCGCAATCCGGCGGTCATCGGCCGCAAACTGTCCGACCTTAGTTTCATCTCCGACTACAACTGCCAGGTCTCGCGTTTGCTCTCAGACCACAAGCTCGTGCCCGTGCCAGCCGACCTGGTCTTGGAAGAAGGGCAGAGCCTCTTGGTCATCGCCCGCCGGTTCAGGCTGGCCCCCGTGATCCAACTGCTCGGTGAGGTCGACGAGCGCACCGGCATGATCGCCATGACGCAGGATCAGAGCATGCACATCGTCGTCAGCGATCGCCGCATCGTCGGAAAGACGCTCTATCAACTCAACCTGCGCTCGCAGTTTGGCGTCACCGTCACCCGCATCATGCGCCACGATCTCGAGTTCGTACCACGATTAGCCGACCGGATCGAATACGGCGACATGCTCAACGTCGTCGGTGAGCACGAAGACCTCGAACGGTTCGCCGAGTATGCCGGGCATCGGTCGCACACCTTCGACGAGACCGACCTCGTGTCGCTGGGCGTGGGGATCGGTGCGGGCGTTGCGCTTGGCGTTGTGCAGATCGGCGTCGGGTCGCAGCATATGGCCCTCGGTCTGACGGGCGGTCCGCTGCTGGTTGCGCTGATTCTGGGGCACCTTGGAAAGCTCGGACCGATCAAGGGGCACATCCCGCGTGCGTCGCGTCTGCTGCTGACGGACATTGGTCTGGTGCTGCTGCTAGCCGACGCCGGTGTGGGAGCCGGGGCTGCGATTGGCGGCGTGCTGCGCGAGTACGGTGTGATGATGTGTTTGGCTGCGATGGCTGTCGCGATTCTGCCGATGATCGTCGGCGCGCTCGTGGGGGTGTACGCGCTGCGACTGCCGATCATTCAACTCTTGGGCGGAATCTGCGGAGGGATGACCTCCACGCCAGGCATAGGAGCGCTGACGGCCAGCACCGGTTCAGAAGCGCCAGTCATAAGCTACGCCGCCGCCTACCCGGTAGCACTGGTCCTGATGACGGTGCTTGTGCGGGTGTTGCTGGCGCTGTTGGGGTGAGGAACCGCCTAATGCCTCTGTCGCCGCTATTCATCAAACCGGGAGCGCCCTTGCCTACGGTTGAGCACCCATTCCTCGTGCTGATAGACGTAAACGACAAGGAATGGTTGGACGACGGATTCCTGTGCGAAACTTGCAAACACTTGCTGGATGGGGGATGCACATGGTTTGCGTGTTTCGGAGAGCGAGCCGGGGAAGTCCATGACCGCATTGATGACATCATCGTCGAGCGGATTTACGAAGGTCGGGAAGAGTACGAAGGTGTGGTTACGACGTTTCACCACGATGAGTCCGAGCAGGAAGTGGCCGAGTTTTTCGCGTGTTCCGTCCTACCGAAACTGAAAGGCGCCCTCGTCCTTGCTCAGGATGCCTCAAAATGGGAGCCGTACCTTTGACCTGATTCAGGCATGGCGCGCTCACAGCCATCACCTGCACCGAACGCCAAACGTCAGCTACGTTGCCGCATGCCCGGAAGCGATCCTCTTGATGACAGTGCTCGTCCGCGTGTTGGCGGCGCTGTTGGGCTAGGGCGAAGTAGTTCGTAGGAAAGTGATGGCCGTCCTGAAATTTACTGATTTATGAGGGTGCCGAGAAGTCAGGAATAGGCGAGGTTTGTTCAATGAAAAGCAATCTGATTTCTGAGTTGCTTGAAGTCTGCAAGAAGCACGTTGCGCCATCTGACGCGGACTTGGTACTGCGCGAACCGTACATTCCGTATGTGCCCGCAAGATGGAACGGAATTCTCGTACTCGCGGAATCACAGAATCTGTCCAACACGAATATTGAATATGTTGAGTACCTCAAAGGGCTGAATCCGAGTGAAAGAATGCAGCGACTCGGGCGGCGATCCAAAATCGACATTCAACCCTGGGATGACGGCACTTTGAAACTCGCAATCGAGGCGGCATTTGGTACGCCAGAAAAACTGACGGCTTGTT
>JAUIEW010000031.1 GCA_030429365.1 Phycisphaerae bacterium
CGTCGTCGGCGTCGTTGAGCAGTTGGAGCCAAGTCTCGGCATCATCGCCTTCGTTCTCATCGTCGAAGATTGCGAAGAGTTGCGTCTCGCCGTTGTCGAAGTCGGCCCAGATGACGTCGCTGGATTCGTCGATCTCTGCCGTTTCGACACCGGCCTTGCTCTGCAACTCGTTAAGCATCGCGTCGCGGGTGGCGTCGACATCGGCGCCATCGTCGAGCATCTGTTGGGCGCTATCAATCACGGAGGCGGCTGTTGCGGCGTTGGATTGTGTGTCGGCGGAATCACCGGAAGAGTTTCCGTTGTTGCTGCCGTTGTCGGTGGTCGGTGCGTTTCCGCATCCGGGTATGGCGATAAGGATGCATACGAACAACGCGGCGAATCTTGATCTGGTGATCATGTCGGCCCCCGATGCGCTTTGGCGTGAATGAACGCAAACGTGCGAGGCAAGCTGGTCCGCGGAATTGGATCGGCAGAACGCTGCCTTCGCAAATCCCAAGCGGTCATCGTAGATAGTCTGTTGGTGTGGTTCAAGCGTGCGTTGGACGATGGCGTTTGCTGACGCAACGGACGCCGATTCATGCGGAAAAACAGGGGAGCTTATGTCGCCACGGCTCTGTTCTCTCGGTGGTTGCGACTGGGCGTGGGGTTGTCTGCGACGACGCAGTTACGACCAGCGGCTTTGGCCGCGTAAAGCGCTCGGTCGGCGGCGCCCAAGAGGTCCTCGGCGGTGTCGTGCGATTCAGTCAGGCTGGCCGCCCCCACGCTAATGGTGACCTTGAAGGTCCCACATTTGTGACGAATCGTGTTGGATTCGACTTCGGCACGCAGACGTTCGGCAGTTATGGTTGCCGCCTCGGAATCGGTCGAGGGGCAAACGACCAAGAATTCCTCGCCGCCAATTCGAAAGGTTCTTTCGCCAGCGCGCGTGGCATTTCGCAAGACATCGGCGGTCCCGCGCAGAATCCTGTCGCCGGTGCTGTGTCCGAATTGGTCATTGCATGCCTTGAAGTGGTCGATGTCGAGAATCAAGCATGAGAGTGATTGACCATGCCGTTTCGTGGTCGCCCAACATTCGTCCAGATAGCGCATGCCTTCCCGGCGGTTACCCAATGCTGTCAGGTCATCGGTGGTGGCCCAGCGCTCCAGCTTATCGTTGAGGATGCACAGTTCGGCGTTCATCTTGTGGAGTGCCAATCGATCGCGCGCCAACTCCTCCTCCAGGGCGACGATACGCGAACCAGCTTGAACGCGTGCCAGCAATTCCGGGCCTTCAAAGGGCTTGGCCAGGAAGTCGTCCGCACCGGCATCGAACGCTTCAACCAGGCGGCATTGGTCAGAGTGGGCCGTGAGCATGATGATATATGTGTAAGAGGCGAGATCCGAATTGCGAATGGCCTGGCAAAGTTCCAAGCCGTCCATCTCCGGCATCATCCAATCGGACAGGACAATCTGCGGACCGACATCCTGGATGATGCGCATGGCTTCTTTTCCGTTGGTGGCGGAAACGACATCGTACCCAGCATCCTGCAGATCATAGGTGAGCAATTTGACGTTATCTGGAATGTCATCGACGACGAGTGCCTTAAGCAACGTTGAAACTCCTTGGTTTTTGGGTCATTGGTAACGGTTGACCACTTTCATATTCGTGACTCGGCAACAAACGCCTAATTGGAGGCCTGTGCGAGATCGGAGGCCAGGGGGGCATGGCCAGATGGTGCGACGGGTATCAGAACTGAAAATTCGCTGCCTTCACCGAAAGTGCTGTTGACTTCAATGGTGCCGCCATGCGCATCAACGAGTTCCTTGGTGATCGCTAGTCCGAGACCTGTACCGCCCACCCGCCTGGTTGATTCTCCATCCAATTGCGTAAATTTCTCGAAGAGCTTGTCAATGTCCGTTGCTTGAATTCCGCAACCGGTGTCGCTGACGGTCAGGCCGATCGCGGGAGCGCCATCCTCCATGGAACTTTCTGCGAGCGAGACGCGCACGGTACCGGCCTCTGTGTAGTTGATCGCGTTGGCGAGCAAGTTCATGGTGATCTGCTGAACTTTCGTTCGGTCGGCAGTGATGGGCAACTTTTTCACCGGTAAATCAAGTTTAAGTTCGACCGGCTTGTCATCTGCGAGTGAAGCCGTTCGATCCACGGCATCGCGCACCGCCGACATGACGTCGAATGTGGAAAACTGAATGTCCGTATACCCCGCGTCTATCTTGGACAGGTCGAGGATGTCGGTGATCATTTGCAATAAGTGCTTTGCATTGCGGTCGATGGTTTCCAGCGCATCGATTTTCCGATCGAGGTCGTCGGATTCTGCGGTGCGAATCAATCGGTTGGTGAAGCCGATCACAGAGTTCAGCGGCGTGCGCAATTCATGGGACATGTTCGCGAGAAAAGCGGTCTTGGCGCGGCTGGCGGTTTCTGCACGCTCGCGGGCGAGGCCCAATTCGCGTTCCGCCCGACTTCTTTCGGTTTCGACGCGATGTGCCTGGATGATACTTGCGCAGGTTGCAAGGAATGGTTGAAGCGACGCGGCGGTCGATTTGTCGTAGTCCTCAGTGCTGTTGGCGATTCCGACCATGCCGATCAATTCCTGACGGTAGTGGATGGGCAGCCCCAGAAAGCGGCGCAGCGGGGGGTGTCCGGGAGGGAGTCCACCGCCTCGTGCATCATTGTGAGGATCATTTGCAATGACCGTCTTTTTGGTCTTGATGACATGCCCAAAGAGATTGTCGAGATCGTAGAACTCCAAGTCCGCCGGTGCATTGTTCGCAAAGAACTGTTGGGTTGATTCGCTCGACGAAACTCTCCTGATGGCGTTTGTTCTGAGGTATGGTTCACCGGCTTCCGTGCGCAGTACTTCTCCGATGAACCCGTAAGCGCTGTTGGTGAGCTTGAGCAGGTCATTCAAAAGTGCGTCCATTGACTCCTTGATGTCACCGTCTTCCAGAAAACGGATCAAGGCGGCGCGCACTGCTTCGAGTTGGGCGTTGGATGCAGCGACTTGTTCTTCCGCGATGTGTTGCTCAGTGATGTCAGTTATGGAACCAGACATTCTGGTGGCCGCACCGGCATCATTGCGAATGGCTTTGCCGCGCGCACGAAACCAGCGAAATTCGCCATTTTTGCACCGTACCCTGTGTTTGACATCGAAGGGGTCGCCGCGTTCGAGGTGAGCGCGTGCCGCAGTCATCGTCGAATCCTGGTCATCGGTGTGCAGTCTCGAAGTCCAGTCATCGAGAGTGTTTGCGAATTCGTCATCGCGGTATCCCAAGAGCGCTTTGAATCGAGGAGAGTAGTAGACTTCGTCAGTCTTAACGTCCCAGTCCCACAACCCATCGGACGATCCGCTTACCGCATGCTCGAATCGCTCTTCGCTCTCGCGAAGGGCGGCTTCATTTCGCTTCAACTCTGTGACATCGGTTGCGATCGCGATGATGCCTTCGACGTGTCCGTTGGGGGCGCGGTAGGGAACCTTGTCCGTCTTGACCCAGCGCTCTTCCCCTTGGGTGATGTATCGTTCAATGATGTTGAGTTTGGGGATTTCGGATTCGATGACCGCGCGGTCGTCTTCGAGATACTTTGCCGCGTCTTCAGGAAAAAGTTCTTCAGTTTGCCGGCCTTCGACTTCTTGGCGGGTGCGCCCAATCGATGCTGCTGCTGTGCGATTGGCCCTCAAGATGCGGTTCTTTCCGTCCTTGTACCAAATCATCGACGGCACGTGATCGAGGATGCTGGATAGTTCGCTGCGAAGTCGTTGTTGTTCCAATTGCGTGGCTTTGAGTTCAGTGACGTCAACGCAGGTCCCGACAAATCCCAGGAACTTTCCCTCGCTGTCTCGCCTGGGGATCCCCGTGTCGACCATCCAGCGGTATTGACCGTCGCTCCGCTTGAGTCGGTACTCAATGGAGAAGCGATGTCGCTGCACGTGGGCTTTGTGGCAGTCGTCCAGGCACGCATCGCGATCGTCTGGATGAATGTTCTTGGACCACCCGTGACCAAGCACATCGAGAAGCGGTTGCCCCGTGAATGAGAGCCATTGAGCGTTGCAGTAAATACACTCGCCTTCCGCATTGCTCATCCAGATGAGAACTGGCGCAGAATCGGCCAATTCGTGAAAGCGTTTCTCGCTTTCGCGGGCCGCTTCTTCAGCCCGCTTCCTCGCAGTGATGTTGTTGATGGTGGCGACGATGGAAATCGTTTCGTTGACGTGGCAGACCTTGAGCCCGACCTCGACTGGGATTTCCTCGCCATTCTTGTGCTTGGCGCGAATGTCGGATCGCTCTCCCATTACTCTGGTGATGGGAGAATTCATGAATTCGGTGCGCAATCCCACATGGCGGTCGCGTACGTCAACGGGAATGATGATCTCAACCGGCTGACCGACCAGTTCTTCCTTGCTGTATCCCAACAGTTCCAGGATCTGTTGGTTGATCAATTGGATTGCGCCGCTCGCATCGACGACCACCACCCCGACAGGCGAGGCGTCGAATGCCGCGCGGACAAGGGCCAGATCTGCTTCAAGGCTTGGATGATCGTTGGGTGATTTGTTCAATTTGATAGGCCGACTCATGTAACGCCACTCCACCTCTGCGCCGTTTCGCTCCATTGCGAATGGCGCCTCGCACGCCGCCATGTGGGGAATATCCACTATGGGTATCGGCCAATGACCTTCGACTATTCGCTTCGGCACTTATGGGACGTTGGGACGCCTCAGGGCACGCTCGATGGGGCCGCGTGGGGGTGGGTACGCCCAAAATGAGAGACGACCGGGATCCACAAGGGCGCCCGGTCGTCTTGGGTTGTATCGGATATGACAGCTGCCGAGATGGTGTTACATGTGCAGTTCGCGGCACAGGAACGCCATCTTGTCGGCGCTTTCTTCGATCCGCATGGTCGTCGGTTTGCCCGCACCGTGACCGGCGCGGGTTTCGATGCGGATCAGCGTTGGGGCTTCGCCGGCTTGGGCGGCTTGGATGGTCGCGGCGAACTTGAAACTGTGCGCGGGAACGACGCGATCGTCGTGGTCACCGGTTGTAATCAACGTGGCCGGGTAGCTCGTGCCTTTCTTGACGTTGTGCAGCGGTGAGTATGCGTAGAGCGCTTCGAACTCGTCTTTGTTATCCACCGATCCATAGTCCGACATCCACGCCCAACCGATGGTGAAGTCTTTGAATCGCAGCATATCCAGCACGCCGACGGCAGGTATCGCGGCACCGAACAGATCGGGACGCTGGGTGATGCATGCACCAACGAGCAGACCGCCGTTGCTTCCACCGTAGATCGCGAGTTTTTCCGGTTTGGTGTAGCCGTTTGCAATCAGCCATTCACCGGCTGCGATGAAATCGTCAAAGACGTTTTGCTTGGTAAGCTTCGTACCGGCTTGGTGCCACTCGCGGCCATACTCACCACCACCGCGGATGTTCGCGACGGCATAGACGCCGCCCATTTCCATCCAGACGAGATTGCTGACATTGAAGCCGGGTGTGATGGGAATGTTGAATCCGCCGTAACCGTAGAGCAGCGTCGGATTGTTGCCGAGTTTCCAGAGCCCCTTCTTGTGGGTGATGAACATCGGGACGCGGGTGCCATCCTTGCTGGTGTAGAAAATCTGCTTGGTGACGTAGCGCGACGGATCAAAGTTGACCTTGGGCTGACGATAGAGTGAACTCGTCTTGGTTTCGAAATCGTAGCGGTAGATCGTGCTGGGTACGCTGAAACTCGTGTAGGAGTAGAACGTTTCGGTGTCGCTGCGCTTGCCGCTGAATCCGCCGGCGCTTCCGATACCGGGCAGTTCGATTTCGCCGGCATCGCTTCCGTCGAGGTTGTACAGACGAACCTGGGTGTGGGCGTCTTTGAGGTACATCCCGACGAATGTGTCGTTGATCAAGCCGACGCCGCGGAGGGTCTCTTCCGTCTCGCCGATGACTTCCTGCCAGTGGCTGCGATCCGGGTTGTTGGTGTCGATGGCGATGACGCGGCCTTTGGGGGCATCGAGATCGGTGCGAACCCAGAAGACGGGCCCATCGTTGTCGATGAAGGCGTACTGCGCGTCGAGGACGTCGATGAGTTTGACGACTTCCGAACCGGGGACGCTGAGGTCTTTGTAGTACAAGCGGTTCTTGCGCTCGGTGCCTTTGCTGACGGAAATGATCAGGTAGCGGCCATCATCGGTGACACCGCCCGAAAAGCCCCAGTCTTTGTGGTCGGGACGTTCGTAGACCAACTCGTCGGCTGACTGCGGCGTGCCGAGGCGGTGGTAGTAGAGCTTGTTGTATTCGTTGAGGCTGCGAAGGGCTTCGTCACCGGACGGTTCATCGAAGCGCGAGTAGTAGAACCCCGCGCCGTCTTTGGTCCACGATGCGCCGGAGAACTTGCTCCATTTGACGAGGTCGGGCAGGTCGCGGCCCGTCTCGATTTCGCGCACACGCCATTCGATCCAATCGGAACCGCCTTCGGATACCGAGTAGGCGACGTACTTGCCATCATCGCTGACCGCGTAATCCTTCATCGCGATGGTGCCGTCTTCCGAAAATGTGTTCGGGTCGATGAGGACGGTGGGCTCGTTTTCAAGGTCGCGGGTTGTGTAGAGGACGGAGTGGTTCTGCAAGCCGTCGTTCTTGTAGAAGAAGTAGCGGCCACCCTTCTTGTACGGCGTGCCGTACTTTTCATAGTTCCAGAGTTCGGTGAGGCGCTTTTGGATTTTTTCGCGCTGGGGGATGCCTTCGAGGTATCCGAAGGTGAGTTTGTTTTCGGCTTCGATCCACTCGCGTGATTCGGGCGAATCCGGATCTTCGAGCCAGCGGTAGGGGTCGGGCACTTTGGTGCCGTGGTACGTGTCGACGACGTCACCCTTGCGTGCGACGGGATATTCAAAGTGTCTTTGATCGGCGCAGCCAGCCGCGGTCACGGCCACCAACGTCACAAAGCAGAATGCGCGTTTCATGTGCGTCTCCAGAGTCTTGAATTTGTATCGTTATCAGTGTGCGGGCTCGCCCGCTTGAATTGCCACGGTGCTATTGTGGGCCTTGCGATCACCGGCTGCAAGGGCTCCTCGCGCGTTGTTTTGGGCAATGTGCGCGGGGTGAATGTCGGAAATTGTAAGATCGCTGCGCACTGGCTGGCGAGCAGCCAGTGGCACACGGTTTGCGCGATGAAGAAGCAACGTAGGGTCCGCTGTGCGGACCGATTTTGAAGATTCGCAACACGGCGGTCCGCACAGCGGACCCTACGAATTCAAGGTCGTTTCCTTCGGGGAACTAGACCTTTCGCCAAGGGGTGTCGGCGGCTTTTGTTCCGTCGTCGAGTTGCGTCAACTCGTAATCGCCGAAGAGGTTGGGGGCGTCCTTCTTGAGGATTTCGCAGACCTTTGATGCGACGATGCGGATTTCGGTTTCGGCGTGTTCGTTGGCTCGCATTTCGATGAAGTGGCGAAGCGCTCGGCCGTTGCCGGTGACGAAGATCTTGGTTTCGGTTGCGTTGGGCAGGATGGAGCGTGCGGCTTGGCGGGCCATCTTGCGGCGCAGCGTTTTGTCGGCGACGTTTTCGAATTTGTGCTCCAACCCGCGCACGAGTTTGACGTAAGCTTCCTGGCAATGTTCGACGGCTGCCCGCCAGATCTCGTGGAGTTCGCCGTCGTCGCCGATGCAATCGGGTTCGACGAAGTCGGCGGTCGATTCGTCGACGTAGCGCTGCGAGAGTTGCGAATAACCGAACCCGGCGCGGTGGCGGACGAGTTCGTGGGTGAAGGATCGCGAGACGCCGGTGATGACGAAATTCCAGACGCTGTGCTCGAGGACGCTGCCGTGCCCGACCGACAGGAGCCGCTCGATGTAGGCCTTGTTGCCGCCGGGACGCGGTTTGGCGAAGCTCATGTAGCAGACGCGACCAGCCACTTCTACCATTTTTTCGCCGGCTACGGAGGCATCGGTGCTCCACGAACTGACGTCGTGATCGGCAAGAAAACGCTCGATTTCGGTGTCATCGGCGATTTGCTTGCCAACGAGATAGACGGACGGTTCGCGGATAATATTCATGGGTCGCATCCCTGCTAGGTGGTGATTTCGCGGTCGAAAGTGCAACGATTGAAGAACGGAGTATGCCGGTTGATCGGGCGAATTGCAAACGCAGTTGTGAGCGATACCATCGTGAAATCTGGCCGGTGAGCGTAAGTGGCGCTACCGCCCGATAGTTGGAATCGACTGAAAATTTTATTAACAGCATTCTGTTAACAGCGTAGTGATTGAGTTGGCCCAATGACCACAGCAGACAAGCCATCCGGCAAGCAATCTGATTTCCCAGCCGTCGCGGGTAAAGTCCTCATCCTCGGACTCGACGGGGCGACGTTTGACGTGATGGGGCCGTTGATGGATGCCGGTCGAATGCCGAATCTCAAGCGGCTCGTCGATGGCGGCACGTCGGGGATCATGCATTCGACGGTTCCGCCAATCACGCCGGCGGCTTGGACGACGTTCATGACCGGGATCAATCCGGGCATTCACGGCATCATCGATTTTGAGCGCTACGACGTGAAGACAAACGCGCTCGGATTCAACTCGACCAACGCGCTGTCGCACGTTCGCAGCATCTGGCAGATTCTTTCCGACAAGGGCTATCGCGTCGGCAGCATCAACGTGCCGATGACGTTTCCGCCGGTGCCCGTCAACGGATTTCTCATCAGTGGATTCGAAGCCGTCAGCACCAAAACCGATTTCACCCATCCGCCCGAGTTGAAATCTGAAATCCTCAACCGTTGGCCCGACTATTCGTTCAAGAACAAGTGGAAGCGCAAAACCTTCGGCGGTGAGGCGCTCTTCGCGGAAAACCTCAAAGACATCACGCGAACGTTTCATCAGGGCGCGGAGGTTCTCGAATTCTGCGGCGACAAATACGGATGGGACGTGATGATGATTGTCTTCAAGATGGTGGACAATCTTCAGCACAAGGTCTGGCGCTACCTCGATCCGCGCACCCGTGATCGTTTTGGAAAACGCAGCCAGATGGCGCTCGACTGCTTCGCCGAGTTGGATGTCGCCATTGGTAAGATCATGGCCTACGCCGATCAGCACAACGCCCACATCTTCATGATGTCCGACCACGGGCACGGCAGCCTCGAGGGGAAGGTCCAGCCGAACCTCATGCTGGAAAAGTGGGGGTATCTGAGTATTCGCGGCGGTGGGGCGCAGTCGCGCAATCGCGTGCGACAGCGGTTGGCGAAGCTCTTTCGCAAGAAAGGCAAGTTCGCAGCCGGTAGTTTCAGTTTGGAAGACGACCTGGCCGTCGATTTCTCAAAGACGCGGGCTGCTGTTGTTCACGCCGGGATGGCTGGCTTCTTGTACATCAACCTGAAAGGCCGGCAGGACACGGGCATTGTCGAGCCAAGCGAATATGAAAGTCTTCGCGACGAATTGAAGAAGCGGTTGGAAGAAGCAACCTGCAAAGATCCGAGCGGGAAGGAAATCAAAATATTCGATGCCGTTCACAAGCCCGAGGAGTTGTACGGTTGCTCGCGCGAGAAACGCGATTGGCTGCCTGATTTGATGTTGTCGCCGAAACCGAGTCTGGCTGTAGTGCGGAAGATCCGCGGCAATCGGTTTGTGTCGTGGGTGCCGCTGCATCGGATGGAAGGGACGCATCGGCCCGAGGGTGTGTTTGCGGTGTATGGTCCCGGTGTGGTCGCGGGCAAGAGGCTCGACGTGAATCTGATCGATGCGACGCCGACGATTCTTTCGATGCTGGGGTTGGCGTATCCCGGCGACATGGGCGGGAAGGTGATCACCGACGCGTTCAGTCCGGCGCTTCAGAAACGCGTGGATGATTCGTCGTCGGTTGAAGCGTCGGAGTCGATGTCGGCTGGCGCGAGTGCTTATTCGCAGGAAGATTTGCAGAAGCTGACCGCGCGGTTGGCTGACCTGGGTTATCTTGAATAACGCGATCGATAGGGTGGGCCGTGCCCACCGCCGTTTGAACAACCACGATTGACTAAACAACAACGACATGGTGGGCACGGCCCACCCTACACCGCGCTCTTATTCACGTCGCGCTCTTATTCCTCTTCGTCATCACTGTCATCTTCCTCGTCCGGTTCTTGCTGAGCCGTGCTCGGTTTGACGGATCGGGCTTTTTGCCGGCGCATTTGTCTGCGGACGAGTTGGTCGAAGCGTTTCTTCATTGTGCCCATGAAGTCGGGATTGTTGAGCATGTAGCGCTTGATCATCTTATTGCCGAAGAACGCGGCGGGCGTGCCTTGAACGCCGATGGACTTGCCGAGCATGATGTCCTGCTTGACGCGGGCGGCGACTTCTTCCGAGTTGCGGTCGCGATCGAACTTAAGCAAGTCGAGTCCGATTTCTTCCGCGTATTTGCGGAGGGCGTCGTCCAGCGGTTCCGGTTTCAGCCGTGCGAGGAAGGGCTGATTGTTAAACAGCAGATCATGGTACGTCCAGAAACCTTCGTTTCCTTTTTGCATGCGAGCTGCTTCTGCGGCGTGGGCAAGTTTGCACGCGTTGGGGTGAATGTTGCGAACGGCATGCTCGTTGCAGTCGGTGCACAGCGGATAGTTTTTCCAGATGATCCGCAGGTGGCCATCAAACGTCGGAAGGATGTTTTCCTTGATTTCCTTTGAGAATTTGCGGCAGCCGGGGCATTGGAAATCGCTGAAAATGACGAGCTTGGTTGACGGTCCTTCGGCTTGGAGCAGTTGCGGGTCGTCGGGACGTGTCGGAATTTTGACTGGTTCGGTGCCTTCGAACTGGGCGAGTTGGGTTTGGGTGTCTTCGCCCATGCGCTTGATTTCCTGTTCAAACGCCTTCTTCATCACGTCGCTGTAGGCGAGTGATTTCTTGTGGGCATAGCTCATCACGATGGCGCTCCACAGCAGGACGGAGCAAACAAGCGTGGCGAAGATCAGCCGGCTTGTTGGGTGCTGATCTTCCGGGTGCAGGTCTTGTGGTACGGTTTCGGGGGCATCACCCGTCGTTATGGCAACGGGGACAGGTTTCTTCGGTCGCATCATGAACACCAAGGCGAGCATTGCGAAGTTGATCGCGTGCGAGGCGATGCACAGGACGCACTTGTGGTCGAGGTCCGTGAACATGATGTACATGAAAAACAACGAGCCGGCGCATCCCCCGAGGATCAACAGTGTCGGAATCAGGTGCCAGTACCGCTGCGCGTAGTCCACCCGGCCCACAATCATCATCCAAAGGAAAACGGTCGCGAAGTACGCCCAACCGATTAGGGCGACCGGGACGCCACCGCCGCGCTTGCCGGTGGCTGGGTCGGGTTCTCTAAATGGGAATGAGCCCCACTTGGATTGAATCACCGCGCCGCAATCGAGGGCTTCGTTCGTTTCAGATTTGCAGACGCCAGCCAACCATCCGGAGACTTCGGCTTTGGAACTGGTGGCTGTATGCATCCCCGTCAGTTCCTGGTTGATGTAACACCCACTGAAGGACAAAACCAGGAGCAAGACGACGAAGATGGCGGAGCGGGTCATTGGGTTCCTCCCTGACGCGGTTGAATCAAATGGAGCAAGCCGCGTTGAAAGCTTCAAAAAGGGCGATTGTCAGCGGGCAAGATAGCCGAGGATGGCGATCTCATAAACCCCACGGAAGCCGCCGGGCGCAAAGTCTTTGTATCAAGCAAAGACACGCGGGGCTTACTCGGTTTCCATCCATCGAAACCAATCGATGCGAAATTGTTTGAGATTCGTTTGCTCGACGGTGATCGGGGCGGCAAAGAACTCGCTGATTTCCAGGACTTCACCCCGGGCGAGTGTCACGCACATCTGTAGGGCGCGCTCGGCGATTTGGTCGTATTGGCCGCCGACGAGGGCGTAGCAACTTCCGCCGTTGACGAGTGGCCAATATTCGGGATAGGGGCCATAGGAAACCAGCTTGCACCCTTCGGGCAACAGCGATTCGCCTGTCTTCAAGCCACGAAGCGGCCAATCGTCGAGGGTGACCATGGCGTTGAGTCTGGGGAATCGTTCAACGTATTCGCGTACCAGCCTTTGCCCGACGAACTCATTGCCCAGGCATTCAAACTCGCTGAGGATGATCATGCTGGGGATTTCGGCCGCACGCTCAGAGAAACCGAGGTAACGGTCGCCATGATGAACGGAGTCGCCACCGTGCTTCAGCAGGGCGATGGTCCCATCGCCATCGATCGCGTCAAAAGCGGCTGTCGCGAGCGCTTGCCCGATGGCGATTTCATCCAAACCACAATGGGGGAAAGGTTCTTGATGGCGAATGGGCGTCATCATCGTGACGACCGGGACGCCCTTGGTGCGGAGGTCGATCAGGATGTCGCGCATGACGGCAGTGTCACTGGGCCAGATGCAGAGGCCGCGCATTTCGGGATTGTGGATCTGCCGAAGCAATCGGGTTTGTGCGCTCGGAGCATTGGCGTTGGCTGCGATGACCTTCAGATCGAATTCGCCGAGCCCTGCCCGATAACGTTGGGAAGAGGCGGAAAGAATACGCCATACGGGGTCGTTCTTCGCGTTTCCAACGACGGCGATGAACCCTTCGTTGGTTCGTTCGGGCAGCAATCGGCGCGGTTTTTCGCATCCTGATGCGACACACATCATCGACACGAGCAAGCAAAGGAACCGGGTCTTGGTGATGCATGAACATATGCAAGCCGTCCCGCAAACCAATTTGGAGGAATGGAATCGGCGATTCTGGGTCGTCCTTCGCGACCTGCGGGGTTGACGCGGCGAGATTATTGGAGGTTGCTGTCGCACAGTGCATGCCCTGAATTTGTGAAGCGCAATCACAACGGCGAAATCGTATTTGATTCGGTGAGAGCAGAGTTTCCGGCCTTGCTGACGCCCTTGCAAAACACCGGTTTTCCGATCATAATCTTCGATCGTAGCTGTTTACGGGTTATTGCGATGCGACACAACTTATTTTTGGGCAGGTGATTGATGGGAGTCATCCTCGATGCGCTGCATCGGTTGCAGAAAATCGAACGGAAGCTGAACAAACACCGTTCAAAAGCCGCGACCTACCGCCGAAAGATAGAGCAAGGCAAGCAATTAATCGATGCGAACCAGGCTGAATACGACGCCCATCTAGCCGCCGTCAAGCAGTGCCAGGTGGGGATCGACGCTGCCGATCTCGACATCAAGACCCGAGAGGAGTCGATGGCCAAACACCGCGTCGCCCTCAACTCTGCCAAAACCAACAAAGATTACGCCGCCATCCTGACCGCCCTCAACACCGAAAAAGCCGATACCTCAAAATACGAGAGTCGCGTTCTCGAGTTGATGGCCGAGAAGGATGAACTTCTCACCAAGTCCAAAACTTTCGAAGACGAAAGCCAAAAGCTTCAAGCCCGTCTCGAAAAACGCAAGAAAGACCTCGACGACTATCTTGAAAAAACGCGCGAAGAACTCGAAAGCCTCGAGAAGGAACGCGCCGAAGCCGCCGCCGACATTCCCCCGTCTGCCCTCGCCGCATTTGAGCGGGTGGCGTCCAAGCATGAAGGCGAAGCGATGGCCGAAATTCTCCGCATTGGCAGTCGTGGCGACGACTACATCTGCGAAGGCTGCAACATGTCGGTGACGCTCGAAGTCGTCAACAAGCTTCGCAGCCTCGACGATATCGTCCTTTGCAATACGTGTGGCCGGATCCTGTTCCAGGCGCACGAGAGCGCGTCGGCATAGTTCCGCCGGCCCGCGTCAACACCTACTACTTTCACTTTCTTTTTCTTTGGCGATTCTTGTCCTTTGGTTTGAGCAGCGTTTCGAGCGCATTGCTGACTGTTCTGAACGGGCGTCCTGTGGCGACGGGATCATTCATCGTGCCCGTGACGCGCACTTCAATGACTTCGCGCGATGCACCTTCGAGCAGTTCGGTGACGACCGGGATCTTGGAACCTTGTTTGGGGCTGACGGCAGTGAGTCGGAGATCGAGTTCTTTGGTAGACCAAACCATCTCGCCTTCGCCAACCATCGCCAAGGCATTCCCCTTCAAATGAAGATCGCGAAACTGAAGCTTGTCGTCGGACAAGTAGAATTCTGCATCGACTTCCTGGAACGCCGATTCTTTCGGCAGCGTCAGGTTGATCACGTTGAGGATTGCCAGCAGCGCCGGAAGCTTGTATAGCTCAGCTTCCTTCACTTCAAACTTTCCGCCTGCCCGCCGGTTGGCCGAATCCGAAAGTGAACCGCTGATTGAGACTTGCCCAACGACTGTTCCCGCGATCGAATCTTGACCGGCTGGCTTGTTCTTATCCGAAAACGCGGTCATCAGTGCGGCGACGGGCACATGGTCGAACGTGAACGCGCCGCCGTAGTGCGTTTCACCGGATTCAAGCCATGTCTGCAGTTCGCCGCCGATCGCCGCGTTGGCCAACTGAGCGCTGAGTTGCCCGATGGTCCACTCGCTTCGCTGGGAGTCATAGGTGATTGAACCTTGAACGTTTTCGAGGTCGAGTTTGGCGAGGGTGACCTGCGGTGCGGTGAGTTTTCCGTCGAAGTCGAACACGCCATTCTTGGACGATGCGCTGAATGGCATTCGTCCCCGCAGGTTCTCAAAGGACAATCCGGTTTGCAGGCTGAGGTCGTCGGTCTCAAGCGTCCCGGCCAGGCTCCAGTCGGGAACGGACTTCTGGCTGCTTTGGTCGAGGACGATTCGCGCATCGCGCAACCGCAACTGGCCTTGCGGTTCGAGGTTGCCCAAAAGTTTTCGGATTCGCCAGGGAGCCGCGTCGCGAACGGATTCGTTGAATTCGTTGATGGCGATGTCGAAGCGCAAATCGGTGGCGACGTCGGGGCGTCCGGTGGCGTCGTTGTGCGTGACGCTGATTGAACCGTCAATGTTCAGGTCGACGCCGTGTCCGCCAGCGACGACGTTGGTTAGTGTCAGACGCGAATCGTCGATGACGGCTGTTCCCGATGAAATTGAAATCGGGATCGGGAAACTCGGATGGCGCATCGCGATGCCCTGGAGATCGACGTGAATTGTCGAGTCCAATTTGCCGGATGGATCCGACGCATCCCGCTTCCACACCGCATCTGCATTGAGCGTGCCGCTGACGCCGAGGTCGAGGAGCGGTTTTCTCAAGTGGAGCGGGAACGAGTCGATGACGTCACTTGTGAGTGACATGTTCTGGCACTTGGCGCGAATGTCGAGGCAGGGGGCGACTGGCTCGCGATCGATGAATCCATCGAGTTCGATGTGTCCATCGCCCAAACGTCCCGTCAGGTGTTCGATTTCGATGCGTTTCCGATCGATTCGCAGGTGGCCCGAGGACTCCCGAATCGGAACGAGCAGGTTGTCGTGGCGGATGGGCGTCTGGTTTAGATCCACGTTGACGACATAGTCCAGCGAATCCGCGTGACCGTCTTTTGACAGATCAACTTCGATTTCAGCCGTGCCTTCGGGGTGAAGCTGCTTGAGTTGTGCCCGCGTTTTCGGTTCGAAACAGGAAAACAAGGTGTCATCCAGCATCACATGATCTGCAACGATGCGAAGGTCGAGCCGTTCCAATCCGGTCGGTGTCGTCTCGGCAATACCGCTGACGGCAATCGCGCCCGATTCGCCAAATCCCTGAATCCCGGAGATGTTGATCTCGTTGTTTTCAATCCTGACAACGCCGTCGAAATCGTAAATCGGATACGGAAACTGATCGAAGACTGCGTCGGCTGACTGCACATCTGCGACGGTGGTGATGGACCATGGCGCGGGTGCACCATCGACTGGTGGTCCCCGCTGCATGCTGACGTGGAGGTCGGCGACGCCTTCGGGTGAGAACGAATCCCACATTTTTCGATGGTGTGGGCCCATGCCGGAACACAGATCGTCGTCCAGCGCGATGTTGTATCCGTAGATGTCGATGTCAGCCGGCACCGGTCCGCCCGGTCCGCCGGTCCAACCGTTGGCGATCACCCACCCGTCGCCATGGTCGCCGCTGATGCCGATGACGTTGAGGCCGTCGCGTCCGATTTCGACCGTCCCGCGCACGTTGGTGATGCGATACGGAAATTTGTGATGCGAAATGTCTGGCCCCAATGCTTCGATCAACGCGCGGTCGAGCATGATAGGTGCGTCGCGGCCTTCTTCCTTGGAGATCGAAAGCGACAGATCAATTTGGCCATGCGGGTCATAGTGGCGATAAAACTTCGCCAACTTCGGCAGGCTCGCGATCAGTCGGGACTCTGCCGGCGCGATTGCGGGATCGCTGCGTGGTAGCGTGAACTGTTTGGCTTCAAGGTCGAGGACAAAGCCGATGTCGCTCGGGCGGGTGTTCTCGTCGATGGTCCCGCTGAGTTGCAACTTCGCACGGCACAGGCAGTTATTCCAATAACCGAAAAAGTCGAGGTACGCGTGGTTGTTGCCGACCTGCAGCGTGCCGGCGACGTCGGTCCAGGTCAGGTATCGATCCTTCGGTGGAAGCTTGGTTTCGATGGCGTCGATCGGTATGGAGATGGCGGCTTGCTCGATTTGGATGGAAACGTGATGGCGTTCATCGACAACGGGAAGCATCGGCAGCGCGAAATCGACCGCGTGAAACTGTCCCTGCAAACCCAGAAGATCCATCCAGTAGCGGGCGCCGGGCGTGGCGGCTTCGGTGGCGAGGGCAGCGGCTCGAACGGAAAGCCACGGGGTTCCACCATCGATATCGCGAATGGTCTTCTTGTCGAAATCGATCCGGAGCGTTCCCTTGGACAACCGATCGGTTTCCGCATCCCAGACGACATCGTAAGCAGCTTGGCCGTCCGGGTTGGGGAGTGCAAGAATATTCAACGTGAAGCGTTCGACCAGCACATCAGACTTGGCACCGCGCCGCACGACCTCGACGTCGATGTCACCGGTGCTGACGCGCGGTAGGTCGGCAACTTTCATGCCGCCGAACTGATTCTGGGCCAACAGATCTTGGACGTTGAAGTGACCGGTGGAATCGTCGAAGACCGCTCGGCATCGTGCGCCGGTTACGTCGACCGAGTCGAAGCGGAGGTTGCCGAAAAGCAGTTGTAGTGGTCTGTGGTGCAGCGTCATTTGGCGACACGTCGCGAGGGGGGCGTCACCCGGTGCGCCGCACGGGTCGGCGAGCGTGACACCCGAAAGCTTGATGCCGCCAAAGAATGAAAACTCGACCCGGTCGATCGTCAGGTCGGCGGTGAAGAACGTCTGTAAGTAATTCTGCGCGGTGCGGCGCAGTTTCGCGGGTTCGGTCATGGAGCGATAGAACCACGTACCCGCGCCGGCAACGATGAACGCAAGCACCGCGAACCAGCGCAACCACTTGCGCTTGCGGCCAAGCCTTTGCTTTTCGAGGCGTCGTTGCTTGATGTTGGGTACGGTGTCGGTCACGCAGATTCCTCAGTTGCGCTATCTTCAGTTTCGCCGGGTGTTTCCTGGGATTTTCGCGAACTTAAGACAGCCTGCAAACCCATCGCGGTTAGGATTGCCAGCGTGGGGATCGCCACCAGCCGATAGCGCACGCTTCCGACGAAAAATACGTGCGTCGCTGAAATGCAGATGGTCGGAAGCAGGAGTCCGATGAGTACGCTCAAACGGGATCTTTTGGCGTAGATTCCGATGATGACCAGAGCATAGAGCGGGATATACCAGCCGGCAAAAACCGCGCGAATCTTCCAGGATTGAAGATCGGTTGCATTGAGCACCGGGCTCCACGTTCTTGCGAGTTTCGTCCATGAAAGTGAAACGATTCGTATGGGATCGTCGAAAATGTGTTTCCAGGCTTTGTCCTTGAAGTAGCGATTCCACTCGGCTTCGCTGAGGGAGGCCACTTCGGGAGCGGCTTTGATGTTTCCAAGATCGCTGGCGCCCGTTGCACCCGGGTGCACGCCGTCATAAAGCGAGATGCCGCCGCGCGAGGTCAGCCAGATCCAATCGCCGGTGACCTGTTTGTTGCGATAGGCCCAGGGCAGCAGTGCGAGGACGATGCATCCGATCGAAGCGATGGCGGCGGACGTCCCATGGCGATCGCGCCGTGTGAAAACCAGATAGGCGTATAGTGCGGCGACGAGGATGATCGTCGATTCCTTCGCGTAGATGACGAGGATCGACAGCACGATGGTCGAAAGCCATCGAAGCGGTGAACGCGATTGCACGTCGCGAAGCGGCCAAGCTGCGTACCACAACCCGGCGAGCAAGGTCACCGCGACCGTTTCGCACAAGAGTAACGAGGCGCTACCGACAAGCGTCGGGTCAAACGCGACGACCAACCCGGCGATGAGACCTATGGTCGAAAGTCGCCAAGCCAGCGCGGCCACAGCGCAGGCCGCAATCGCTCCAAAAACGCACTGAAACCAGCGGGCAGCCGACACCCCGCTTTCGCCCGCGCTAAACCATGAAAGAATCCAGGGATAAAGCGGCATGCGTTCGGCGCGGTGACCGAACTCGCCAACCATGCCGTCGCCCGCGCGATAGGATTGACCAATCGCCCAATACCACTGTTCGTCGTCGTATTGCAGCGTGTCGACTTGGTTGGGTTTCTCGTGTTCGTGTTTGCGAACGGTGCTCGCGGTGAACCCGACGCGAACCAAAAACGCGATCAGGAAGATCAGCAGCAACTGCTTCGTTCGGGATCGATTTGTTTTGGATGCAGGTGCGTTCACGAGATGGATTCGCTTTGGACAGCCGCTTTTGACCCTTTGGGATTTTTCGCGTCACGAGACAGTGTGATTCGGTTGCGATCGAAGCGCACGTCCACGCCATCGGGCAGGGAAAATCGATTCCGCGCGTCCGGCGATGCGATCGCTTCCGCGAGGTCGGCGACATGGCGGAAGGTCAGGCGTCGTTCGCGCATGCCAATGGTTTCGAACGCGAGGCGCAAAACGCCTGTTCGAACGATCTTGGGCAAAGCGGCGACACGCTTTCGATCCAATGCGACAGTCGACGACGTTTGCTCGATGATCGCCCGTTTCAATTCGTCTTGTGCGGTATCACGCAGGTATTCGTTGGTCCAGCGACATTGCTGGGCGAGTCGCAGAATCGCTTCGCGGACTTGCGGGTTGAACGATGCTTCGAGTTGCGGAAGTAGATCGTGGCGAATGCGGTTGCGGGTGTGATCGCGCGATGCGTTGCTGGAGTCGTGGCGATACGAAAGCCCCGCGGTTTCAATGAATTCGAGAATGTCTTGACGCGAAAATTCGAGCAGTGGGCGGATGATCTGGACATCCGACGATTTCGAAAGCGGCCGCTTGGCGTTCATCCCCGAGAGCCCGCGAACACCGGTGCCGCGCATGAATCGATGCAGGACGGTTTCAACCTGATCGTCGGCATGGTGGGCGAGCGCCACGTGGTTCGCGCCGGTGGCTTTGCTCACTTCGTCGAAGAAGCGAAGTCGGGCGCGGCGGGCGATGTCTTCGATCGAGCTGCGCGGCGATTCCGATTCGGCGCGCAAGTCGCAACGTTTGATCGTACAGGGTAGTTGCAGCGTGTCGGCGAGCGATGCGACGAATGTAGCATCTTCGTCGGATTCCGCGCCGCGCAATTGGTGATTGAGATGGGCAACGTGCAAACGATAGTCGGCATTTTCGTCGCGGCTCACTTGGTGAAGCGCATGCAGCAATGCCGTGGAGTCGGCCCCTCCGGAAACGCCGACGATGACTTTGGCCCCGGGCGTAAGAAGTCCGTCGCGCTGGATGTGCGATCGGAGACGTTCGAGGAATTCGGGGCTGTTCACGATTGGCTACCGCAGGTCAGCCGGCGCGTCAGTGGGCGGAGACGCCGGCAGGCATCATCTGATCGGCCACCTCGCCCATCAGTTCGGAAATCGTCGGATGCGGATGGATCGAAAGCGACAGGTCGGCAGCGACCGCGCCCATTTCGATGGCCAACACCGCTTCGGAAATCATCTCACCGGCATGCGGGCCCACGATACCGACGCCCAGCACACGCTGCGTTTCGGGGTCGAACAGGATTTTGGTGAGTCCGTCGGTTCGTCCCAAGGCGGTGGCTCTGCCCGAAGCGACCCACTGCGATTTTTTGACTTCGATGTTGATGCCGTCGCGCTTGGCTTCGGTTTCGGTCAGACCGGCCCATGCGATTTCCGGATCGGTGAAGACGACCGCAGGGATGCAGCGCGGATCGAACACCGCATCTTCGCCGGCCAACACATCGGCGACGACCTTACCTTCAGCGATGGCTTTGTGCGCGAGCATCGGGTCGCCGATGATGTCGCCAATCGCGTAAACGCGAGGGTTCGACGTCTGGAACTGATCGTCAACTTTGATGAATCCGCGATCGGTCAGTTCGATGCCGGCAGCTTCCGGCGCGATCATGTCGGAATTTGGACGACGGCCCACCGAGATGAGCACCTGCTCGAAGGTCTTGCGCTTCGGCGGCTGCTTGCCGTCGAAAGAAACGGTGATGCCGTTCTTCGCGGCTTTCATGCCGGTGACGCTGGTCTCCAGGCAGATTTCGGCGAAGTCGTTGCCGAGGCGTTTGGCCAATGGCTTGACGAGGTCGGGGTCGCATCCGGTCAAGAGTGACGGGAGCATCTCGACGACGGTGACTTCGCTGCCCAGTGCTGCGAGGACGCTGCCCATTTCGAGGCCAATGTATCCGCCGCCCACGACGAGCGTGTGTTTCGGGATCGACTCCATGCGGAGGGCGCCGGTTGAATCGACGACGCGCGGGTCATCGACTTCGATCTTTCCGATGCGCACGGGGCGCGAGCCTACCGCGACGACGGCGCGTTTGAACTTGATGCGGGCAACGTCGCTGTCGGAAAGGACGACATGGCGCTGGTCTTCAAACTTGGCCGTGCCCTTGATGATTTCGATGTTGAGTTTTTTTGCAACGGAGCCCAGTCCGCGCGACAGCTTGGTGATGACTTTCGACTTCCAGTCATTGACGCCGGCAAGGTCGATCTTGGGCTTGGCGAAGGTGACGCCCATCTGGCTGGCGTGATCTGCGGCTGACAAAAGTTCGCCGATCCCGAGCAGCGTTTTGGACGGGATGCACCCGCGATGGAGGCAGACGCCGCCGAGGGCTTTGTCCGATTCGACGATGGTCGTTGAGATGCCGTGTGCGGCGGCTTTGAATGCGGCAGAGTATCCGCCGGGCCCGCCACCGATGACCAACAAATCCGTTTCGTGCGTGAATTCACCGACGACCATGTGTCGTTGTTCCCTGTTTGAGAGACATATTTTTCTTATTGCAATGTCGCAGGCTTGCGCCCCGACTTACTTAATCATCAGCAGCGCCGGGTTGGACAGATGCGCGACGATGTCATTCATAAAGCGTGCGGCTTGTGCGCCGTCGGCTGCTCGGTGATCGAACGACAGACTGATCGGCATGTACAGTCGCGTTTGCAGTTCTTCATCTTCCATGTGCAGGCGTTCCTGCGTGCGTCCGACGCCGAGGATCGCCACTTCCGGATGGTTGATGATCGGCGTGCCGTAGATGCCGCCGATGGCTCCGTAGTTGGTGACGGTAAACGTCCCGCCGCGCAGGTCTTCGATACCGAACTGCACGTCGCGCACTTTCTGGGCGATCTTGCTGAGTTCGTGCGACAACCCGAGGACGCTGAGTTTGTCAGCATCGCGAATCACCGGAACGACCAGACCGCGGGGGCTGTCGACGGCGATGCCGATGTTGACGTATTGCTTGTAGATGATTTCTTCGCGCTCGTCGTCGAAGCTGGCATTGAAGACCGGATGCGTCCGCAGGCAATGGCAAAGCGTTCGCAGGATGAAGGCCATCATGGTGACGCGCGGACCTGAGCCATCTTCACCGCGAAGTTCGTGGCGCATGGCGTCGAGCAGGGTGATGTCGATCTCGTCGGTCTGGGTGACGTGCGGAATCGTTGACACGCTCTTCGACATTTGTCGGGCGATGGTCTTGCGGATTTGCGACAACGGCGACTTGATGATCGCGCCCCAGTTGTCCTGACCCGGTGTGCCTTCGATAACCGGAGGTTCAGCCAATGCGGTGGCGGCTGGCGGCGGCGTCGCGGGCATCGGTTGGGCTGGCTGTGCGGCGCGTGAAGGTGCGGGCGAGCCACCAGCGGCGGCTGACTCCACATCTTCACGAAGCACGCGCCCACCCGGTCCGGACCCGGTCAGCGAATCGATATCCACGCCCATCTGGCGGGCGAGCTTGCGGACGGCGGGTGCGGCGGCTGCCCTGGTGCGCGTGGCCTCCAGGCCGGCGGGTTCTTTGGTTGTCGATGATGAGATTGCTGCAGGCGCTGGCGATTCTTGCCGTGCAGGGGCGGACTTTTTTGCCGGCGCATCGTCTGACGATTTCGATGCGGCACCCGCGGAACTGCTTCCATTGGTCTCTTCGATTTTCAGAAGGACTTCGCCGACTGCGACGGTCTGTCCTTCGGAGACGAGGATTTCAGAAGCCACCCCAGCGAAAGGCGAGGGGATTTCGACAGCGGCTTTATCCGTCTCGACCTCCATGATGGTCTGATCTTCGGTGATGGCATCACCTTTTTTGCACATGATGCGGACGATCTGTCCTTCGGTGATACCCTCGCCCAAATCCGGTAGTCGAAATTCTTGCGCCATGTCGAATCGTCTCCGCGCCGATAGCAGACGTTGAACCTCGGGACCAGCAGCGTCGGCTGACCCCGCGTTATGAAACCAAGTGAAGTTGTTTTCGCGAAGGGGCGATCAGTAGTCGAGCAATTCACGTGCGGCTTGTACGACTCGGTCGCTGTTGGGCATGAATGCCCGTTCCCGCGCGAAGTACGGGAATTGTACGTCATATCCGGTGATCCGTCTAACCGGTGCCTCGAGGTGGTCGAGGGCGCTTTCGGCCAACCGGGCGGCGACTTCCGAACCGATGCCGCAGCGTCTGGGGCCTTCGTGGACGACGATTGCCCGGCCGGTCTTGGACACCGATTGAACAAGCGTTTCGGTGTCCATCGGGGCGAGGCTGATCAGGTCGATGACGTCGGCATTGATGCCGTCCTGATCGCTGAGATCTTCAGCGGCTTCGGTCAGGACGCGAACCATCGCGCCGTATCCGATGAGGGTGATGTCGTTGCCCTCGCAGACGACGCGGGCTTTGCCCAGGGGTTGGGTTTCGGGTTCGTCGGGCACCTCTTCGCGGAAGGCGCGGTAGAGGGCTTTGGGTTCGTAGAAGATGACGGGGTCGGGGCTGAGCATCGACGCCCGCAAGAGTGCTCGGGCATTGCGCGGCGTGGACGGGACCACGACCTGCAACCCTGGCGTGTGGGCGTAGAGCGCTTCGCGCGATTCGCTGTGGTGTTCGATGGCGCGGATGCCGCCGCCATAGGGCATGCGGATGACCATCGGGACGCTAAAGCGCCCACGGGTGCGGGTGCGGTAGCGACTCAAGTGGCCTTCGACCTGGTGAAACGCCTGATAGGCGAAACCGGAAAACTGCATTTCGCAGACTGGGCGCAGACCGTAAATGGACATGCCGATCGCGGCGCCCACGATGCCCGCTTCGGCGACTGGTGTGTCGATGACCCGATCAGAGCCGAACTCATCGAGCAGCCCTTCGGTGATTCGAAACACACCGCCGTCCTGTCCGATGTCCTCCCCAAGCAGGATCACATTTTCGTCTTCGCGCATTTTTTCCGCGAGCGCGAGATTCAATGCTTTGACCATGTTGATGGATGCCATAAGACGCCTGTCTCCAATTGCCACTTGCGTGCTTTGTCGATCCCTTTGGAACCGCTCCAGAACTCAGTGGCTCATTTTTCCTTCGTTTTGCAGCGCTGCGACGAACTCATCCTGCTGAGCCTGAATGTCTGGCGGCAACTCGGCGAGGATGTACTTGAAAGAATCAAGCGGGTCGAGGCCTTCGTATTCTTCGTAGCGTTTGACGGCGGCTGCGATTTCGTCCTTGACGTCGTTTTCGATCCCCTCGATCGATTCGTCATCGAGCACGCCCTTGTTTCGCAGGTACTTTGCGAAGCGGATCAGCGGGTCGCGTTTTTCCCATTCCTTGACTTCTTTGTCTTCGCGATAGCGCGTCGGGTCGTCGGCGGTCGTGTGCATGCTGAGGCGATAGGTCACGCACTCGATCAGCGTCGGTCCGCCGCCTTTGCGGGCTTTGGCCACCGCGTCGCACGTCGCTGAGTAGACAGCCAGCACGTCGTTGCCATCAACCTGCACACCCTCGAATCCATACGCCAATGCTTTTTGCGCGAGCGTGCGCGACTTGGTTTGTTTGCGCCGCGGATGGCTGATCGCGAACTGATTATTCTGCACGATAAAAATCAGCGGCAGGTCGTAGACCCCGGCGAAGTTCATCGCTTCGTGGAAGTCGCCTTCACTGGTGCCACCATCGCCAAGGTAGGTGATGCAGACGCTGTCTTTCTTCTTGATCTTCATGCCCCAGGCGATGCCCACGCCATGCAGCGTCTGGCTCGCAACGGGGACTGCGATAGGCAAGTCATTGTGCCCTTTGGCGACGGCATTGCCTTCTTCGTATCCGCCCCAAAAAAAGAGCGTCAGGTCCATCTTCCAGCCGCGGGTCAGGGTCATGCCCATTTCGCGAAATGCCTGGGCGGTCCAGTCGTCGGGACGAAGGGCCATCGCGGTGCCGACTTGCGACGCTTCCTGTCCGCGCGACGGTCCGTAGGTGCCGATGCGACCCTGGCGCTGCATGTTGATCATGCGTTCGTCGAGACGGCGGGTGGCGAGCATGTTGCGAAACATGGTGACGAGCGTGTCGCCATTGAGTTTTGGCGCGAGGCTTTCGTCGGCTTCACCCTTCTCGTTGAGGATGCTCAGGTGCGTCAGATCGTGTTCGATGTCGATTGTTTTCTTGGGCACTTGCAGTACTCAGAAACGGATGCGGCGGTCTCGCCATCTTTGCAGACAACAACAAAGGATGATCAGCGTTTCCGCCTCGTTGACAAGGTCTGAAACCAGTCTCGATTCATCCAGCCTGGAATCGTTTCAATCTGGGTTCGGATTGGTACCACGCGGGGCAGCGTTGATGCAAATGCCGGAATCGCATCCGCCATCGATCCACCGCAGAATCGAATGGGCCTTGGGACAGCGCTTTCGATCTCTGTACCGTTTGATACTTCAGACCCACATTGTAACGGGACGCCTCAAAAGTTCCACCGCACCGGATTGCAAACACACTTCCTTACACCGTTTACAGCCATACGGGTAAGGTTCTGGCAAGCATGAGGTTAGCAGCCTGTGCCTGCATATTTCGCAACGCAAACGCTTGCAGGTCGGCTATTCTGTCACGCCCCAGTGCAGTTTGCTGACGAGGCTCTGCCATTTGGCATTTTTCGGATTTAATACGATTGACGCGCGCAAATCAGCCGCCCGGACATGGACGCGATCTCCCTCGCGCAGCGGGCATTGAACCTGGCCGTCAATGATCGCCGTCGTCCCCGGGTTGGCCTGTGTGATTTCGACCGCGAGCTTGCCCTCCGCGTTGATGACGATCGGTCGATGGGTGAGCGAATGCGGGTTGAGCGGCGTTAGGACCATGCCGTCCACCTCGGCCATCACGATCGGGCCACCGGCAGACATGTTGTGCGCCGTCGAACCGGTCGGTGTGCACATGATCAACCCATCACCGTCGAGTTGGGTCAAACGGCGACCATCCAATTCGACGGCCAGCGATATCATTCGAAACGGCGGACCGGCTTGGATGACGCAATCGTTGAAACAGAGGCTTTCGAATTCGGAGTTGTCCTTGGCCCGTTCCACCCGGGCAAGCAACATCGTGCGTTGCGTCGTCGCGGCGTCGGTGGCAACGACGTCGTCGAAATGTTCGATCAGTTCCTTCAGCGAAAACGGTGTGAGGAAACCGAGCTTTCCGAAGTTCACGCCGATGAGGGGAAGCTGGTTGTCGCCCATGGACCGCGCCACTGAGATCAGTGTGCCGTCACCGCCGAGAACGATGACCACGTCCGCGTCGATCGCCCCGCCCTCAAAGTCGAACCCGGTGCCTGCCAATGTCGCCCGCTCGGAAACCAAAGCGGCTACCTCCTTCATGGCGGAAGGCACCTCTTCCTTTTCTGAATTTCCAAGGACAAAAACCCGGCGGTTTTGAACGGGTGAAGGCATGGTTCGATCGCAAACGGACTAAAGCGTCAGCGCCAGGGGGCGCTGTTCCTCGTCAGAACATATCGGGGCTGACCACGTTTCGCAATGACAGCGCAGGATCGGGCAACCGAACTAATCTGTCGAGAGGATGGGCCGACCGTCTACGTCGAGCTTTTGTGCAACGGGCATCGCATCGGGATGGCGATCGGTTCCGGGGGCTGAGGTGCCTTCGATCATGGCCATGATGGTCGAGGCGATGCTCGTCGCGTCGATGCCGGCTTCGCTGAGCTGACTGCTGCGCGAACCGTGCTCGATGAATCGATCGGGCAGGCCCAATCGCGCGACATTCGACGAATCGATGCCCATGTCCTGAGCCGTTTCCAAGACGATCGAACCGAATCCGCCCTGAAGCGCGTGGTCTTCGACGGTCACCACCGGGCGATTGCCTTCGAGTGCTTCGCGGACCATGCGGCGGTCGATCGGTTTGGCGAAACGCGCGTTGATCACCGTGACATTGATGTCGTTTTCTTCGAGCATTTCTGCCGCGGCTAATGCTTCATTGGTGACCGTGCCATACGCGAGGATCGTCGCGTCGGTCCCGCTGCGCAGACGGCGCGACAAGCCCAGTTCAAACGGCGGGCAGTTGGCGATGCTCGTTGCGGGGACGTTGTCGCGCGGGTAACGAATTGCGCACGCACCGTCATGCGTCAACGCGAAGTTCATCGCGGCTTTCAGTTCGGCTTCGTCGATCGGAGCCATCAACGTCATGCCCGGGAAGCCCCGCAGATACGCGATGTCGAGGAACCCGTGATGCACCGCGCCGTCACCGCCGACCAGACCCGCCCGGTCGAGACAGAAAACCACCGGCAGATCCTGAAGCGCGACTTCCTGAAACACTTGGTCGAATGCACGTTGCAAAAACGTCGAGTAGATCGCCACAAACGGACGCATGCCCGACTTTGCCATCCCGGCTGCGATGTCGACGGTGCAGCTTTCGGCGATGCCGCAATCGAAGTAGCGATCCGGATGGGCTTTTTGAAATTCGTTCAGACCGGTGCCCGCGGGCATAGCCGCAGTCAGTCCGACGACCTTTTCGTTTTCGTCCGCGAGTTCGATCAATGAATCGGCGAAAGCTTTGGTCCAGCTTTTTTGGCCGTTCTTTTTGATCACGACTTTGCCAGCCCGCACGTCGAACGCCGATGGGCTATGGAACGTGCCGGGATCGTCGGCTGCCCATTGGCAACCCTTGCCTTTCTCCGTGTGCACATGGAGCAGAACCGGGTGCGACACATCCTTGAGCAAACCGAGCAGTTCTTCGAGGTGGGCGATATCGTGCCCGTCCACCGGTCCGATGTATTGGAAACCGAGTTGCTCGAAAATTTGATCGGGGGCCATCGTGGCTTTGATGCCTTCTTTCAAGTGATCGATGGCGTCGAAGAGTGCCTTGCCGACGAGCGGAATGCTTGGCAGCAGTGTTTTGGCGCGTTGCTTCAAATCGTCGTAGCGCTGACTGCTGCGGAAGCGGGCGAGGTGTTCGGCGAATCCGCCCTGCGTCGGTGCGATGCCCCAACTGTTGTCGTTGAGGATCGTCAGGAACTGGCGCTTGAGCGTGCCGGCTTGGTTGAGTCCTTCGAAGGCGACGCCGTTGACAATGCTCGCGTCACCAACGAACGCGACGACGCGGGTGTCTTTGTTCTGCATGCTGTCACCGCGGGCCATCCCGACGGCTGTCGCGATTGCGGTACCGGCATGACCGACGTTGAACAGGTCGTATTCGCTTTCCGAAATATTGGGGAAGCCGCTGAGTCCGCCGTTTTTGCGAATGGTGTCGAAGCGGTCAGCCCGTCCGGTGAGCAGCTTGTGCGGGTAGCACTGATGACCCACGTCCCAGAGGAGGCGGTCTTTTGAAAAATCAAACACGCGATGTAGCGCGATGGTCAGTTCGGTGACGCCAAGGTTGCTGGCCAAGTGCCCACCGCCATTGCTGACGACGCTGACAATACGTTCACGGATTTCCTCGGCCAATCTGGGGAGATCCTTCGCCTCAAGTGCCCGGACGTCAGCCGGCGAATGGATGTTGGAAAGCAGGCTCATGCAAAAGTCCTCTGAGGACGCGACTTCGGATTTGGTTGATACGAGATACGGCGCTCACAAACTACTGGGCTCACAAATAACAGGCGTGGGATTGTATCAGGGGCGGAAAACTATTCATGCCAAAACTTCTGAAAACAGTGAATAGCGATCACCCGTAGGGTCCGCTGTGCGGACCGGCCGTTTGCATTGCGGCGTCAAATGGTCCGCACAGCGGACCCTACCGATCTCGCTGATAGGCAAACTCTGCCAGCGCTTCCAAGCCAGCCGTGTCGCCCGAAATGCCCCGAATCGCCTCAATCGCGGCTGATACCGCCGACTGTGCCAACTCGCGGCTCCGCTCAATTCCTACGCTGGCCGGGTAGGTTTGTTTGCCCATTTCGGCGTCTTTGCCCGACTTTTTTCCGAGATCGTCGGCGCTGGCGGTTACGTCCAATAAGTCGTCGGCGATTTGGAAAGCCAGCCCAAGGTTCAATCCGAAGGCGCTGAGTCGGTCGAGTGTTTGATCGTCTGCCCCCGCAACGATTCCGCCCATGCGGCAGGCGCATTCGAACAGTGCGCCGGTTTTGGTCGAGTGAATGCGTCGAACCGATTCGAGCGATGGCGGTTTGCGGTTGTCGGTTTCGCTTTGCTGTCCTTCGATGTCGAGCGTTTGCCCGCCGATCATGCCTTCACCGCCAGCCGTCCTTGCGAGGGTGGCCACCAGCGGTGCGACATGTTCGCGATTGAGCGTCTTGGTCGCCAGCGTTTCAAACGCGAGTGTCACCAGCGCGTCACCCGCGAGGATGGCGACCGCTTCGCCGTAGACTTTGTGATTGGTGGGGCGGCCCCGGCGCAGATCGTCGTCATCCATCGCGGGCAGATCGTCGTGGATAAGCGAGAACGCGTGGATCATTTCAAGGGCAGCGGCTGGCGCGTAGCAGGCCTCTTCGTTGGCGCCGCAAAGCGCCCCGCATTGATAAACCAAGAAAGGCCGCAAGCGCTTGCCCGGTGCGAGCAGTGAATATCGGATCGACTCGGCTAATGTTTCGGGCGTTTTCTCGTCAAAGGTGACGCGCTCGTCGAGCAGTCGCGAAAATCGTTCGGCGAATGACTTGACCGCATCGAGCGTTGGGTTGGCTGGCTTGGTGGTCACGACTGTTCAAGTTCCTCTTCGCGGTTTTGTTGCGCGGTCAGCAATTCGTCCACGGTGAAGCTTCCGCCACATTCCGGGCAGCGTGCTTCGCGCAGTCCGGTCATGTTATAGCCGCACACCGGGCAGGATACGGTATCCGTGCCGTAAGTCTTTAGCCGCTCAAGCCGTTCCTGGGCGTTTTCTTTCCACACGAGTACCGTTCCGAAGACCCAAACGATCGGCACAAGCCCACCGCCGATGAGGATGCCCAAGGCGATGGCTTCGTGGGTGACCTCAACGATAAACACGGCGCCGACACCCCCGCAAAGCAATGCGGCCAACGTAACTCCAAGAGTTCCAAGCAGACGCTCCCGAGTCCATCGCACCGAACTTCGCCAGAGCAGTGTCCAGTAGGTGCCAATGACGGCGTATTCAACGATCCATGTGGCCAACACGCGAGAAGGTGGTGGCGGTCCCCCTCCGGGAAACATGACAAACGCTGTAAACAGAAACACCGCGCCCGCAACCGGAAGGATCAGCATGGCCAGGATGAGTCGGGCGACGAGCCTGCTCATGTTTGCGACAACTCCTCTTGCTCGCGGCTGTCCTGCGCTCTGAGCAGTCCGTCAATGGTGAACTGGGCTCCGCATTCCGGGCAACGCGCCGTCTGCAAGCCGTTCATGCTGTATCCGCATGTCGGGCAGGAGAGGGTGTCGGTGCCCGTTTCGCTCAATCGATCCATCCGCTCTTCTTCGGTCTCCCGCCAGATCAGCGTGGTGGCCAGCAGCCAGGT
>JAUIEW010000331.1 GCA_030429365.1 Phycisphaerae bacterium
TGTTGGCCTTGGCCGCGATCGCCTGGCGGAACCTCTGGCGCCAGCGCCGGCGCACGCTGCTGACGCTGTCGTCGATCGTGTTCGGCTTGACGCCGATTGCATACGCCGCCCTCCCAAAATCGAACGGAGACATGACGGCCAACGGGCACGGCCCGCTGATACGCGCGGCGTTGAAGTTCATGCAGGGCACTGGGCCATTCCAATTCGACTGCGCTGACGAGCGTGCCGTCTTCCTGCTCGATCGACGTTGTGCCAATCACCGTGGTTGAGAAAAGACATTTGCGGTGTCCACGGCGAAATGTCACGCCACCCAATTCTCCGCTCAGGTATGCAAGCGCCCGGTTGCTTCCGGCGTCAACGGCTTCAAAGAACATCCGGTTGGGACTGTCCTTGTCATGGACAAACTTCGTCTTGACCGATTCCCACGCACCTTCGGACCGGTTCGTAACCACGCAGAACTGATTGCGGCTGGCTGCGTGCTCAAGAATGTCGTTCTTCTTCTTTTCATCTACCGGAAGCAATGGCTTCATGTTTCCATCCGTTTCTTGCTAACGATCGTCACCCGAACGTCGATTGGTTGGCCCTTACGTTTGACTGATTCCATCACACCTTGAGCAGGCGATTCAGTGTCTCTCGCGCGGCTTCGTTGGCTGCGTCTTGGCCAAAACAGATTCCGACAATGATGGTGTTCACACTGCCGCCCGCGGTCTTGCTCTTGAGTCGTCCCTCAAAGGCAACCAGTTCCCGTTTATCACCCAATTCAAACTGGACTCCGATTCTTTCGTCGATGTCGATACGGTCAGCGACGTCGCGAATGAGCCGGCAAGCAAGGCCATCCTGACTCACATTGAGCATTGCCCCTTCGCCGATGGCACGGCCGCGATCGTCTGCGTCCGTCAGCTTCACCACCGTACTTTTGGCGATGCTGGCCCGCATGAACCGCCGGCGCTGCCATGTATGCAGATGGGTGGGTCGCCCAATTTGCATGTGCTCCTCATTGCAGGCCACCGTACTTGACGAGAAGAAATACGCCTGGCCGTCGAGGGCGAATTGCACTTCGAGGCATGTGCTGGGGAGTATGTCGTCGAATCGTTGCCCACCTTTTGGGGAGAGTTCAAGGATCTGTGAGTCGGCGCTTGCGACCAAAACTTCAAATGCACGCTCTTCGCCGCACTGCGAAAACGCTAAAGTCATGGAGACATTGCTTCGTTGAACACGTTCAAGCAAACGAGACGATGTCTGAGCATCAAGCTCAATCGCAACCGTGTGCGCGTTGAAGCAATTGATTCCGCCCGTTGTCATCTCTTTCTCCTGAGTTTCATTCGTTGCACTTCGGCAACGAAATGCGCAAGGTCCGTCTTCTGCTCTTCAAAATCGACTGTTGGCATGGGTACGAATCGCATGCCCCACAGCTGTTTGTGATCGGCTCCAATATTCTCAGCATGGCAAAGCGACGCCATTGCCACCCTCAAACCGCGCCCGTCTCCGAGCTCGAACTCGACAAAAAACCGCGATCCATATTTAACGTCCAACAACTCTCCGGCGTGCAATACGACGGCGATTCCTCGCGAACTGATATCGCGAATCGTGCACGGAAACGTTGCTGCATTGAGGTCGCACGCGTTGCCGGCACGACTGCTTTCCCTGGAGATCCGGCAGTGCTGCCCAAGTGACGCCACCCCGACTCGATAGTCACTTCGCCGCTGCTGAATCCGCAGCGATGTCGGCAGGGTCAATGCCATTCCAACGACCCGTTTTCTCTCGTTCAGACGCACGATGCGCCGTAGTTTCAAGACGCGCGATTCAAACGACCAACGATCGTTTCCCTGCGTGAAGTAAACGGTAATGCTCTCTCCACTCTTGACCGAAACTTCCTCGTCGATGTTGTGCGGCTGATCGATGCAAACGGCGTCAGCCTCAACTGCCAGGAACCGGAATCGGGCGGTTTTGATTCGCTCAGACTGCAATTCGTAGTGAATGTCGCCGGACACGTTGCGAGCGCAGAGTCCCTTGAGGACATCGGTGACTTCTGACGTATCGACAACGGAGCTTTCGGACACGGCTCACGATTCCACGGCCTTTTGGCCTGACCTTATTACCTAGCGCTTGCTGACCTTTACGTCGGATTCGTCGTGTGTATTCTTAACATGCTCGATAACCATGCCGACTCCATGCGCGTGCGGATTCAGTGCCTATAATGATTGCGTCATCACCTCAGAGTAAACACGAAGGCGCACCGGCAGGGTCCATCCGATAATGGTCAGCGTAGTTGGAGCAAGATGTTAAGTTGCCATTTCGCACCGAGACGTAAGGCTTGCAATTGTCGACGTTCAATGCGAAAAGGCATCCGTTTGGAGTTGGTGGGATGGAAGCGGAATTGGGCCAAACACCCCGCCGGATCAACGTCCGAAAACCATCAACCAAACATGGCGTTATCGGATCGTGACCCAATCATGATGAAGACGCATCATCGCTCCAAGGAATAAGGCATGGTTGGGGACTCCAACACGGACCGCGACTCCAGCAAACCTCCCGCTGGCACAACCGCTCCCCAGGCGGCAGACGTCGTGATTGTCGGCGGCGGTGCCGCAGGGTTGGCCACCGCAATCTTCTGTGCCCGCCGGAATCCTGAATTAAGCGTCGTGATCCTCGACGGAGCGAGAAAGCTGGGATCCAAAATCCTCGTGTCCGGTGGAGGCCGATGCAATGTCACCAATCGCCAAGTGACGGTCTCGGACTTCTTCGGCGGAAATCTGAACATCATCAAGCGCGTGCTCAACGCTCTCCCCGTCGCCAAGACCATCGCATTCTTCGATTCCATCGGCGTCACAATGTACGAAGAAGAAGGCAACGGAAAACTCTTTCCGGTCTCTGACAAAGCGCAATCCGTTCTTGATGCATTGATCGCCGAGGCCAACCGCTTGAACATTGCAATATTCTGCAATCACCGAGTTTCCGACATCATTCGCGAAGGTTCAAGATTTTCGATCACAACCAATGCTGGCGTCACTCACGCGAACAAGCTCGTGTTGGCCACCGGCGGCCAGTCACTTCCCAAGACCGGTAGCGACGGGTTCGGTTTTGAACTTGCCACCAAACTCGGACACACGCTGATCGACCGGACACCGGCTCTCGATCCTTTGATTCTTGAGGGCGAATTCCACCGACACCTATCGGGCATCTCGCACCCCGCCGTCATTGCCATCAAACGGTCAAGCGACAAACCGCTTCGCGTCCAAGGCGAGTTGCTGTGGACTCATTTCGGGATCAGCGGTCCGGTTGCGCTGGACGCATCACGCCACTGGCATCGCGCAACTGTCGAAAACATCGAAACACAGGTAAGCGTCGGCTTCCTGCCGGAGTACGATCTCCCAAAACTGGAGTCGTGGCTGCTTGCGTTTGCTGCCGAGCACCCGAAGACGCAGTTGGCGACTGCGATTGCGCGGCTGCTTCCCAATCGTATCGCCCATGCAGTCGTCGACGGAATTGGTGTTGATGCCACAATCCAAATGGCACAACTCTCCAAGGTCGCGCGACGCAGTGTCATCGCGGCGCTGCTTGATTGGCCGGTCAAAGTCATCGGAGGGCGCGGTTACAAGTTTGCTGAAGCAACAGCTGGCGGTGTGTCGCTTGCCGACGTCGAACCAGGCACACTGCAATCGAAGAAGTGTTCGAATCTGTACTTCGTCGGCGAGATTCTCGATGTGGATGGCCGGATTGGAGGATTCAACTTCCAGTGGGCGTGGTCCAGCGCGTGCGTCGCCGGCAATGCGTTGGCCAAGAGCGAATGAACCGAACCACCTGCCGAGGCGTCACGGCGATCGACTGTATTTGCGAATCGCCCGACCAGCCAACTCTTGCAACAACGTTTCGTATTGCTTCGAGTTCAGATCGGTCGAGCGGATGATGACAATGTAGTCCATCGCAGGAAGATCGTGTTGGATTCGGCGAAACGCCTCGCGCAAGCGTCGCCGCGACCGAACCCGGAGGGCGGCTTTGCCCGCCCTTTTCCCAACTCGCATGCCCAGGCGTGCAAACCCCAGATCATTGCCATCAACATAAACACCGATCGCCGAGGCGTGCGCTGCACACCTACGATTGAAGATGCGGTCGAAATCACCAGAGCATCGCAACCGCTGGGCACGCTTGAATTTGAATGGACGCCCTGACGTTTCCATGCTTTGACTGCAGATCCAGAGGTTGGCGAATCGTGAACCGACTCAACTGCGTTCGGTTTCGGGTCGGTCACATCGTCGCAGTCCGCGGTCGTGCGTCAAGAATCGAACCCGATGAATTCGTCCTCGCGGTGGATGCGGCCCACAAATATTGGTCCGGATACCTGGATAAACATATACTGTAGGAGGAGTGGTCGGCGGTCCGATTCAATGATAACGGCTGACTTGAGCGTGCCGATCGTTGAACGACCGGGCGTGCAAACGACTCACGCATCCATCGACCCAACGGAAACCATAGAATGCACTTGATGCGACC
>JAUIEW010000332.1 GCA_030429365.1 Phycisphaerae bacterium
GTGCAATCGGTGGGGATGCTTCACACGAGTTCATGGTTGTCACCGATGCCGGTGAGGATTGGCTCGTTCGGACGGAAGATGGTTCGTACGCCGCAAACGTCGAACGTGCGGTGATGGCCCCGCTGAAGGCAGGCGCTTCGCAAGAACCCAAGGCGCTCGAGGAAGTCCACACGCCTGGTCACGCGACCATCGACGAAGTGTCGAAGCTGCTCAAATGCAAGCCGTCCGACATGATCAAGACGATCGTATACAGCGCGGACGGTTCGCCGCTTGTGGCGCTGGTTCGCGGCGACCACGACGTCAACGAAGCCAAATTGCGCAAACACCTCGATTGCAAATCGCTTGAACTTGCGTCGGGTGAGACCATTCGCAAAGTCACCGGCGCAGACGTTGGTTTCGCCGGACCTGTCGGACTTTCAGGCGTTCGCATCATCGCCGACCAAGCCGTCACGGTCATGCAAAACGCTGTCACCGGGGCGAACAAAACCGACTACCACTACACCGGTGTGAATCGCGATCGCGACTTTTCGATCACCGAGTCCGCCGACCTGCGGTATGCCGTGCAAGGTGACGCCGCACAGAATGGCTCGCCCTTCGTCTTCGAGAAATGCATCGAAGTCGGGCACGTTTTCAAACTCGGAACGAAGTACTCCGACGCGATGAAAGCCACCTTCCTCGATGAAAACGGTAAGAGCATTCCGATCATAATGGGGTGCTATGGCATCGGTGTGAACCGCATCCTCGCCGCGACCATCGAAGCATCGCACGACGACAACGGCATCTGTTGGCCCGTCAGCATCGCACCGTATGCCGTGCACATCGTCGCACTCGATGTGCGCGAAGAAGCCGTCATGCAAACGGCGATGAAAATTCACGATGAGTTGGAGGCAGCCGGCATCGACGTGTTGCTCGACGATCGCGATGCGCGTCCCGGGGCGAAATTCAAGGACGCCGACCTCGTCGGAATCCCCTATCGCGTCACGGTTGGCAAGCGCGGGCTGGGCGATGGCATCGTCGAGTTCAAACTTCGCAGGTCGGACGATGTTCAGAAAATCGCACCGGATGAGATTGTGGGTGTGATTCGAAAGTCGATCGCGGGTTCGTAGAAGCCGTCGCGCCGAATGCGGCCAATCGCTTCGTCAATTCATCCATCCAATGCGCTGCGTCGAGCTTGCGCGCTTCCGATTGCGCGGCGGCTGCACATGCTGCCAATCGCATGGGATAGCGCAATTCTTCAATCGCCTTGCGGATGTCATCCGGATTTCGCGACGCGACGCTAATCCCGCAACCGCTTTCCTTAACGAATCGATCGACGAACGAGCCCGGTGGCACGACGGCTAAGATCGGACGCCCCATCGCCAGATAGTCCACGATTTTCGACGGGAAGCAGCCCTGAGCCTCTTCGGGGTATGGCGTTTCGTGCCCGAGCGCGACGACCAGCACGTGCGAGTGTGCCAACCGCTGCATCGCTTCAGAGCGGTCCAGCCAGCAGACGTCCTGCCCCGCAAGCATCGGATGCGGTTGAGCTAAAAACGTGAGCGATACGCCATCCATCGACGAAACGCCCTCGATCAGCCGGGCAATCGAATCTTCGTGCGCCTGATAGATGCTTCCGGCATAGGTCAACCGCAGATCGCCTTCGACGCGTGGCAATGGCGTCGCGGACTCGGGCGATTCAATGCAATGTGGCAAAACCCAGGTCTGTCGAACGCCCCGCCGCTGATAATGTTCCGCAAATTCGCGCGTCGGCACGATCACGAGTGATGCAAATTTCATCACGCATCGATCCACCCACTCCCAAAATGCACGCTTCGGCTTGTTGCGGGCGATGAGCGTTTCGGCGAAGAGGTCGTGCATGTAGGCAACGAATGGTTTGTTGACGCTTCGCGCGATCAGCCAACCAACAAGCAGACTGTAGCGGTGGGGATAGACGGCCAGCACGCGATCAATCGAAGACTCGCGACAAATGCGCTTGCCCGCTCGCCAGAATCGCAGCGCCGTGATGATCGACGCTAACCACGTACGAATCGTGCCGTCATCGTCAGCCGCGCCGGGCCATTGAACTTCGTGCGTCGGCAGGTTCGGGATCGCCGTCGCATCGTTCGCATCGAAGCGGTGCATGTCGCGCGTCAGCACCGTAAAGCGATCCTCTGGCGCCCGCCCAAAGAGTGTCGCGAGCACCTGCGTCGACGCCCGCTTGGTTGGCGGCCAATGCCAACTGACGACGAGCGTGCGTCCCGTCGATTCTGATTGAACACGATCAGGCGATCGCGGGTCAGTTGTCGAAGTGCTGCCGGTCTGCATGCATGGATTATCGGAAATATCAGACGCCCACCCGTACCCACAAGCCCGAATCCAATCGAAGCGAAAGCCCCGTCATTCCCGCGCAGGCGGGAATCCAGAGGAAAATCAAAATCAATCCAGGTGAATACAAACCCCCGTGCTGAGAAGCGTGAAAGAGCAAAACGCGAAGCACGGCTTGAGACCGCCATAGCCCCCAAAAACACCAATTCCCCTCAAAAATCGCCCGTTTTCCCCTGAAAGCACCATCAATCCAAAGCCATCGACAGCCGATAATACAATTGAAAACACCGCACGGAATCCGATGAACCTTCTCGAGAGAAGCACCACATGACGTTCAAATCCACCGCAACGCCCACGACCACCGTCTCCCTCGTGACCACCGTTCTCAATGAACGCGAAGGTTGCGATGTGTTTCTGCAATCGTTGATTCACCAGACCCGCCGGCCCGACGAAGTGGTGGTGGTCGATGGCGGATCGACCGACGGAACGCTCGACGTCATCCGCGCCCATAGCCAGCGCGACCCATCGATTCGCCTAATCGAAGCACCCGGCTGCAACATTGGCCAGGGTCGCAACCTCGGCGTCAAGAACGCGACCGGTCGAATCATCGTCAGCACCGACACGGGTTGCCGACTGGAACCACAGTGGTGTCAAAAAATCGTTCAGCCGTTCATCGACGATCCCGAAGTCGAGTTCGTCGGCGGGACCTACAAGATCGAATCGCATTCGTCGCTTGAAGAGATCATCGGCGCGGTGACGATGCGCGGTGTGCTTGATCCGATCGATCCCGAAACGTTTAACCCGTCGTGCAGATCGATGGCCTATACGAAGGACTTGTGGCAGCGCTCGGGTGGATTCCCGGAATGGACGCCGGTCGACGACAATCTCTTTAACCTGCGCATCCGCCAGATGAATGTGCACCGCGCCCATGCAGCCGAAGCCGTCGTCCACTGGCGACCCCGCCCCACGCTCAAGAGCCTCTACAAACAGTTCCGGGTCTACGCATCGACCACCGGCCACACCCAACTCGATGCCGGCGCGACCCGTTACAACCTCCGCAACATCGCCATCACCGTGTGCCTGTTAACCGCCGGATTCCTGCACCCCGCATTTTGGATCGCCGGCGCTGCGTCGTTTCTGTACTTCTTCGTCTACAACTACCACAGCAAGTGTCGAAGGGTGGCCAAACGCTGCAAGCTGACCAACGCCTACGAACTAGCGATGTTGGTCCACTGGACAGTCGTCGCCGGCGATGCGGTCGGATACCTGCACGCAACCTGGCAACGCATCCGCCGAAACGGCTGGTATGCGAAGATGCTTCAGCAGTACCTCAACCCGGAATCAACGGGTAAGCAGTTGGCGACGCACTGAGCTTCGATCTCCCCCGTCCCCCGCAACAGAAGCAATCCTGTATACGAACAAAAAAGCCCCCGGCCGACTTTGCCGGATGCACTGGGCCTTGGTTTGAGTGTAAGATGTGACCAAGTGGAGCACTCGGTCACTCCGGCACAAACACTCACAACCAAGGGAGGATCATATGGGACTCGATATTTGCTTGACGGCGTGGGAGCACGGGGAGGAAGCGAGCCTCTCTGCGGATGACGTCAAGGCGTGCTTCGGGCCGGAGTTGGTGGTCGACGATGATGGAACCTGGCAGTTCGACAACGCAGATATTTTTGTGAGCGAAGGAACCATTTCCTCCCTAATGATCAGCAGACCAAGCAAAAGAGCGTTTGAATGCGCGCTCAAAATCATGGCGTTGGGAAACGTCTGCCTAATCGGGCTGGGAAGTCGCTGGTGCGTCTTGGACGAGGCGGTGGCCGAGCATATCCCGCCCGATATTGCTGAGGATGTCGGTATTCTGGTTGTCAAGAATATTGAGGACATCGAGAAGCGCCTAAAGGAAACGTGAGTCAGGCTGAAAGCAGGCAGAACGGCTGGCTCAGATTTTGAAAGTGGAGTTATCGAATAGCTAGTCGAAAGCGTGAACGGTTCGGAGTAGCTTTGATCCAATTCACATCCGGCAAAACCGTATTCGGATGCATGAGTGTTTGGGAATCGCGACCCCAAATTTGAAAACCTAGGGCTCCCTGCCACCCAGCGATAGGGCATACCTTAGGCTACGCAGGTTGCCCGCGCGAAGATTCTGTGGATATCTTAAATTTCGCTGCTCCGTGTATT
>JAUIEW010000032.1 GCA_030429365.1 Phycisphaerae bacterium
CGCTCCTTACGTCCTTGCAATCGCAGTTGGCTGCCCTCGACCAGTTCGACCACCAGTTGGAATCGATGGTTGCGCGCGATGCCGATCATGGCGATCGCCAGCTTCAAAGCGGTCGTGACGCGATCGCGATTTTTGAACCCGAACCGGCGGTGGGGCGGTCGGCTGCAATGGCCGCGTTTCTCGCTGCGGACGTCAACAGAGTGCGATGCACCGACCCTGTTTGCCGCGTGCTCCTGACGGCTGACCACAACGAGATCACCTGGAAGAAGCAATCTTTGGGGCAGTTGATCAATGACACGGTGCAATTGCGAGCCAGCATCCGCGACGAAATCGCACGGCTGGAAGGACGTAAGAAACTCCGAGCGATTGTCTTTAAGAGTCACGAACGCTATCAAAAGAACGAAGACAGTCTTCGTCAGGCGAAGGGTGAATTCGCGCGGGTCTCGCAGCAACTCCGTGAACTGCGTCTCCACATGCTGGCCCTTGCAATGCGGGAAGAGCTTTTTGTACCGGGTGGCGGTGACGCGACGGCCCGTGAACAGTCGAGAGCACTTGACGCTGAGATTCGTGTTACTGAGACGGCATTGCAGCGAGCCGAACTTCTGTTCGCGCAGTCTGTGGAAACGAATCCAGGTCGCGTGAGTTTGCGCGCCGCGATCGAAAGCCATCAAGCCGAACTACAGGACTTGCGTAACCAGTTGGCGACGGTTGAAAATGTTCGGGTCGCGCTCAATGCATTGCAGACTGATACGCCGGCGAAGCGCGTCGGTACCGACAGCCTGCTGGCGTCGGCCAACATTGATCCGAAGCTACCGTTTGAAGTTCTACGATTGCTTGAAAACGATGCGCTGTTGACGGTACGTCTCGAATCACCCGCAGTCCAACGGGCGCCGAGAAGTGATCACGTCGTTCAGCGTAATGACGCTCGAGAAAAGGTCGCGGAAGCCAAGGGCGATCTGCCAACCCAGGCTTCAGTTGCAGCGTATCGACGCTGAATATTCGGTACATTTGATCCAGAGTGACGCCGCGGTATCGCGCCGATTTTTTTGGAGGCGCGGTACCGTGGCACTTTATTGTACAGCGAGCCGCGAAGACTTGTCGATCGCATGCGCCGGACCATTCAAACGGTGCGTTCTTGTTGCTCGGAGGTCCCATATCGATAATCGATTTGGGGCCATGAGGTCCGGATAATCTGCGCGTGCTTTGACATCGAGTTGTCTTCGACATTCTTCCGCGCCCAATTGCATTCTTGACCACCACGTTAACCCACATCGCCTGTTTCAACTTAAAGGATTCCTTGCGTCGGCAATCGCCAAAATGCTAAAAAGGAATTCTCGCACTTTTGGTCGCTGAGAATCCCGCACGGACACTTGATTGCGGTCAAAATTGCAGTATTGTTAAGGTAAGATGATGGAAGTGTTTTGATGTGAAGGGGAATCGACGCACAACGGAAAAGCGGCGCGTGATGTGAGCGAGCGCGTTGTCTCTGGGTTCTATGTCCCGATAACATTCAATACGGGGATGTTTAGGGACTGGTGAATTCGCTAGATGGGGGCCTGTCGCAATCGGCGCTAAAAATCGTCGAGTGTTCCATAACGTCATTCATTCTGACTGCCGGAATCATATCTATCGGACGGCATGGGCCAGTCAGGGTTCGGTGTTGATTGGGGTTCGACATCGGGTTTGTGAACGATAGACGTTGGTGGACCGTCAAGAATCAGAAACAAGCTCAATTCGATTTCTCGCTGATAAGGCAGTGCCAGCGCATTGAGTCAAACGTTTGCGGACGGCGAACGACGCAGCGAAGTTGCCGAGAAGGTAAGCATCTTGCGTGACTTGGCGAACGTCTATTAAAGGACGTCGAGTGATTCAGCTGGCAGCCTTTCCGCTCGATCGCGGGTTGTAGCGCCTTTCGCCCCTTGAGCATCGACACACTTCATGGATGAGCCCGCGAAGACTGAATTCGCTGATGGTGCCGTTTGGGAGCCGCATGGAAGCGGACTCGGTTGTCTGTGTGTCGAGTCTCGTGGAACGATGTTGGTCAGGCTTGACCAGACGGCCGGCTGAATCGCGCGATATCGTAAAAACATTGCGTTGCGAAAAGCAGCGAGTTGCCGGACAGCGGATGGCGTCGAGACCCTTGATGCACAAGAGGGGCGACGTTTGGATTTGAAGAGGACCAGTTCTAGGCAGGGGAAAACTTGCAGACTCCAGACTGGTATTGGCGCCGTTTAAGATCGATGTCACCAGCCGAAATCTGGTGGCGATCGTGCAGCGTTGCACAGCGCTGCGCGGACGGTGTCATTGCACCTCTGCGGGAATCGCGCCGAACCTCTGAGCACCTGGTTGGGCACCGCGAATTTGAGACGGTCAACCCCTTCCTCCAAAACGACGCAGCCCCGTCACTTCGTGATGATCAGAAGGCAAGATTGCTGGAACAAGCCGACCGCCTCCTTCAAGGCCGCCATTCATTCTTTGACCTTGAAGACCTTTCCGTCGGCGAGGAAATCAACTGGAATTACGACTATTCGGCCAAGAAGCATTCACCCAAGACCAAGGCTTCCCGCATCGATTACCGCGATTTTGACGTCGCAGGCGACTGCAAGCTGGTCTGGGAGCCCAATCGCCACCAGCATCTGGTTGTGTTGGCGCGGGCGTACGCCGCAACTGGAAAGACCGAATACGCCCAAGCCGTCCTTGATCAGATCGACAGTTGGATGGCCCAATGCCCGTTCCCGACCGGGATGAACTGGCGGAGTCCGCTGGAGTTTGGCGTGCGGATCATCAACTGGGTCTGGGCGCTGGAATTGATTCAACCGTCGGGGTTGTTGACGCAGTCGCGCTGGCAGTCATTGGTGCCGACGATTCACCGTCACCTTTGGTGTCTGGATCGCAGCTACTCGCGCTATTCGTCGGCCAACAATCATCTGATCGGCGAAGCCGCCGGCGCGTACATCGCAGCCCGATACTTCAAGAGCTTTGCCGAATCCAATCGCTGGGCGCAGCGGGCCAAGTCGATTCTTGAAGAGGAGATCGCCAACCAGACACACCGCGATGGCGGCAACAAAGAACAGGCACTTGGTTATCATGTCTTCGTGCTCGAGTTCTTCCTGCTTGCTGGCATCGTTGGAAGAAACGTCGGCGACGAATTCTCCGAATCGTATTGGGGCCACATCGAACGCATGTTCGATTACGTCGCCGCGTTCGTTGAAGGGGGTGGCAACCTTCCGCTCTATGGCGATTACGATGACGGTTACGTGCTTGATCTTGGCGATCGATTGCATCAACCGCACGCGCTGCTTTCAGTGGCGGGCGGTATTTTCGATCGACCCGACTTTGCGGCGCTCGCCGGTGAATTCGACGAACGTTTGGCTTGGCAATTGGGCCGCAATGTTGCGAATGGCGAGAATACAACGTCGAACATCACGTTGAAGTCGAAGGCGTTTGCGGACACCGGATACTATCTGCTTCAAGGTGGTGCCAAGGTTTCAGGCGGGACCGATGGTTCTGATCGCGACGACCGGGTGAGCGTGGTCTTCGATTGTGCGGAACTTGGCATGGGCAGCCTTGCCGCCCACGGTCATGCCGACGCCTTGTCGGTCACGCTTCGCGCGTTTGGTCACGACGTGCTGGTCGATCCGGGAACTTACGATTACTTCACCCACCGAAAGTGGCGCGACTATTTCAAGAGCACCCGCGCCCACAACACGATCGCGGTGGATGGAGAGGACCAATCCGAACTGCTTGGGCTGTTCCTGTGGGGCGAGCGAGCCGAGGCCAAATGCCTCAACTGGTCGCCATCTGAGACGGGTGGGGCGGTTTCCGGCGAGCACAACGGTTATAGCCGGCTGGGCGATCCGGTAGGTCATCAGCGGACGGTCGAATTGGACGCCTCACGCGGCGAGCTGGTGATAACCGATGAATTGACGGGCAAGTCGGAGCATGCTGGTCAGATTTGCTTCCATTTCTCAGAATTTTGTAACGTGGAAGAAATCCGCGATAACGCGGCTACTATATTGGCGCCGTTTGGTACAATTCAAATGACGTTGGATGCACGGCTCGACGTGAGAGCCTATTGCGGACAAGAAAATCCCCTCTTCGGCTGGGTCAGCCGGGGATATCACAAAAAAGTCCCCTGCCCGACCATCGTGGGCGACTTGCGATGGACGGGTAACACAACCCTGGTGACGCGGTTGAGCCTGCACCGAAGCCCGATTGAGAAATCGGATTCGAAAGGTGCTGTGCAATCGCAGTCACTTCCTCCACAGGGCGGTCTTGGATTCAGGGAGGTCAGCCACCGTGGAGTTTAACTCAACCATTCGGGGATTTGGCGAGACGGAAGGGGAGTTGGTGCGCAATCCCCATCCCGAGCGTCTGTCCCCCGGCACATCCATCCGCGGTATTGTGCTCGCTGGCGGTCCGTCATACGGGGACTGCGAACTCGAGCAGATCATGCCGCGCCCGATGTTGCCCGTCGCCACGCGCCCGCTCATCTGCCACATTCTAAGTTGGTTCGGACACGACGGCGTCGGTCGGGCCACCGTCTGTGCAAACGGTAACACCGCATTGTTCTCACAGCACCTGCGCAATGGCGAAGGCTTGAAGGTCGCCATCGACTACACCGAGGACCTCATGCCGCGCGGACCAGCCGGTTGCGCTCATGACGCTGCCAGAGATGGCGGCGAGGATTTGTTTGTCGTGGTCGAGGGCGGCGTCGTGCCCCAGGTTGAGCTGAGTGTGCTGCTTGAACATCACCGTTCAACCGATGCCGCGATGACGATGGTCGTCCACGGCGGCGAGGCAATCTGCAATCGTCGCCTGGAAGACGAGGAGCCGTTGGGCATCTATGTCTTCAGTCGCGAGTCCTTGTCGTTCGTTTCAAAGACGGGTTTCTGCGACATTAAGGAAGGGCTGATCTCCGACCTTTACAAGCGCGGTCAGAAGGTATCGGTGTTACGCGTGCCAACCGATGTGGCCCCGCGCATTACATGCCGATCGTCATACCTGACGGTCAATGGTTGGGCGGTCGAGAAGTTGGCCAAGACAAAACACGAGTTTGATGGGCACGTCCGTCGTGGTGATGCATGGATTCATCAGTCGGCGATTGTTGATGATACCGTGAAGTTGGTCGGTCCCATCTGGATCGGTCCGGGTGCCAAGCTTGGCGCCGGGGCGATGATCGTGGGGCCCGTTTCCGTGGGCGCGGGTTGCGAGATTGGTGAAAACGCAGTGGTGACGCGATCGGCGATCTGGGATCGGGGCGTTGTGGGTGACAACGCGATCGTCGATGAGAGCGTCGTCGCGAGCGGCGCTCGTGTGCCGGATCAAGAGGTCCATCGAAAAACCGTTTGCAGGCCTGCGTCGAAGGGCCGGGGCGGAATTCTCGGTTGGTTCGGGGGAAACCGCCGATAACCCGACGAATTCGCCGGCCTTGTTGAACTGCTGATTCACAGCGCTGAATCGTAAGGACACGGGTGGTTGGCAGGCGGAACGCGGTTTTAGAAGCGTGTTGGCAAGGATGCGGACACAAGACGAGATTCTTGGGGGCAAGAATCCCGGGGGGAGAGCCAAACCATTTCTGCGGATTGAGCGTAGAAAACACGTCTCTGGGGTCGATTAGTTAATCAAATGGCGGCGGACATTGGCCGATTTGCTTGACGGAAGTGCCAGTTTGCTTGACGGAAGTGATTGTTTGGCAAAAACTTCTGTAGGGTGTTGTATTTTGACGTTCGCGTTTGGGCGAGCGGATATATGGGTGGACGGGGTATGGGTATGGATCACATGAACGCTGATTCCGCTGGTGACGGCTACGCTGGAGCGAATCAACCCAGCCACGATTCAGCCCACTCATCATTGCCTGCAGTCGTCCGACCGGTCGGCCCGTCGGAAATGGGGCCAGCCATCCACGGCGATGATCTGCTGCTCGATTCGTACGCTCCTGAAGCGGGTGGGCCTGGCAAAAGCGGTGGGGGTTTTTCTCCGTTCCATTTGCTGCGCTACAAATGGTTGATGCTGTCCGTATTTGTCGTTGTCGCGGGTGCTTCCATTCCTGCGATCTGGATGTTGGTCGCGCCCAAGTATGAAGCGCTGGCATCACTTCGTGTTCGTCCCACGATTTCACCGATCATCTTCGACGTCCCGGAAAAAAACGGGATGGTTCCTTATTACTGGCAGTTCCTCAACACGCAGGTTTCCATTGTGCGCGGGTCGGCGGTCCTAAGCTCAGTTCTCAACCGTGAGGATGTGCGGGCGACCAACTGGTACAACAAAGAGCCTCGCACCTTGCGGACACTCCTCGGTGGGGAATCGCCGAGCCACATGGAACGATTGAAGGATGTCGTCGAAGCCGGTCCGCGCCGTAACACCGAACTGATCGACGTGATGGTCACCACCAACGATGGACGCGACACTAAAGTCCTCGTTGACGCGATCGTCGATGAATACGTCAAGTACACGGAAGAGCACACTGAAGAGGGCGAACAACTCGTCTACGACACGCTCCGCAAAGAAGAGATCACGCTTCAGGAAGACATCGCCAATCTCGTCGAGGAAATCGGCGAATACTCCAAACTCATTGGAACGAGCGATCCCGACATCGCCCGGGCGCAGCTCGCCAAGCGTCTGACGACGCTCGAAACCGATCGAGAGAAGCTGGCCCGCAAGTACACGCTGTTGGCAGAAGAGTTGGCCGCCCTTGAAACGAGCAAAGCCGCAGCGCAAACCCACGAAACCAAGACCGACGTCACCGTCCATCACTATTCGAGTGACGAGGAATGGAAACGCCTGAACCTACAGCTCAAGAACAAACGCCACGAGCTTTCGATGGCAGGGGAGCAGTATGGCGCATCGCACCCGAGGATCCGGACGCTGGGCGCAGAAGTCGGGCATCTGGAAAGCCTGTTGATGTCGCGGCAGAAAGAACTGGACAGCGGTGCCGCGATTGTTAAAGGCTCAAGTAAGGAAAAGGACACCGACGCACCGAAGACGTTGGCCGAACTGCAGTACATCGTTCCCAAAAAGCAGCGCGAGTTGGAACTGTTGGACGAGCAGTTGACTCAGGTCCGCGCGGAACAACTCGAAAAGGGTGAATACGCCAAGACGGTGGCCACGCTGCAGCAGCGCCTCCGCGAGAAGAATGATCTCTTCGGTCGCGTTCGCCAGCGTCTGCAAGGGTTGGAGTTCGAAGACAAAGCCCCCGGTCGTATTTCCGTCGCGTCGTACGGCATCGAGCCCAAGCAGCCCAATAAGGATCGTCGCCCGTTGATGTGCGCGATGGCGTTCTTTGGGGCGATGATGTGTGGCGTCGGCGCCGCGTACCTGCGGGTGATCACCGATTCCAAGATTCGCGAAGCTGGCGATGTGGGCGAGTCGAGTCGTGTACCGTTCCTGGGGCAACTTCCACCGTTGCCAAGGCGTTGCAATCTTTACGAAGAACTGCCAGCCGTCTTGACCCAGCACGTCCGCATGGTGCGAACGGCGCTCTTGGAGCGAATCGGCAAGGGTGGTCAACGATGCGTCCTGATTACCAGCTCAACGATGCAGACGGGCAAGAGCGTGCTGTCGGTGCTATTGGCAAAGAGTTTGGCCAAGCTTGGCAAGAAAGTTCTGCTTGTCGAAGCCGACATGTATCGTCCGTCGTTGTCGCAACATTTGAACATGAAGCCGCTGTTTGGTTTGCCGACGCTCCTGCAGGGTGCGGTGACCGATAGAGAGGCCATCCTTCCGACCGGCGTCAACGGCTTCGATATTCTCCTGGTGGGCGAACCGCCGAAGAATTTTAACCACGACATTCTGGCCAACGGCGTATTCTCAAAATGCATCGACCGTTGGAAGAAAGAATACGACATTGTCCTGATGGATGGTCCACCGGTGTTGCCAGTCGCAGACGCCCGAATCCTGGCCAACCAAGCCGACGGGACATTGATGGTCTTGCGATCGTCGCACTCGCGCCGTGCCGATGTGGTTCAGACGTATGCGGACCTCAGTGCAGCCGGCGGAAAACTGCTCGGTACGGTACTTGTGGATGCCCCGACCGGGATGAGCTATTCCTCGTATTCTACCTACGAGACGGAGTCGAAAGGACGGCGGAGTCAGTATCGCCTTGAGAAAACAGTCTAGGGCAAGCTCTATCCAGGTGTGGCGGACAGGTTAATGGCTTCACTCGGCGGAAACGCCGAACTTGACGCTGCAATTGGACCAAACAAGCAGTAGCGGTGGTGTCGGCTGACGGGAGAGGGGATTGGCATGTCACTTCTAATCATAGACAGGCGACCGGAATACCTGGGCGTTGAGCCGGATTCCACGTCTCTGTTGATGCTGCCGCTCGGTTCCCGCAGTTACATTGACTACATTATTTCGTCGGTTGGCGAAACCGGTGACGTCTGGATCGTCCCGGTATTCGATCATTTCGAAGGCTACGAAAAGAATCTGGCGTCCTTGACCCACTCCGCGCTGAAAGTTGTCTCACGCGACCGACTGACCGACGTGATCGGCGAATCGGACCCTGAGGACATGGTCATTGTGGTCGACTCTGGCGTCTGCCCCATGAGCGGTTTCAGTCGGGCGGCGACCATGATTGGCGATCGAGGGTATCTCGGCGCCACCCACGTGGTTGCGGTTGGCGACGGAACAGAACGGGCAAGAGAACGCATCGTGCGGGACGCCCAAGGCAATGTCCGCCAGGTCAAACGGTTGTTTCAAGGCACATCCTGGCCCCAGGTGGCCCACAAGCGACTGGCATTGTCATTGGTGCCAGCCGGGGCGCTGGCGAATACTTCATTTGAATCACTGCCCAAACTGCGGCAGCAACTCGGCGAGTCTGGCGTGCTTCAGCAGGATCAACCGCTGGTCAGCGGGATCGTCAACCTCAACACACAGGAAGACGCGCTGGAACTGGCTGAGCAACTGATGCCATCCGCGTTTCGACGGGCACACCATCGACGCTACACGCGCAAAAGTCGCCATGTGCTTGTGGGCTCCGATTGTTGGATCGACAAGAGCGTCCGCATGGTTGGACCGGTGGTTGTGCATGACGACGTGATCATCGAAGAGAATGCATCCATCATCGGACCGACGATCATCGGCCCCGGTTGCCGCATCGGTCGCGACTCGGTGGTGGCGCAATCGGTGTTGGCCCGCGATGCGGTTGTGGATAGCGGTGACACAGTGCGACACTTGGTGTCGGCTGGCGGTCAATCCAATGCTTCACTGGGCAATCAGGCGGCCAGCGCCAACGGGTTCGCGCCTCTTGATTTCGATCCGTACGCGTCAATCACCGGGTTGGAGAGTTCGAAGGTAGAGAGCCTTCCCGGTTATCAGAAGAAAGTGCAGATGCGCATCAAGCGCGTCATCGACATGGTGGTTTCACTTTGCGTGTTGATTGTGTTCTCGCCGTTGCTGGCGATCGTGGCGCTGATCATCAAGTTGGATTCGAAAGGTCCGCTGTTTTTCATGCACTATCGCGAGGGCAAAGGGGGCAAGGAATTCCCCTGCATCAAGTTCCGCACGATGGGCAAAGACGCCCACGCCCAGCAAAAAGAACTATACGCGCAAAGCGAACTCGATGGGCCCCAGTTCAAGATGGACCACGATCCCCGCGTGACCCGCGTTGGCGCATTTCTTCGGGCGACAAACATCGACGAACTACCGCAGTTTATCAACGTGCTGCTGGGCCAAATGAGCATCATCGGCCCGCGTCCATCGCCGTTTCGTGAGAACCAGGTTTGCGTGCCTTGGCGGCGAGCACGCCTCTCGGTCAATCCGGGCATTACCGGACTTTGGCAGGTCTGCCGCAGCATCGATCGTAGCGAAGGCGATTTCCACGAGTGGATTTTCTACGACACCATTTACGTCAAGCGGTTTTCACTCTGGCTTGACGTCAAGATCTTCGTGGCCACGGTGCTGACACTGGGAGGGCGATGGAACGTGCCCTTGTCCTGGATCGTCCGCACCAACGGCCACCAGAAACCCCGCGTTCAAAGTCCGTCAACTGCACAGTTGGGATAAGCTGCGCGTCTTGCGTGGTGATTTTGCGGGCGGTTTGTGCCCGCTTCTATCTTGTATTCGCTTTAGAAACTTCCGTTAATGCGTACTATAGAGGCTGCGGTCGAAGCGGTGACCTTGCGCAGACTGACTTTTGCAATTCTCAAAAGCGCAGCCGGTTCAGCTTTGATCGCGTTCGTCCTCAATTGGTTCCGAAGGATTGGTCCGACGCGGTTTTGACGGAGTGAAATGTGCCATGGCAGGAAGACTAAATAACAGCGGACGCTTCAACATGATCCGGATTGGTGTTGTGGTCGCGTCGCTCGTTCTGATGGTGGGGTGCAGTCAGAAGGACCACCGCATGGGCCTCGATGAGTTCCTGCAGATTCAAGACGAGATGTCGCAGAACACCCAGACCGATGACGCGATGCTCTCCACCGCCCACGTCAATTCGAAGTTGGGCCGCTATACCGTGGGCCCCGGTGACGTGTTGGAGATGAGTATCAGCCGACCCGGTATGACCGAAGACGAAGCCAGCCTGCCGACGCTGGTTCGTGTGGATCGGAGCGGTTCAATCGACCTGCCGTTGGTTGGAGATGTCAATGTCGGTGGGAAAGAGTTGGAAGAAGTTGAAGACGCCATCACCGATGCGTATTTGAAAGATATGTTCAAGAATCCGGATGACGTTAGCGTCTTCGTGAATCTCAAACAGGCTGCGCCGACCAATGTCCTGGTGCACGGTGCGGTCACCAAGCCGGGTTTGACCAAGTTGCGTCGCACCGAGCGCAACCTTTTGTATGCCATCCATGCAGCCGGCGGACTTTCGGATATTTCCGCGGCGCAGGTGACGCTGTCGAGACTACGCTGCCCCGATGAAGAAGTGACGCTCAACATCGCAACGCGCGAAGGATTGGCGCAGGCTTTGTCGCTCGATCCGCTGGAAGATGGTGACATCATCACGGTTGAGACGGCCAAGGTAAACGCGATCTTTGTCGGTGGTTTGGTTCGTGCGCCACAAACGCAGATTTATCCGCCCGGGGCGACGATCAACACATTGCAGGCGATCGCGGCGGCTGGCGGATTGCGAACCGACGTGTCGCCCAAGGCGGCGACGCTGATTCGCCGCATGCCCGATGGGGAAGACGTTCATGTCAAGCTCGATCTCAATCGTTTGGCGATGGGCGAAGATCCGAATCTGATGCTGGCGGCTGGCGATATTCTCTGGGTGCCGGAAACATTTGAGACGCGTGTGCAGGACTGGATCAACAAGAACATCTTCATCCGTGCAGGACTCAACGCTTCTGTGAGCTATAATGTTCAGGGTATTGAGTTCCTTAGCCGCCATGGGTCGCAAAGTGGTGGTGGCAACAGCGGAAATCTCCAGGATTCGTTCGATCCATTTGGGTTCCTGAACCGAAATGCCGGAATTAACCTGATTCAAACTCAGACCGGCGGTTGACGATGACAACTGGATGAATACAGCCACGCAATCTAAACAAAATTTGGCTCAACCGAACTTGGTTCAAGAAAACTTGGCGGGTTCCAAGTTGGATAAGTACATCAGTCAACAAGCGAGCGAGCTTTGCGGGGTCGCGGTCCGTGCTTTGGCGCGAATGTACGACCCCGGCGCGCGGATGTTTTGTCACTGCATTCGCCGCGGTGAACGGGGCGACTTGGTCGAAGGCACGAGCGTTCGATATGCAGCGACCGTGCTGATCGGACTGGCCGAGCACTCCGATGCCTTGGCGGGCGAGGCCTTGCAGGGAGGAAATTGCGAGGAGCTTTGCGCCGCACTGATTGCCGGGCTTTCGGATGGCTCGGAGTTGGGCGAGATTGCCCTGACGTTGTGGGCGGCCCGCGCGCTGAATCATGCAGATGCGCCGTTGGCGCTTCAAGCCTTGCGCGCCGCCAAGCCGCAGTCGTGCGACGCACCCACGGTCGAAGTCGCGTGGTCCTTGTCGGCATTGGTCGCGGACCGCCATGACAACGCACGCGACGATGAGTTGGCCCATCAGATTGCGAGTCGGTTGTTGCGTTCCTTCAATGACGACACCGCGCTGTTTTCCCACGTACCGTTCGACGTCAATCGATCCGCGATGCGCAGTCACGTTGCTTGCTTCGCTGACCTTGTGTACCCGATTCAGGCGCTTTCGTTTTATCATTTGTTTGCCAACGATTCCACGGCGCTGGCCGCCGCGAAACGTTGCGGACAGCGCATGTGCGACGGGCAAGGCGCTCAGGGGCAGTGGTGGTGGCATCACGATGTGCGCACCGGTCAATGCATTGAACAGTATCCGGTGTACTCGGTGCACCAGGATTCCATGGCGCCGATGGCGCTTCTTGCGCTCAAGCAGGCGTCGGGTGTTTGTCATGCCGACGCGATTGGGCGCGGTCTGCAATGGCTTGAGAATTCCCCGGAAATCGACGGGTCGCTGTTCGACAAAAATGCGGACCTGATTTGGCGCAAAGTCGCCCGCCGCGAGCCTGGAAAGCTGGTGCGCGGGTTGCAGGCGACAGCCAGCAAGGTGCATCCGTCGCTACGCGTACCGGCTGCGAACACGATCTTTCCCCCGACGTACATAGACTATGAAACCAGACCGTACCACATGGGCTGGATCCTTTACGCATGGTCTAATCGCTTTGCGTCCGCTCCCCAAACGACCTAGTCAGGAGCGACACCCGTGACACATGCAACCCAGACTAACTGTGGCCCCGATACCGTGCGCGATTTGTTCGGATTGCCCGTTAATGCCCTGACGATGGAGCAGGTGTTGGCCCGGGTGCATCGGGCGATCGATCGAAAAGCCCCACTGCATATCGGCGTGATCAGTGCGTCAAAGGTGGCCAACATGCGTCGCAACGCTGAGCTGCGCGATGCGGTGTTGCAATCGGACATCATTCTGGCAGATGGCATGTCGGTCGTCTGGGCGTCGAAGTTGCTACGGCGGTCACTGCCAGAACGGGTAGCCGGCATCGACATCATGACGGAGATCCTCCGCACGGGAAGCGATCGGGGCGACCGTGTGTATTGTTTCGGTGCGACGGATGAAGTTCTGGATGCGGTCAAAAAGCACATCGCAAAGGCGTATCCCGGAATTGTGATTGCAGGCAGTCATTGCGGATACTACGACGCGGGTGACGAACCAACGATCGCAGCAGACATTGCGGCGTCGGGTGCGGATGTTCTTTTTGTGGCGATGAGTTCGCCCATGAAAGAGCAGTTCCTTGCGCGCTATGCATCACAGATCAAGATTCCGGTGACGCATGGTGTAGGCGGATCGTTTGATGTGGTCGCGGGCAAGGTCAAGCGAGCGCCGAAACTCTGGCAGAAACTCGGATGCGAATGGCTTTATCGCGTGTTGCAGGAACCGGGGCGCATGTGGAAGCGCTACCTGGTGACCAACACGGTATTCTTGATGATGTTCATCGGGGAATTGTTCGGTGGCCCGCGCCGCCGCAACCAGCATCCCGCGACGACCACCAGGTCCACATAGGTTTGATTGTGGTAATCTGAAAGACGCAATCAGGATAGATGAGAGTATATTTACTGTGGTTATTCGTCGCCTTCCTCTGCGCCTACGCGTTTCGCGATTGGTTCAAGTCATTGTGCGGCTTGATCCTGCTGATGGCTGTCATCGAACACCCTGACATACCCAAGAATGTGGCGAACATTCAGGGGCTGAATCCTTTCAATGTCTTGCTCTTGCTGGTTGGTCTGAATTGGTTGATGCAGCGCCGCGGCCAAGGGCTGGTTTGGGATATGCCCAGGAACGTCACGATGCTTCTGTGGGCATACTTCGGTGTGGTCGTCGTCGGATTCGTTCGGATGATGATCGATCGCAACAACATCTTCCTGATGGCGCGCGATTACACCACGTTGGGCTTGGTCAGCGAATACTTCATCAACACGATCAAATGGGTGATGCCGGGCCTGATGCTCTACGACGGGTGTCGCACGCGGGCAAACATGAAATGGGGGATGGCCGCCGTGTTGGGCGTGTTCGTACTTCTGGCGCTGCAGTTGGCCAAGTACATGCCCGCCAGCGCAGCAGTTTCCGGCGCCGAGTTTACGCGAGTCAGTCGCAAAATCATTCAGAGTGAAATCGGATATCACGCCGTCAACATGTCCATGATCCTTTCCGGCGCGTCGTGGGCGATGCTTGCGACGATGCCGCTGTTTCGCAAGATTTGGCAGAAGATGGTCATCCTCGGGCTCTTTGTCTTGATCGTCTATGGCCAAGCGCTGACGGCTGGACGCATGGGCTACGCGACGTGGGCGATCATTGGATTGATATTGTGTGTGATTCGCTGGCGCAAGTTGCTTCTTTTGGTGCCAGTCGTTCCCGTTCTCATTGTCGTGTTTCTTCCGGGAGTTGCCGAACGCTTTACGGAAGGGTTCGGGTCCGATGCCGGACAGGTTGGCGAAGACGTCAACGACTATGCGGTGACGAGTGGACGCACGCTGATTTGGCCCTACGTGATCGAGAAGATCGAGGAGTCGCCCATTGTCGGTCATGGCCGGCTGGCGATGACGCGAACCGGCGTCGAGATGTTCCTTTATGAGCAGCTTGGTGAAGGATTTCCGCATCCGCACAACGCGTATCTGGAAATGCTGCTGGACAACGGCATCATTGGTTTCGTGTTGGTCGTGCCGTTCTACGGATTGGTCATGCTTTACGCCATGCGGTTGTTTCTCGACCCGCGCAATCCGATGTTCATGGCAATCGGTGGGATGACGTGCGCGCTCGTGCTCGCGCTGCTGATCGCGGCGATGGGAAGTCAGACGTTCTATCCGCGCGAGGGAGCGGTAGGCATGTGGTGCGCTATAGGAATGATGCTGCGGATGTACAAGGCGCGCCAGGCGATGCCTGCCCGCGCCCGCCAGACTCAGATGGCCCATCACCCGTCTGCCCAGTTGCGACATCAAACGATGATGACGCCGTCACTCGGAAGGTCGGGGCAATGACGCGGGTGGCATACATCCTTGCACCGAGTCATTCGGGTTCGACGCTTCTGGCGATGCTGCTGGGCGCGCACCCGGACGCCTGCACCGTCGGGGAATTAAAGATTACGCGCTTGGGCAACGTGGACAAATACCTCTGCGCGTGCGGTACGCCAATCAGGCAATGCGCATTCTGGAAGGGCATTGCCCGGCGGATGGAAGCAAACGGCGTGTCATTTGATGTGACCAACGCTCAGACCGCTCTGCTGGCTCATGGGTCGGCATACACCAATCGGTTGCTGCGCCCGCTGCATCGCAACGCACTGATGGAGTTGGTTCGCGACACGGCACTCTGCCTGTCGCCAACCTGGCATCGACAGCGTCGAATATTCGCCGAGCGCAACGTTGCATTGATGGAAAGCGTAGCGGCTGAATCCGGGGCGCAGGTTGTCGTCGATTCATCCAAGATCGCCATTCGACTGAAATACCTGCTTCGCCTGCCGCAACTCGATATTCGGGTGATTCGATTGATTCGCGACGGACGTGGCGGGGCGCTCGCTTTGATGGAGCCAGCTGCCTTCGCCGACGCCACCGATCCCAAGCTGCGCGGTGGCGGCAGCGGGGGAGACCGCGATGACGAACGGCTCACGATGGAAGAAGCGGCCCACGAATGGCGCCGCAGCAACGAGGAAGCCGACGAGATCGTCAAGACCATCGACCCCAAGTGCGTGACCACGATCCACTACGAAGATGTCTGCCAGACCCCACTTGGAACGCTGGGCACCGTGCATCAATTTCTGGGGCTCGATCCCACCAAGTGCACCCTTGAGTTCAGAAATACCCCCCAGCACGTCATTGGCAACGGCATGCGGTTGGATTCAACGTCGGAAATTCGCCTTGACGAGCGCTGGAGGGAACAATTATCTGACGATGATTTAAGCACGTTCGAGCGCGTGGCCGGCGCCGCGAACCGTCGATATGGCTACAAGTAGGGCAATGACCAGCACTTACCCGTCCAATGGACCGGTGCGCCCGTGATTTGTCATGGGCGAAACCGATTGCAGGCAGACGTTTGAATATGACCGACACGATTCCAACCGATCAGCCAACACCTAGCGAACCCGCCGCACCAAAGGCGGATGGCGACGTGTCCGGTCGAGGCCGTCTTGCGAAGAACGTGATGGCCAGTTGGCTCGCACAGTCCATTTGCATTGTGGGCGGTTTCATTCTTCCGCGCGTTGTCCACCATGAGATCGGTCAGGGGGCGCTCGGTGTGTGGGACTTCGCTTGGTCGCTGACCGGGTTCTTCGCATTGCTGCAGGGGGGAATCGTCTCATCCATCAATCGGTTTGTGGCCAAGCATCGCGCCCTCGATGATGTTGATGGGATCAGCACTGCGATCAGTTCGGTGACGCTCATCCTCGTGTCATTGGCGGTGGTCATTGTGGGGTTGGTGATCGGGGTTGCGTTCTTCGTACCACACTATCTTGAAACGCAGCTTGGCGATTTCGCAGGGGAAGCCCGTTGGGTGATTTTCTTGCTCGGTACGAGTTTTGCGATTCAGGTGGCAATGTCGGCGTTCGGCGGCGTCATCACGGGGCACCACCGCTGGGACATTCAATCGGGCATTCATGCCGGCGTCTACTTCGCACAGTTCTTCGCAATGATCGCGGCTGTCCTGTTGGGGGGCGGTCTTGTCACGATGGGCATCATCGTTCTGGTTGTCGAACTGCTGGGACGCGGGGCGCGGATGTTCTTTGCGTATCGACTCTGCCCCGGTTTGCACGTGCGTTTCTCTTATGTGCGTCGCGAAATGATGAGGCGGATGCTGTCGTTTGGCGGTAAATCGATCCTCCCGGATCTGGGCGGTTTGCTCGAATACCAGGCGATCAACATCCTGATCACCAAGTGTCTGCACGTGACGATGCTGGCGGTTTACGCACGTCCGCTCGCGCTCGTGCGACAAGCCTCCACGCTCGTTGAGCGCTTCGCTTTCGTCCTAACACCGACCGCCAGTTCGCTGAAAGCCACACAAAGCAACTCCGCGCTCCGCGATCTGTTGACCAAAGCCACCCGCGCCGGTTTGTATCTGGCGCTTCCGATGGTGCTGGGCTTGTCAATCATGGGCGACCTCCTCCTTCAGGTTTGGATGGGCGACGAATATTCAAGCCATTCAACGTGGATGTTGTTGATCGTGCTCGCCGTCGGGCATCTGGCCTACATGGTGCAACTGCCCATTAGGAACATCCTCGCGGGTGTGAACGCCCACGGTCGGCTCGGTGTTGCGAACTTCATCTCGGCGTTGTTCAGTGCAGCCGGAGCATCGGTTGCGCTGCTCTACTTTGATATGGGCCTCGTCAGTGTTGCGCTGGCCGTTACGATACCGATGACCTTGGTCAACGGGATTTACGTTCCAGTCTATGCCTGCAGGCAACTGAAGATGGATGTCGTGGCCTATGCTTTTGCCTGCACCCGTGGACCGTTCTTGTGTGCGATCCCGTTCTCAGCGTGCCTGGTTGGTGGGAGACTCGCGTTTCCCGGTCAGCCGTGGTGGGCGCTTCTTTCAGGAAGTGCAGCTGGCGGGCTGGTGTTGCTACCGTTGTACTGGCGACTTGTGTTGCCGCAAAAGTTTAGAGACAAGCTGATGGGCAAAGTGACGAATGACTCGGGACCGATTGTTCCGCAGCCGTCCTAGTCTCTTGGCGCTGACGTAACTCGATTGCAGTGGAAAGTCTATTGATCGATTCGACCAAACCATCCATCGCCATTGTCGCACACTTCGCCTACGGCGCGATGACTGGCGGCGCAACCGGTCACATCGGCGGCGTCGAGCGGCAGACGTCGTTGACGGCCCGGTGGTTGACCGAGCAGGGCTATCCCGTCTCGCTGATCACGTGGGACGAAGGGCACCAAGATGGCGACGTGGTCGACGGCGTTCGGTTGATCAAGATGTGTCGAAAGGATGCAGGCGTTCCGGGGCTGCGCTTCTTTCATCCGCGATGGTCGAGTCTGAATCAGGCGCTCGAGCGAGCCGGCGCCGACGTCTACTATCAAAACTGCGCCGAGTATGTCACCGGGCAGGTGGCGATGTGGTGCAAGCGTCGAAACAAACGTTTCGTTTACACGATTGCCAACGATCCCGATGTCGATCCAAAATTGCCGGACATGCACACGATTCGCGACCGCGTGTTGTATCGCTATGGTCTTCGTCACGCCGATGACATCGTTGTTCAAACGCAAACGCAGCGTAAGACGTTGCTTGATGGATTCGGACTTGATTCGACGGTCATCCCCATGCCATGCCCGGATCTGCTCGAAGAAAACGAATCGCTGCCAAACGCCCCCGACCCGGACAAACAATCGATTCTCTGGATCGCACGCCTTTGCCGGCAAAAGCGCCCTGATCGATACTTGGATCTCGCCAGCGCCTGTCCCGAGTTCCAATTCGACCTGGTCGGTCCATACGGCGACGACGAATATTGCAGTGAAGTGATTGACCGTGCCAGGACGATTCCCAATGTGAAGGTGTGGGGCGGAATCGAGCGGGCCAAGGTGGGGCAGTTGTATCGAAACGCCGCATGCCTGTGCTCGACCAGCGATTTTGAAGGTTTCCCCAACACATTCTTGGAGGCGTGGAGTCTGGGGATTCCGCTAGTGACAACGTTTGATCCCGACGGACTCGTCGCCGCGAAAAATCTCGGGCGAACAGCCGGCGATGTTGAGACGTTGGCGACAGGGCTGCGTGAAATACTCGGTTCATCGGGCGCATGGATCGAGGCGTCGCGAAACGCCCGGTCGTATTACCAGAACAACCACACGGTCGAAGCCGTGCTGCCGCGATTTGAAGCGGTTTTTTTTGATTCGTTGCCCCAGACAAACGCCGCGGCGGGAAAGGTGCTGCACGCATGAAAGTTGTCATAGCCACAACCTTCCCGAGCGATCCGCTCCGTCCGCATGGCGGTGTTGAAGCGGTGAGCATTCAGTTGACCCGCGCGCTGGCCGCCTACGATGATCTGGACGTTCAGGTCGTGACGACGGATCGCGCGTGCAAGTCGCCGGAGACGATTCCGTGGGAAGGCGCAACGATTCACCGGTTGCCCTGGACGGCTGGCAAGACGCTTCGCCACTTCACCGGCCCGGATCGTCAGGAAGTGTTGCGATACATTCAAGGTCTCGCTCCGGATGTCATCCACGCACACGATACCTATGGACTGATGGTCAAGGGGTTGAATATCCCGCGCGTCTTCACGATTCACGGGTTTATCCACGAAGACACCATCTACAGCGGGCAGCGTTTCTCACGCATCCGCGCGAAGCTTTGGAAGCGAGTCGAGTTAGGCGGGTGGGCTGATCAACCGCACATCATCTCGATCAGCCCGTACGTTCGCGAGCGCTTGAAAGGGATCGCCACCGGAATCATCCACGACATCGACAACCCCATCGACGAATCGTTCTTTGGCATCGAACGCAACGAGCAGCCGAACGTCGTATTCTCCGCCGCGCTTTTGAACAAACGCAAGAATCCCATCGCGCTCGTCGAAGCCGTTGCGCTATTGAAGGATCAGGGCATCATCGCCGAGTTGCGGTTGGCTGGTCGGGCGACGGACGAAGCCTATTTCAAACATTTGCAGGATCGCATCGCCGCGTGTGGTCTGGAAGATCAGGTGAAGTTGCTCGGTGAGATTGATTCCGGGGCCGTGAAGAAAAACCTGTCGGCGGCGGCGGTCTTCTCGCTGGTATCGTTTGAAGAAGGTTCGCCAATGGGCATCGAAGAGTCGATGGCCGCAGGCGTGCCCGTGGTGACATCGAACCGCTGCGGCATGCCCTACATGCTTCGCGATGGCGAAAGCGGATTCCTGGTGGATCCCAACGACCCTGCCGACATCGCCCATCGCTTGCGGCAGATGATGACCGACCACGACCTTCGCAGAAAAATGGGCGAAGAGTCGCGCGAAATCGCCAAGGCACGCTTCCATCCCGCGCGGGTGGCCAAGCGGACGCGCGAGGTGTACCTGCGGGCCGTGCGGGGTACGGAATCTCAGGCGGTCGCCGCGGATCAGTCGGGCACGGGTCAGGTTGTTCGATGACGACGGGAATTCAGGCGAAATCCACTGGCAAGCGATCGCCCACAATCGACGCCGAGGTGTCAGAGTTGAGCAGTCAGGCGCACACGCAATCCAACGCCATTGCGCACGAAGGGGCCAACGTCGAAAGTGTCACAATGCGGCACTGGCCATACCCGTTCCGCGCCATGTTGGCCGTCTGCAGCGATCTCGACGAAACACCCAATCGCCAAAGCTATTGGGACACTGCGGAATTCCTCAACACAACCCGATCAACTCCGATGGGTGAGGGGCTGGGCTTGGAAGTCGGCAACACGATTTACTTCGACATGGCCGCCGACCAGTTCGCCTATTGGAACACCGACGATGCCGGCCGCTCCATGGTCCACTCGCTTATTCGCAGCGGACACATTGACTGTCTGCATTCGTTCGGCGACTTGGCCACCACGCGTGAACACGCCCAACGCGCCCTGGATGAACTCGAACAGAACGGTTGCCGGCTTGACGTTTGGATCGACCACGCCCGAGCCGTCACCAATTTCGATGGAGAAGTTATGTTGGGCGAGGGCGATGTAACGTCGTCGCCGGCATACCACGCTGACTTAACGATCAAACACGGCGTGCAATACGTGTGGCGTTGCCGGGTGACCAGTGTGTTGGGCCAGAACGTGCCGCCGCAATTGGGCGGAATTCTATCGTCAGCCCACCCGATTGCTTCGGGCAAGACGCTCGCCAAGGAGTTGACCAAGCACGTGCTGAGTCGCATGGGAAATGAGAAGTACGCCGTGCATGCGCCGAATCGCATTCTGACGCGATCAAAGCTCCGCGACGGTCAGCCGGTGTATGAATTTCTGCGATGCAATCCGCATTGGGGCGGGGTCAGCTCGTACGATACGGCTTGGGGGATCGGCGATGTCTTGACTGACCGTATGCTGCAGCGACTCGTCCAGCGGGAAGGCGGCTGCATACTGTATACGCACCTCGGCAAATCCAAACCCAATGCATCGGCGCCTCTTGAAGCGCCTGCGATCGAGGGGTTTCGACGGTTGGCCGCGACGCAGGCGCGTGGCGAACTGCTCGTGACGACGACGCGGCGTCTCCTTGGATACTGTCGGGCCAAGGAGGAGATCTCGTTGACGGCCTCACGCCTCGATGACTCGATCACCATCGACATTGATACACAAAAGAACCGTTACGCGACGTTACCGCTAATCATCGATCGCGACCTTGAAGGCCTGACGTTCTACACGCCCGATCCCGATCGGACGCGAATCCGCATTGATGGTGAGGTCGTGCCCAAACTAACGCGGAACGCGGCCGACTCTTCCGGACGCAAGAGCGTTTCGATTCCATGGACGCGACTGGAGTTTCCCGAATCGTGACGGCGATCGCCCAATCAACGCAGGCCAGCCGGCAGGAAGCATCGTTTGTGTTACCCCCTTTGGAAGGTGACGCGAGCGCCCGTGTGCCCATGGTGCAGCGTGTTCGGCGGAATGTGTGGCGGATCATCCTTCGATCTTTCCTGCTCTCGTATCACATTTGCGTGGGACTGGCTGGGTTCATCGGTCGAAAGCCAAAGGCGATCGCTGCCGACGAGCCTGTCGAAGTTTTATTGACCGGAACCTTTTATTCAGACAATTGGCTCAACGCTCATGTCGCGCCTCTCGCAGCCTCGCCAAAGTGTCGCAAGCTGCTGCTGGTCACAACGTTCGACGCCGCGCCCTCACCCGATGTCGAGATCATTGCGCCGCCCAAGTGGTTGTGCAAGACTGTGGGCAACGTGCCGTCGCGCTTGTTGACCTTCGTGTGGACGGCATATCGTCGACGACCGGCGTGGGTTGGCGGGTTTCATCTGTTGCTCAACGGGTTGATTGCGCAACTCGTCGCGCGATTGTCGGGATCTCGGGCGCTCTATTTCTGCGTCGGTGGACCGATGGAGGTGTTGGGCGGTGGGATATGGGCCGAAAACCGCTTGTTTTGTAGGTTGGAAACGCCCGATCCCAAAGTCGAAGCCAGTCTGCTAAAAGCCGTGCGGCGGTTTGATTTGATCATCACCATGGGGACCAGTGCGGCTCAGTTTTACCGTGACCGCGATGTGACTGCACGCTGCGAAGTTGTCTCCGGTGCGATCAATGCCGACCGATTCAAGTGCGCGGGCAGCAATCGCGACATCGATTTCATTCTGGTCGCGCGACTCAGCCCCATCAAACGTATCGATCACCTTCTGCGGGCGGTTGCAATCGTTGTCAAAGAGCACCCGAACATGCGTGCCGCCATTGTCGGAGATGGAGAACTCCGCGCGGCGCTCGAAACGTTGGCGGCAGAGCTTGGCATTACCGATCGCGTCGAATTCCTTGGACATCAAAGCGATGTTGGTTCATTCTTGAATCGGTCGAAGGTGTTCGTGTTGACGTCGGATTCGGAAGGGTTGGCCCTTTCGTTGATGGAAGCGATGACCTGCGGGTTGCCGGCCGTCGTGTCGAATGTCGGCGATCTTGGCGACCTCGTGAGCGATGGGACAAATGGATTTCTGATCGACGATCGCACGCCTGAAGCGTTCGCGTCGGCTATGGTCAAACTCATCGAGGACGAATCGCGTTGGGAGACATTCTCGACCAATGCCCGCGAATCGGCGACCAAGTACGAGACACCTGTTGTGGTGTCGCGATGGGATGAGATTCTTCGGAGCATTGCTTAAACGGTAGTGCGTAAGAGGGCTTTGCGTCGGCATGTGTGGCATCACCGGATATGTTGGGTTCAACGATGAAGCGCTCTTAAAGCGAATGTGCGCGAGCATCGTCCATCGCGGTCCGGATGAAGATGGGTTCTTTCTCGCCGACGGTGTTGGACTGGCGATGCGGCGGTTGAGCATCATCGACCTTGCCAGCGGTAAGCAACCCATCGCCAACGAAGACGGAACGATTCACGTCGTCTTCAACGGTGAGATTTACAACTACGAAGCGTTGACGAATCGATTAAAGGATGCCGGGCATCGTTTCTCGACCAACAGCGACACCGAAACGATCGTTCACCTCTATGAAGAACACGGGTTGGATTTCGCGAAGCACCTGCGCGGGATGTTCGGCATCGCCATCTGGGACGCCAAGCGAAAGCGACTCGTGCTCGCCCGCGATCGCATCGGTGAGAAACCGCTCTACTACACCGATGACGGTCAGCGGTTACTTTTCGGATCGGAACCGAAGACGATCCTCCAATCGCCGCACACCCGCGCCGTCAATCCGCAGGCCGTCTGCCAGTTCCTAGCCGCCGGATACGTGCCTGCCCCCGAGACGTTTTACGCCGGGATCAAGAAACTCGCCCCAGGCGAAATGCTCATCTGGGAAGACAACCGATTCGAGGTGCGTCGTTATTGGCAGCGAACCCGAGCCGAACGCCACGACCTGTCGTTCGACGGTGCATGTGCCGAACTGAGCAATCGCCTCGACGAAGCCGTTCGACTCTGCCTCAAGAGCGATGTGGAAGTTGGGGCGTTCTTAAGCGGTGGGCTTGATTCGTCGGTGATGGTGGCTCTCATGCGCAAGCACGAAGCCCAGGTGCAGACATTCGCCGTCGGATACGAGGGGCTGGCTGCTGGCTTCAACGAACTCAACTACGCCCGCAAAGTCGCCGACGACCTCGGAGCCAACCACCACGAACTGATACTCGGACCGGTCTCGAGTATAGAGTTACTTCCAAAAATCCTGTGGCACTACGACGAGCCCCACGGAGAGCCCACCTCCGTGCTGGTCTACCTGCTGAGCGAGTTCACCAGAGAGCACGTTAAGGTAGCTGTCGGGGGGACTGGGGGCGATGAAATTTTTTACGGCTATCCGCGGCACGGCGGCGTAAGAATGTTGCAATATTATCGATGGTTGCCCGTTTGGGTGCGTAGAGGCATCGTAGAACGTATCGTCAACCGTTGGCCTGAATCGACAAAGGGCAGTCGGTTCGCCAAGCGTGCCAAGCGATTCGTCAATGGCGGAACGCTGCCGTTACCAGAGGCTTATCTGAGTTGGGTAAGCTTATTGGCGGCTGACACACGTGACGGATTGGTCGCGGAGGCGATCAAAGCGCAGGCAGCCGATCCTGCGGGTGATGCGTTCTTGCGCGACTTGCTGTGTGCCAACGATGGTCGGCGTTTCATGCAGCGCGTAACGGATGTGGACGTAAACGGGTATTTGCCCGAGTATCAGCTTTGCTACATGGACCGCATGAGTATGGCATGCGGTCTGGAGGTGCGCGCTCCGCTGTGCGATTTTGAATTGGTCGATTTTGTCACGAGCTTGCCGGCTAAATACCGAATCAAGGGAACGCGGAGCAAGCACATATTTAAAACCGTCGCAGCTCAGTGGATTGATAAAGAGATCGCCGAGCGAAAGAAAGTGGGTTTTGACTCGCCGATTGGTCAGTGGTTCAAAGGCGAATTACAGGAATTCGTGACGCGATTCTTATCGAAGGAACATGTGTCGCAAACCGGCATTCTGAATCCGCAGGGTGTGTCACAAATGGTAAGCGATCACTTGTCGGGGCGGCGTGATTACTCGCTTCAGCTTTGGAGTGTGATCGCGCTGGAGGCGTGGCATCGCATGTACATTGAAGATGGCATCACCGACGGCGTCGAATACACGATTCAGGATCTTCGGGGAGGGGCGGCTGGCGTTTCTCGCAGCAAGTCTACTAAGGCATCAGCATTGGCTTGACGTTCGTACCTTCAAGGCACGATCGCCTTTAGGGCGCAATTGATAAGTCGAGAGAGAAGCAAAACTCTTGAACACAGCCACGATGACTCAGATCAGGGAGGCAATTCTTCCGCCAACGGGAGAGGTTCTCCTGCGCTATATGCGCGACGCCTTCTATGACCACCAGGGCGTGCATTCATCGAACACCTATTCTGACGAAACTGTTCGAAAAGCCCTTGATTTAGGGCTCATCGTGACACGTGGAAAACGTCACACCCTCACCTCACAAGGGTACATCGTCGGCAATGTCGCAAAAGAATATTGCAACTGGGTCGATCATGGCCGCCTCATGCCCACGCCCAAGCCCCCGAATTCAATGTTTGATGGGTTAGATGTACTGGATCTCGGTTGCAGCTTCGGGCGGTGGTTGTGGGAGTTTCAACGAACAGCCAAGTCCGTCGTCGGGCTGGAACTGCAACTTGAATACGTTGAACTCGGATATGCATTGGCGCGCTGCGAAGGCATTGAACCACCCCTGATTCATCAGACGCATGTCGAGGATCTGGATCGGTACGTCGAACCTGAATCAATCGATTTCGTGTTTTCGCGATTGGTCTTCAACCATGTGAACATCCGCGTCACGCTGCCCAAGGTTGCAAAGGTGCTAAGAAAAGGTGGGAGGATTTGGTTCCAGGTCGAAACGTTTCGTGACGCGTTTCACCGGATCTTTGAAGGTGAAATGCGCGTTCGAAGCCGACTCCGCGCTGCGTTTGCGGTTTGCAACACATTCGTTTGCACATTGACCGGGCGGCAGATGACGCTTCCGGTTAAAGGCCGCATGCACGCGAGCCATCGGGTCGTGTACCCAAAGCTCGAATGGTGGAAACGTTCCCTTGAGCGGTTGGGGATCGAAGAGTTCAAGATCGAACACCATGACGGCGGCAACGCCACGTTCTCCGCGAGAAAAGTTCGATAGCGGGCCGTCGTGACGGTCTCGTCATTCAGTATTCGTCCGCGCCGATGTCGAACGCCGCGCCAATCGGGCGGGCAACTCCATCAAAATCTACCATGATGCTCATGCCGTAGCGCTTCTCGAATGCCTCGTAGACCGCACTCATCGCGCCCTGATCGATGGCCGGGCTGTCATCTTTCAATTGCAGTTTGTCTTTTGCTTCGTCGACAAAGTGCGGGTCTTCCTCCACGCACTGCGTCTGTGGATCGCGAGATCCGCCAATCATTCGGGCGCTGCTGGTCGATCGGCCACCCCAAACTAATCGCAATCGATCCTGCCCCTGCGAGAACACGCAGTTTTGAATTGACGACTTGGATGCCGGTTCGGAATGCTCGAAGAAAATGTGCTTGCCATCGGGACGATTGATGTCGGCGATGATGTTGTTCGTCACCGTGTAGTCACCATAGGTCGCGGCTGCATGTATCCCGCCGTCGGCGTGGACGATCGTGTTGTTGACGATGCTTCGATGCAACCCGCCAACGACAAGTATCCCAGCGTTTGACCATGACGTGTTCGGATTGAAATCACCGTCGCTGTCGCGAATGTCGTAGATCATGTTGCCGACAATGTAGCTGTTTTCGCCGCCGGTGCTTCCGGTCCCGCTGGCTTGCAGGATCCCAAAGTCGCAGTCGTGGATACGGTTGTAAAGGAACCAGATGCGCTCCGGGTCGTACTGGCATCCCATGCCCGCACCGAGCGATGAATTGCTGGGCACGTGATGGTGGGCGTGGTTTTGCGAAAAGATGACATCGGTGGCTTGCTTGCACCACATGCCGGTCTGCTTGTTGCCGTAGGATTCGTTGCGTCCGACGTAGATATGGTGCGTTGACGACTGTGCCGCGAAATTGCCGGCATTAATTTGAATGCCGTCCCCGCTGTTGGCGTACATTTCATTGTCGACGACCCACAGGTTGGATACGCCGCTGCCCACACCGATGCCGTGATAGTCCTGGTCAAAGTCAGCGTTCACGTCGCCGTTGCCGTGGATCTTACAGCCGTAAATCACGATGTCGTGGATGGGCTTGCCGTCCCACGAAGCCAATTGGATCGCCGGCCCGCCGCAGTTGGTCACTTCGCAGTGGCGGACGGCCATATGGTGTGGACCTTCCTTGACGAACAATGGATTGCCCGCGTCAAAGACGACATTTTCGACGATGAGGTATTGTCCGGTCATCGTCACACTTTCGGAGAAGCGAGCGGGTGACATCGGGTCAGCGCTTCGGATGACGACCGGTTTGTCAGCCGTCCCGTTGGCGTGGATCGGAATCGTGCCGCCGAGGCGGTAGTTGTAAGGCCCGCCCGCGACCAGGACGACGCTCCCGGCATCGAGTTCCGTGGGGATGCTCTGTCGGGGACGCGACCGCGAACCGTTGGGGTTTCCATCGTCTGTCGAACGCGGATGGGTGTTGTCGACATAGTGCGTGGCAAACGACGCGTTGCCGTACTTGTTGGCCACCGTTTCGAAGATGCCAAACTCGGGCGAGGGGATGCCGATGGGGGGGATCCAATCGTTGACGTCAATCGTGATCTTTCCGTCTGAAGACTTCTCGCCCTGGCGAACCCGAAAGGAAATCTGATCCTTGCCCACAAAATCTTTGTTCGGCGTATAGACAAGTCTTGGCGCTTCGCCCGAGAGCTCGCCGTGCGCCGGCTTGCCGACCACTTCGTACGATGCGGTCTCATTGTCACCATGCAGAAAGGTCAGCGCGAGAGCGGTCTTGGTATTCGTTTTGACATGGGCGCGCTGGTTGACCGCATGAAAGACCGCCGGCGAATCGCTCAACGCAGTTGGCCCATCTGGGCTGACATCTCCAGCAGGCGTGTCGCCATCAGCCCCGGCGGCAACAAACGCGATCTGATTAGAAACGACCCCGCAGCCGCCAAGCCATCCAACCAGCAGAAAAGTCAGCATCCGTGCCTCCCCTGATAATGAAAAAACGTTCGCCGCCATCGTATACACCCCGGCCCAGCAAATGAGCAACCCTCAATTATGGCAGAACCCTAAACAGAATGACAAGCGCATAGCCGCCCAGTCGTGCCAAAGCTGTTACGAAGCTGAATTTGTTGTATTTGCCATCTGCAGAGGGACAATGAAGACAATATGTCCGATTCCGAAGAATCCAGGCCTCAGGCGATTGAGACAAGCCGAACGCGGAAATTGCTTCGGTTTGTATCGACATGGTCGCTGCGCATGGCGGTGACGGTCCTAACTTGCCTAGCGATCGGCGTCATCGCCGGATCACATGTTTCACGCGCAACTCCCCTCATACTACTGGTTCAGCCGCAGGAGTCAGGGCTCAAGTTCGCTGTCGAGCGAAGTGGCAATGCATTTTTTCACGATACTGATGAGTTTGAGTTTTACCCTTGGGACAATCGTTTTTCTGTTACATTCATCTCATATGAAGTAAGCATTGATTGCGGTCGCATCGATACATTCGCCACAGACTTCAATGCCTTGACGAACCTTCGACTTGGAAGACAGTGGCTTAGAGTCTACCGGACGCAAAAGGGCGATGTGATGTTGGTTGAACTACGCATTCATAGCGCACTGCTGGTCGGCCTTTTGCTGCTTGTCCCGGGACTGATGGCATCTCGCAGCGCATACCGCCATTTCCACAATCGCAAGTTGCGAAAGTCAGACCATTGCCTGAATTGCCGTTACAATTTAATGGGAAATGAATCCGGAGTGTGCCCAGAGTGCGGGAAACCAGCTTGAATCGAAGATTCTCAGTCATTGTTTCGCTCATGTTGGCGGGTATCACGCTGGCGATCTGGATCACGGGCCGCGATGGATATTTCCGAATCTATGACTCTGGATGGAACGCCGATCGAACGCATGTCTGCTATTCGTATGGGTCGTTTGAGTTTGAGCATAAACCAGCGGGGACGCCGCAATATTGCCATGATCCGTCCCTGGCACCTGCGTGGTCGTGGAGTCATTCGAGTCAATTCGGAACCAAGATTCGATTCCCCATTTGGGTTCCGCTGATCTTGTTTTCAATCATTCCTTCATGGTCGTTGCTATGCATTCCCCTGCGAGCACGCCGCCGTCGCGCTTGCAACCAATGCGTCAAATGTGGTTACAACCTGGCAGGATTGCCTAAACCACGATGTCCCGAATGCGGTGCTGCAGATCGAATCGTTTGAATGTGTAGCGCTACTCGCCTTGCACACCATCTACAATTTCCGTGACGATCAAACCTCGATGAAATGGCTCGACAAGTCGAAAGCCGACGTCCGGGGGGCTGTACTTTCCCTTTCGAATTCTCAGGTCGCCGCCGTCATCCTCAAGGTTCTGGCTTATCGAATAAATGACGATGCCGATTTTGGTCTTGCCCAGCAGCAACGGCTTGCCCGTGAACGGATCGTCGGGAACTGCGTCGAGGTAGTCGGGCACCAACTCTTCAAGTGATTCGGGAAACCGTCCTTTGTCCAGCCGAAATCGTTCCGCTGCGATTGCAGTGAGCGCACAATGCAACTCGGCAAGGCTGCGCCCCGTTAGTTGGGCAAAAACGGTTGCCGAAGGCATGATGTGCCCCACGAGGGTAGCGCTTCGCAACCCGGCGGCGAATGGATTGGAGACGTTATCGATTCTGTCGGCTTCATCCAACCATTTCAAAATATCATCAGCGACCTCAATCTGCTTCGTCCAGATAGACGCGGCTAGCCGCTGAGCGCGTTTGATGTCACGTCTTGAAATCGTCCCGAGCCGTTTGACGGATTCATCGCCATAGGTCTCGTTCAGATCAATCTTGCCGTCGGCGAAGCTGTCATAAAATGTAATCATCGCAATACGCTCGGCGCGCATGAATTCCTCGGGTGAAATGTCCGTGATCCGTCTACCGACAAGCTGCGACAATTCGTCGAGTTGCTTTGCGTCTAGTTCACTTGTCCGGAGCATGATTTCAATCGAGGCCAGCGCCTGATGAATAATCCTAAGTCGCACCACTCGAATGATGCCGTTCGGCTCGTTGCGCATTGTGGCCGCGACGCCGAATTGGGTGACTGTGGAATGTATCGCGCCTTGAATGTCATTGTCGAGCAATTGAGCCAGCGTCCTTAGGTGAAAGAGGACGCCGGCATGTTTCCAAGGCGCAAGTGAGGGAAACGTGAATTCAAAGGGATTGTCCCCTTCATAGTCGTAGTCCATCACCGCTAATCGCCCGT
>JAUIEW010000033.1 GCA_030429365.1 Phycisphaerae bacterium
GGTGACCGATGCCCACACGGGTGAACCGATCAAAGGGGCGACCGTACGATTGGATCTCAGCGATGTTGACGCCGTAACGGCTGCCACCGATGCGGAGGGCGCGTACGCGCTACAGATCCCACACGTGCCCGACCACTTCGCGATTTCGACATCGTTTGAAGGGTACGTTCCGGCGTCTGTCGACATATCAAAGGAATCGGTTCGCGAGCGGTCCTTGACGGTTAACTTCAAACTGCGGCGCGTTGACCTCTCAACCGTGGCGCTGGAAGCCGTTCCAGATGTGCATCACCTCGGCGACGATCGATTTTCCGGATCGGTTAACAGCCAATTCCAGAAAGACAGCGAAGGCGGCAGTTACATCGTTGCGTTTGAGCTTTCCGAGTTGCAGATTCCCCCGCACATGATGCGCTGCGAACTGACGATGCTGACGCGCGGTGTGCAGATGCGACATCCGATATACGTCAATGGCCGCCAAACCCCACTCCGCATCGCCAATTCGCCGCTCGACGGAAGCTTCGGATTGTTTCGGGCTGAAATCGATGCGCGCTGGCTGACCGCTGGCAAGAACACGTTCGCTATCAAAGCGCGAAGTCGTGGGAACGACATCGACGATTTTGAGTTCGTCAACGTGCAATTGCATTTTGCTCCATAGGGATCACCACTCGATGAGCGGCCATTCTCACACCTCGGGCGGTATTTGCTTGTATTGCAGGGCGCGGATTCGGATAATGAACTTCATCACGTCGGGCAAGACTCACATCGTTGGTTAGCGGCTGGGCACTTTAAGATGGAGTTGACGCATGTCCCTGCGATCCATTGGCCTGTGCGCCGGTTTCCTGTTCACGATTACAGTTTTTGTCCCATCGGCGACAGTTGGCATACCCTTCTTTGAAGGGCTCGGAACGCTGCCTGAAGCCCGGTTTGGAAGCTCTGCCATAGACATTTCAGAAGACGGAACCGCAGTCTTGGGGAATTCAGACGAAGGGCTGAACATGATCGCGTTCCATTGGCGGGACGGTGTGATGACATCGCTCGGACACTTTCCCGACGATCCGATCATGCTGAGCGAAGCCAGTGGCATTTCCGCAGACGGGGCGGTGGCGGCTGGCGTTGGAATTTCGGGTAACGGCACGGAAGGTTTTCGTTGGTCGGGCGGTCCGCTAGTCGGCTTGGGCGATCTTGCGGGCGGATTTTTCTATAGCCATGCGTTTGAGATTTCCGGTGATGGCAACGTGATCGTCGGTTTGAGTCGCACCGACGAAGGCGACTTTCCTTTTCGCTGGGAAGATGGCGTGATGACCAACTTATCCGAAGACTTCGATGGCGACGCTCCGGATGGGTACGCGCGCTCGATTTCCAACGACGGCCAGGTCATCATCGGCGACATTTCGACAACGATGGGGACGCGGATGTTCAGGTGGCAATCGGGAGTGATGGAGGCGATTACAAATCCACCCGGTGGTGCGGTTGCGTCTGCTCGTTCGCTGTCAGCGGATGGTTCGGTCATTGTTGGCCATGCGGCGATCGCACCGGGACATGTTGAGGCATTTCGGTGGGAAGCTAGTGCGTATCAGTTTCTTGGAGATCTTCCCGGCGGTGCGGTGGACAGCAGGGCGATCGACGTTTCCGCGGATGGTTCGGTCATCGTGGGAGTGTCGAACGGTTCGAATGGGCCCGCGCCCTTTATTTGGGATGGTGCGCATGGCATGCGCAATCTGGACGATGTGTTGCGCCTTCGATTGAAACTCGATCTTGACGGCTGGACACTGTCGGAGGCCGTCGGTGTCAGCGGGGATGGTCGAACCATTGCGGGCAAGGGTCTTAACCCATCCGGAAAGCCTGAGGCATGGATCGCGCATGTTGGCTGTGCCTTGGGCGACTTTGATGGATCGGAGTCGGTGGACTTAGCCGACTACGCAAGCTTTGCGGATTGCCTCGGCGGTCCATCGCTTTCGCCCGATCCCGGTGCGGGTGGCGCGACCGCGCAGGATTGCATCGACGCGTTTGATTTTGACTGCAACGAGCACGTTGATTTGCTCGATGCCGCGCTCTTGCAACGGGTCTTCGATTAAGCGTGCAACCGATTCGGCGAGCCTTCACGCTCCGCGCCAATCAGTCGTGGTAATTTACGAACTTGCGCCGGTGTATTCGGCACCGATGAGAAACAAGTCGGCGTGGAGTCGGTTGACCCTTCGAACGAATGCACTCTTCTTGTCGGGCTCGGTATCGTCGGAATTCTGAATCATCGTTTCGATGTCCATCCCTTCAATCGGGGCGTGTCCGCTACGGGTGACAAACGCCAACCCTTGCGACGACGATTCCAGCAACCACCCGCAGTGCGTGTTGGACGCAAGTGGCGAATTCCAGAAGACAGATTCACTGCGGAACTTGCGATCGGCGCTGCGCTTCTCGCGAACGGTTTGACGATTCATTTACTTTCCCCACATTCAGGTGTTCCTTTGAATTCGGCTGCAACGATGACATCGCGGCTTGAGATTTCATCGATCCGCACGACCTCGAGTTGTCGCTTCCAGGGGCGCCCGTGAATCTTGAGATCGAGAAACGCGCCCAGCTTCGGTGCGGTATCTCGATAGGTCATGAGGGCGGCGCCGCTGTCTGAGTACTCGATCAGGCTGCAGCGACCAGTGTCTCCATCGTGGTCGCAATTCCAGGTGACCCATGACTTGATGAAGCTGCGCAGTCCCCGGCGGCGTCCCGGCTCCCTGCGTACATGTTTTCGTCGATCAATCGGCATCTTGTTTGCTCCTAGGATTCGATCTCAGCCGCGAATTTAAAGGCGGGGGCAGGTGCATCGACTATGCGCCGAACGATGGCGGTCTTGCATCCAAGTCGTTCGGCCAACTCCGGCGAGATTCGAATCCGTGAATCCAGTTTGGGCTTCTTGCCCTTGTCGACAAGAATCACCAAGCCATCCAGTGATCGCTCTTTAAGCAGTCCGGTCCGCAACAGTGGACTTCGACTGGCTCGCCAGCGGATGAGCTTGTTGGTTTGCCAACGCATCGAGCGGCGGCGCTCTTCATCGCTGCAATTGAGTTGTGTTTGAGGCCTAAGCATAACCCTGAGGCACCTCGCGATGAATTCACCATTGCCTGAGCGAGTGTTCTTTCGACGCACCGTTTTCGCGTGTTTCGTGAATAACTCGGTTCGGACGGAGTGTGGATTCTGTCCCAAAATCGTTCCGACACGTTTGGGCTAAAGGCGAGACTTATCAACCCGAGGTTTTTGAGACGTATGACGTTTGCGGTTTAACACATTTCGGACGGTGAGACAGGTATGGTCATGGATCGAATTGGGCGACGGTCGGTGTCGGGAATCGATCGATCCAGATTTACCCCAAAGAAGCGACGCGTTCGTACGCAAATCGCGATCATCAGGTTATTGGGCGTCGCGCCTTTCCCGTGTGAGTCACGTGCACTGCTTAAGCGAGGAGTTGCCGAGTCAATGGTGTACTGCCGCGGACCGCGTCGACGAACTTTGCAAAGATGTACGCCGCATCATGCGGTCCGGGGCTCGCCTCTGGGTGAAACTGCACCGTCATGATCTGCTTGCCGGCGTGAACAAAGCCCTCGACGCTTTGATCGTTGAGGTTGATGTGGGTGATCTCCGCGCCGACTCGCTCCAGGGACGCCCCGTCAACCGCGAAGCCGTGGTTCTGGCTCGTGATTTCGACGCGATCCGCCGGTTTGTTCAGTACGGGTAGATTTCCGCCATGGTGCCCGAAGTTCAACTTGAACGTCTTCGCCCCAAGCGCCAGCGCCAACATCTGGTGACCGAGGCAGATGCCCAATGTCGGAACATCGCCGGCCAATTCGGTCAGCAGCGCAATCGTCGTGCCGACAGCCGCGGGGTCACCGGGCCCGTTGCCAACCAGGATTCCATCGGGGGCCATCTCCCTGACCCGACCAGCCGACACGTTCGGCGGGGCGACGGTGACTTTGCATCCCAACTCCACGAGGTGCCGAAGGATGTTGTGCTTGATGCCGAAATCCAGTGCCACGACGTGACACGTTGTTTCGCCAGCACCGGATGCTGGGCCCGCTGATTCACCGAGGCGTTCGGTCCACTCACGTTCGGTTTGCGACGCGACACGTTCGGCGAGGTTGGCGCCCTCCATCGACGGCGCTTCACGGGCGAGACGCACCAACTCGGCTTCGTCTCTGATTTCCGTCGAAATCACGCCGCGAACCGCCCCCTGCGAGCGGATTCGCCTGGCGATGGCCCGCGTGTCGATGTTGCAGATGCCGATGACGTTGTGCTCAATGAGAAATTCTTCAAGCGCCCCCGTCGCGCGGAAGTTGCTCGGACGTCTGGGCAAATCCTTGACCACAAACCCGGAAAGCCGCGGGCGGAGCGACTCGAAGTCCTGCGGATTCACCCCATAGTTGCCGATCTGCGGAAACGTCATCGTCACGATCTGACCGCAATACGACGGATCGGTGAAGATCTCCTGATATCCGGTCAATGAGGTGTTGAAAACGACTTCACCCACGCTCGTGCCCATCGCGCCGAACGATTGACCCGTAAACACAAAGCCGTTTTCCAATGCCAGCTTGCAGATCATCGCATGCGCTCCCCAGCCGCCACCAGATTCGCGTGAATCGCGAGGTAATCCTGAAGCGCTTTGACCGTGGCTTTGCCTTCCTTCAGCGAACGGATGGCCCCGACGACCGCTTTCGCGCCGGCGAGCGTGGTGATCAATGGAATACCCCGCCCAATCGATGCCGCCCGCCATCGCCCTTCGTCCGACGCACTGCCTGTGTGAATCGGCGTGTTGATCAAAAGGTCGAGAGCGCCGGACTTGATCATGTCGAGCAGAAATGGATGTTCGTCATCGGTGTATTTGGAAACGATCGCGGTCTCGATGCCCTGGTCAGCCAGCACGTTGTGTGTGCCAATCGTTGACACCAATTCAAATCCCAACTCTTTCAACTCGCGGGCCACCGAGATGATGCGCGGTTTGTCGGGATCGTTGACGCTGACGAGGGCTTTACCCGACGTGGGCAGTTTCGTGCCTGCCGACAGCATGGCTTTGGCGAACGCGGACGGAAAAGTCTCGTCGATTCCCATCACTTCACCGGTGCTGCGCATCTCCGGTCCGAGCACGCAGTCGACTCCGGCGAATCGGTTGAACGGGAAGACCGGCGCTTTGACGGCTACGTGTCGCGGCGCGAGCGGTTCACCGACGCCGACATCCGCCAGCGCCTCGGTGAGCGTGCGGCCGAGCATCAGTTGCGTCGCGATTTTGGCCCAGGGGATTCCGGTGGCTTTGCTGACGAACGGAATGGTGCGCGACGCCCGCGGATTGACCTCGATGATATAGACCACGCGACCCTGTACCGCGAACTGCACATTCATCAAACCGCACACGCCCAGTCGGCGGGCGAGCAGCTTGGTCTGGTGCTTGATTTCGTCGACGAGCGAAGGCGACAGGCTATACGGCGGAAGCACGCAGCAACTGTCACCGCTGTGGATGCCGGCTTCTTCGATGTGCTCCATGATGCCGCAAATATCGCAGCGGGCTTCGGCTGGATCGCGATGCGGCTGACCGTAATCGCTGACCGCATCGACATCGACTTCGACGGCATCGAGCAGGAACTTCTCGACGAGGATCGGATGTTGCGCGTCGGATTGCGGGTCGCGGTCGGTCGCCTGCAAGGCATGATCGATGTAGCGCTCAAGGTCTTGCGGGTTGTTGCAGATTTCCATCCCGCGTCCGCCAAGGACATACGAAGGTCGGGCCAACACCGGGTATCCGATTTTTTCTGCGATCGACATCGCTTCGTCTTTGGAGAGGGCGATGCCATTAGGCGGTTGGCGCAGACCGAGTTCGTGGAGCACCTGCTGGAAGTGCTGTCGATCCTCGGCTGAGTGAATGCTCTCGGGCGTTGTGCCCAGAATCGGAACGCCCACGTCTTTCAATTTCTGTGCGAGGTTCAGCGGTGTCTGCCCACCGAATTGCACGATGACACCGCGCAGGTAACCGGCATGCTCTGGTGAAAACGGACCGTTATTGAGTCGCTCGCAAATGTTAAAAACATTTTCATGCGTCAGTGGTTCAAAAAAGAGCAGGTCGCTCGAGTCGTAGTCGGTGCTGACGGTTTCCGGGTTGGAGTTGACCATCACCGACTCGAACCCAAGCCCCCGAGCCGCCTGCGACGCATGCACGCAGCAATAGTCGAACTCGATTCCCTGCCCGATGCGATTTGGACCGCCGCCCAGCACGATAACCTTCGGGCGATCGGTCACTTTCAACTCGTCGTCGTGCGATTCGACCAGAATGTGTTCATCATCGATCGCCCGGCAGCGATACACCGAGTCGACCCCGTTTTCACGTAGCGCTTGCTGGAGTGCGCCGTTGCCGGTACCGCTGGGCTGCTTCAATTCGGCGGCGGCGCTTCTGCTCTTGATCACCTGTGCGATCGGTTTCTCGTGCGTCGAATAGAAGTAGGGCGTGTATGCTTCAAACTCAGCCGCACACGTATCGACCTGCCTGTACTTTGCCCGGTCGAATCGATTCTTGATGAGTGCCAGCGTGGGCGCGTCGATGCGCCAGATGCTTTGCAGCTGGGCATCGTCGTATCCGTATCGCTTCGCCTGCTGGAAGAGGTCTTCCAACTCAACCGTCATGCGAAGCGCGGGCAGGTTGCGCACCTCGAAGGCGGCTAGCTGCTCTTCGAATCGAACCAACTCATCCAGTTGATCGAGGAACCACGGATCGATGCCGGATAGTCCATGGACGCGTTCGACCGACCACCCTTGCTTGAGCGCGTATCGAATGTAATAGATGCGCCCCTGACACGGCGTCTTGATCTTCGCGGTGAGCACGTCGTCGGGCACCGGCCACTTCGTCCACGCCTGCTCAAGCCAATCGCCCGGCGCTTCTGCGAGCGAACTCGATTGGACCGCAGCCGGTCGGGGTGATGCATCCTGTCCGAAGGCATCCAGCCAGACTGCGCCATCGTCAGCCGCACTCGACGGCGCTTCACCTTCGGCCATCAACCACTTGTCATTGACGCCAAGTCCGTATCCGACGCGCTTGATCTCCATCGAGCGAATGCATTTTTGGAACGCTTCCTTGAACGTTCGTCCGATCGCCATCGCTTCACCGACCGACTTCATCGACGTGGTGAGCGTCTCGTCGGCATCTCGGAATTTCTCGAAGGCGAAGCGCGGCATCTTCACCACGCAGTAGTCGATCACCGGCTCGAAGCTGGCTGGCGTTTCGCGGGTGATGTCGTTGGGCAGTTCGTCGAGCGAATATCCAATCGCCAACTTGGTCGCGATTTTGGCGATGGGAAATCCCGTCGCTTTCGACGCCAATGCCGACGATCGCGACACCCGCGGGTTCATTTCGATCACCACAAGTCGGCCATCCTTCGGGTTGACCGCGAACTGGATGTTCGACCCGCCGGTTTCGACGCCGACGGCGCGGATGATTTTGATCGCCGCGTCGCGCATCCGCTGATATTCCCGGTCCGAAAGCGTCATGGCCGGGGCGACGGTGATGGAGTCGCCGGTGTGAACCCCCATCGGATCGAGGTTTTCGATCGAGCAGACCACCACCACGTTGTCCTTGTGGTCGCGCATCATTTCGAGTTCGAATTCCTTCCAACCCGTCAGGTCCTCTTCGATGAGCACCTCGCTGACCCGCGATTGGGCGAGTCCGTCTTTGACGATGCGCTCGAACGCTTCGAGTGTGCTGGCCATCCCGCCACCCACGCCCCCGAGCGTATATGCAGGTCTTATGCATACGGGTAGCTGCACGTCTTTGAGGATTTCGAGCGCTTCGTCGTAGGTGTGGGCGATTCCGGAGCGGGGCAGTCCGATGCCGGCTTGGATCATGGTCTGCTTGAATGCGTCGCGGTCTTCGGCCCGATGAATCGTCTCGCGATCGGCGCCGATGAGTCGCACGTTGTGACGTTCGAGGACGCCGTGCTCGGCCGCTTCCATCGCACAGTTCAAACCGGTTTGCCCGCCGAGCGTCGGCAGAATCGCGTCGACCGGGGTGCCGCGCTTGGCTTCGATCGTGAGGATTTCGTCGAGGACTTCCCAGTTGATCGGTTCGATGTAAGTTCGATCCGCTAACCGGGGGTCGGTCATGATTGTGGCTGGATTACTGTTTAGAAGGACAACGCTGACGCCTTCTTCGCGAAGCGCCCGGCATGCCTGCGTTCCGGAATAGTCGAATTCGCAAGCTTGGCCAATGACAATAGGACCACTGCCGATGATGAGTACGCGGTTGATGGACGGGTGCCGGGGCATGGCGTCGGCGTTCCTCGCGTTCGGGCTTGACGTGCGACTCGTCGCACAAGTTGAGGGGAACATAGCAAAGTCTGAAGATGGTTCAATGACCGTTTCTGCAAAGCAATGTTGAATTGTTGTCCATGCGCCGGTGCGAACGCACGGACGTCGGTTGGTGTTGCATATTACGATTGCGGCGAATGCGCGGGACGACGCGCGGAATGACGTCGAACTTGATTGAGCGACTTAGGATGCAAACGACGGTGTCATATTTTCTGGCGGGCAAATTGATTTCAAATCGGGAAGTTTTTTCACTGATGGCTGTTTTGGTCGGAGCGGTTTCAGTGGTGGTGGCGATCGGTGGTGAAATTCACAGCCGACAACGGGCGAACGGGGCTGTGATCTGTTGGGGGAGGGACTCGGGCAGAATTCAAGAGCTTGGGCTGGCAATGCAGCCGCCGAAATCGGCGACTTTGTGATGGGCCCGGTTTTCGGCTACAGTTGCGGCTGGCATTAGAAATAAAGGCATGCAAGCGCTTTCATCAGGCGCCTGGAGATGCACCACATGAGCATACTATTTCGTCATCGCACCGGGTGGTTGAGCGCACTATTGACATTGGCGTTGCTCATAAGCTTCGGGTCGCGGGCCCAAGCCGATGCCCCCAAAGCCGGACAAGTCGCGGCATCGAAGCGGGTCAAAGAATTGCTCAGCGCGATGACCCTCGAAGAAAAGCTCGGGCAATTGACTCAGCGGCCCGGCGGCATGCGCTCAGACGACAACCCCGAAGTCGCCCGCACCAAACTCGAAGATCTCAAAACGGAAATCCGCGAAGGCCGGGTCGGTTCGCTCCTTGGCGCGTTCGGCGCGGAATACATCAACGACCTGCAACGGGTGGCTGTCGAAGAATCGAAGCACGGCATTCCGCTGATCATCGGTAACGACATCATCCACGGCTGCCGAACGACCTTTCCCATCCCGTTGGCAGAAGCCGCGAGTTGGGATCCGACGCTTGTCGAACGCAGTGCGCACATTGCTGCCGTCGAAGCCGCTGCCTCCGGAACCGATTGGACCTTCGCCCCGATGGTCGACATTTGTCGCGACCCGCGCTGGGGACGGGTGGCTGAAGGCTCGGGCGAAGACCCATACCTCGGTGCGCAAATGGCGGCTGCCCGCGTTCGTGGATTTCAAGGCCGCGACCTGCGAGCGCCCGATTCGTTGCTTGCGTGCGCGAAACACTTCGCTGCTTACGGTGCGCCGGAAGCGGGGAAGGACTACAACACAGTCGACATTTCGCTCGCGACGTTTTTCGAAGTGCACCTTCCGCCGTTTCGGGCGGCTGTCGATGCGGGCGTTGGAACGTTGATGAGCGCGTTCAACGAAATCAACGGCGTGCCCGCAACCGCGAACCGGTTCCTGATGACCGACATCCTCAGAAGGCAGTGGGGATTCGAAGGCTTCGTTGTCAGCGATTGGACCGCCGTCACCGAACTCGTGGCGCATGGTTATGCCCGCGACGACGCCGATGCGGCTGCCCTTGCGATCCATGCCGGTGTGGACATGGACATGACGTCGCAGGCGTATCGCACGCATCTGGCGAAAGCGGTTGACGAGGCCCGCATCGATATCCGCACGATCGATGATGCCGTTCGTCGCGTCTTGATGGGCAAGGAATCGATCGGGCTTTTTGAAAACCCGTACACCGATACGACGCTTCACGACAAGGTGATACTCTGCGACGAACATCGCCATGCCGCCCGCGAGTCAGCCGGGCGCTCGATGGTCCTTCTCAAAAACGAGGGAGCCGTATTACCCTTAAATTCCAGCGTCAAGAAGATCGCGCTCATCGGTCCATTGGCCGACAACCAGCGCGAGTTATTGGGAACGTGGGCGTCGATCGGGAAGGCTGAAGACGTCATCGCGATTCGCACCGCGCTGACCGAAGCCGTTGGTGATGGCGTCGAAGTTGCTTACGCAAAAGGTTGCGATATCGAAGGCGGTGATACGTCCGGTATCGCGGGCGCTGTCGAAGTTGCCAACAAAAGCGACGTTGCGATCGTCGTCGTGGGTGAGGCGGCTGGCATGAGCGGTGAAGCCAGTTGCCGATCCAACATCGACCTGCCGGGTCATCAACTCGAACTCGTCAAAGCGATTCAGGCGACAGGCAAGCCGGTCGTTGTGCTCGTTGCGAGTGGGCGGCCTTTGGCGATTCCGTGGGTGGCGGAAAATGTTCCTGCGATCGTGCAGATCTGGCATCCGGGCGTGGAAGGCGGACATGCAGTCGCGGACGTTGTGCTTGGCAAGATCAATCCGTCGGCGAAGCTGCCGATCACGATTCCGCGCAACGTTGGGCAGGTTCCGATTTACTACGCCCACAAATCGACGGGCCGGCCTCCCACCGATCAATTCTTCACATCCAAGTACCGCGACGTGCCCTGGACGCCGCTTTATCCGTTCGGGTTTGGCTTGAGCTACACAACGTTCGAATACACCGGCATGACGTTGTCGCAAAGCAAAATGAAACCGGGCGAGTCGATTACCGCCAGCGCAACCGTCACCAACACGGGCAAGGTCGCCGGCGATGAAATCGTTCAGCTCTACATCCGCGACAAGGTGGGCTCACGCACGCGGCCGGTCAGGCAACTTCGCGGTTTCAAACGCGTGTCGCTCGCACCGGGCGAATCGCAAACGGTTGAATTCAAGCTGACCGAAAAAGACCTTGCCTACTGGGACAACAAGTTCGGTTTCGAAGCCGAACCGGGCGAATTTGTAGTCTGGATCGCCCCGAACTCAGCCGACGGGTTGTCCGCGGAATTCGAACTCATCGAGCAACAGAGAAACTAATCGCGCGATCCATTCGAGAAACGATATGTCACAGATGCGACAAACCGCCGAGTCCGATCGAATCCCATTTGCTCAGAAGCTGGCGTTTGGATTCGGGATGGCCACCCCGATCGCATTTGTAAACTCCGTCAACCAACTCACCAACCTCATCTACAACATCGCGCTCGGTGTCAGTCCCGTGTTGCTGGGCATCGCTCAGATGATTCCACGCCTTTGGGACGCCATTTCCGATCCGTTGGCTGGTTACCTTTCCGACAACACCCGAAGTCGATGGGGGCGACGAAAACCGTACATCGTCATTGGCGGAATCAGTGTGGCGCTGACGTACGTGCTCGTCTGGACGGTCCCCAGTGGGCTAAGTGAGAACGCTGTATTCGCTTACTACCTCGGCATGAGTTTGCTCTTTTACACAGCCGTCACCGCGATGTCCGTTCCATTGGTGGCGCTCGGTTGCGAAATGAGTCCGGACTATCACGAGCGAACTCGACTCTTCGCGTACGGCGGATTCATCGGCAACGTCTTCGCAATCCTGACGCCCTGGATGTACTGGCTCGCGACGCAACCGTATCTGTTCGACGACGAGGTCGAAGGGATGAAAGTCGTCGCGATCTTTGTGGCTGGCATCATCCTGGCGTCGGCACTGGTTTCCGGAATTGTCTGCCGCGAACCAAAGATTGAACAGGTGCGCAAGCAGCGGAAGATCAAGTTCTGGGCCAGCATCGCCGCGACGATGAAAAACAAAACGTACCTTCGCCTCATCGGCATCGTGTTCTGCGTGACAGCCGGTTTTAATCTGGTCAACAGCTTCGCCAATTACATCATGATCTACTACCTGTTCGACGGCGTGAAGGACAAAGCGTCATTTATCATGGGCGTCAACGGAACGGCTTGGGCGATCGCCGCGCTGCTCGCGGTGTTTCCGATGGCATGGACCAGCAAACGCCTCGGCAAGGCCAGGACCGTTCAGCTTTCCGCGTTGATCATGTTGATCGGGTGCCTGCTCAAAATCGTCTGCTACAACCGAACTTATCCCTGGTTGACACTGATTCCTACCGTGTTAATCGCGATCGGCATGCTCGTGTTGTACACGATGGCCGGCGCGATGATCGCGGACATCTGTGACGAAGATGAACTTGAAAACGGTGTCCGGCGAGAGGGCAGCTACTCGGCGGTGTACAGCTGGTGGATGAAGTTTGCGGTGTCGTCAGGTATTCTGATCGCGGGATTGTTGTTGGAGTCCACGGGTTACACGAATGTATTGGATCAACAGCATCCTTTGACGCTGTTCTGGCTAAGGGCGTTTGAAATCGGCCTGCCAGCGATCTTTTGCGCGGTCGGATACCGCTTGTTGTCCAATTATCCGCTGACCGAAGACCGCGTCTACGAGATCAAGGAGGCGTTGGCCAAACGCCACGAAATGGAAGAAGCGGCAGAGGCTAGTGCGTCTTCGGACAACCACACGACTGACGCGTGACGAGTTCGGGGCGCAGGGCAATGTGGCGTTTCGGAAGGTTGGGGTCATCGAGGCGCTGGCAGATCAACTCGATCGCGGTTGCGCCCATTTCGGCCAGCGGAACGCGCACGGTGGTCAGTTGCGGGCGGGTCATGCGGGCGATGCGCGTGTCGTCGAAACCCACCACCGCAATATCCCGAGGCACCCGCAGTTGCAACGCATGGGCCGCATCGATAAATCCGCAGGCCATCTCATCGTTCGCCGCAAACACGCAGTGCTTTTCACCTTTCCAGTTGGGCAGATGCTGAATCGCGAACGCGTACGCGGTGTCGTAGTCGTAGTCGAGGTGGTGTACATCTTCATTGCGAAATGGCGTGCCCGTTTCGGCGAGGATTTCCTGATACGCCTTGAAACGCGCGATCGAGTCCATGTTCGTTTCCCAACCACCGACGAAGAAAATCCGCCTGGCGTTGCAGGTGTTGATCAGGTGCCGCATCATCGCCGACGCACCAGCCCGCTGGTCGATCACGACGCTGTCGTGCGACGTACCTGGTACGTCGGTGTCGATCAAAACGAGCGGCAGGTGAAGGTCGGCCAACGCCTGCTCGATATGGTCGGTAACTTCCGCAACCATGATCGCGATGCCGTCCATGAACTGGCGCTGTCGCAAACTGCCGACCAGTCCGCGCGTATCCAGCGGATCATGGGCCGACGACAACACGAGGCTGTACCCAAGTTCATGCGCCCGCAGATTCGCTCCGCGGATGATCCCGGAATAAAACTCACCGTGCATGTCGGGAAGAACCAGACCGATCATCTCGCTTTTGCGAAGCATCAAGCCGCGGGCGAAGGCGTTGGGGTGGTAACCGAGTTCGCGGATGGCGGCTTCGACGCGCTCGCGCGTTTGTGCGTTGACCAGTGCGGGGCGGTTGATGGTGCGCGAAACGGTGCTGATCGATACGTTTGCTCGAAGGGCGACGTCTGAGATTGAGGCGGCCATGCCGAGTTCCTTCCTGAACCACTGGTCTGTTGACATAGCCAGCGGGCCCTAGTATCTGCTGACAGGATGAATCGTCAATACATGATAGCGTTACTGTTTGGAACGTCGGTGTTCGCGGCCAATCCTTCGCCCGACATTCTGCGGTCAGATGAGACAAAGTCAGCGATGACGCATCGCTTCTCGGACGCGGACGAGAAGCTTCTCGACGACGTTCAGCGGGGTTGCTTCGAGTATCTCTGGCGCGAAGTGAAACCGCCCGCCTATGTGGTCAAGGATCGCAAGAAAGCGCCGGTTGCAAGTGTCGCAGCCGTCGGGTTTCAGCTTTCGGCGATACCGATCGGCGTCGAACGCGGTTGGATCACGCGCGACGAGGGAGAGGCGCGGGCGCTGGCGATTCTCGATGCGCTGCTCGGTCGCGATGATAACCGCCACGAAGGCATCTTCCTGCATTTCGTTGATCTGGAAACTGCCGGCCTATCGACGACCGCCTACGAAGTGCTCGCGAGCACGATCGACACATCGTTGCTGCTGCCCGGTGCGATGACCGTGTCGGAATATTTTGGCGGTAAGGTGCGTGAGCGTGCGGACCAGATGCTGCGCGAGGCGAACTGGCGCGCGTTTGTCGACAAGGCGAGTGGACTGGTCTGCATGGGATGGCGGCCCGACGATCGCAGCAAGATGAACGGTCCGGGCAAGTACCACAAGTCGCTGTGGCAACTGTCCAGCGCGGAAGAACACCTGGTTTATTGGCTGGCGATCGGTTCTCCGGTCGACGCACACGCCGCCGACCCGAAGTCGTATTACAACCTTCGTCGCGAAATCAAGCAGCATAAGGACATGCCGCCGTACGTGGTGTCATGGAGTGGCACTTTGTTTCACTATTTCTTCGATCACTGCTGGATCGACTACCGATCGCAGGGGGCTGACAATCCCAAGGACTTTGGCGTCGATGCGCCGCGGGTGGATTGGTTTGAGAACTCGCGCCGGGCCGTGCTGACCCATCGGCAGCGATGCATCGAAGCCGCAAAACAGTTCAAAACCTTCGGCCCCAATGTGTGGGGGCAAAGTGCCTGTGACGGTCCGGACGGATACGCGGTGCCCCATGTCGGGCCCAACATTTCGAACGACGACAAGTGGTTCGGCGGAATTGTCGCGCCTTATGCCGCGGCATCGGCGATCATGTTCACGCCCAAGGAAAGCATGGCCGCCATCCGCGAAATGCGATCATTGACGGATGAAAACGGGAAGCCCTTGATCTGGCGCGACCCGGCGACCGGCGGATACGGATTTGCCGACAGTTTCAATCTGGATCGCGGTTTCGTCAGTGACGACTACGTGGGGATCGATGAGGGGCCGATGATCCTGGCGATCGAGAACGCGCGGACGGGTCTGATCTGGCGGCTGTTCATGAAGCATCCAGCCAGTCAGCGGGCGGTCGAGCGTTTGAAGCTGTCGAGCCAAGCGGGCTCATAAACCTTGGCGTCGACAACGATAGGCCACATAATCGGGGCATATGCAATCGGGCCAAAGCTTTAACGGATCACAAGTTAGGGGCCAATTCGAGGTGACCTGCCAGGGCGGGTTTGCGTGGATAGGGTTATAGGACGCCATCTTGCGGTAACGAGATTGCGATTGATCATATCCCGTGAATTGGGTAGGATGAAAGCGCTTTCAGTAGGCCCAGCGATGGGGCGGCAGAAACCTCGATCCACCTCGCTTCAAATGACGTTGCGACCGGCGGTTTCGATTTGGGTTTGGGAGACCCGCCTCGGAAAGGATTCAGTCCATGACCATTGCCACAACCCCGCACTCCAACTTAGGCGGTGCGGTTGATTTGAAAAATCTCTTGCCCAATCGATACGGTCACTTTTCACCCGATGGCCGGGAATACCAGATCACCGACTGGCGCACACCGCGCCCATGGGTCAACATCATCGGCAACACGCGGCAGGGGTTGGCGGTCAGTCAAACCGGCAGCGGTTTCAGTTGGATCGACAATTCGCAGCTTGGCGTCATCACCCGTTGGCAGCAGGAATTCGTTCAGGATTCGTCCGGCAAGTTCCTCTACGTGCGCGATGCCGACAAGAAGGACGTATGGTCACTCGCTCCCGCACCATGTTGGCCGGCGTATGACGAATTCCTCTGTCGCCATGGACTCGGCTACACCGTTTTCGAAACGACGATCAAAGGCATCGAAGCGAGATGGACGTTGTGGGTCGATCCGGTCACGACTGCTGAGCTTTGGCTGGTCGAGTTGAAGAATCTTTCGGATGGTCCGCGTCGCCTCGAGTTGTGCGGAGCGCTTGAGTGGAATTGTGGCGTCGCGCCATCGCCGCGCCGAGAGTTTCACAAGCTGTTTCTCGAAACGGAGTACGATCTTGACCGTCGCGCCATCATTGCCCGCAACCACATGTGGGAAGTGAACCACGAGAAGTATGGCCACTGGAATCGCCCATGGCCCTTCGTTGCTGCGTTTTCAGCGACGGAACCCGTGCAAGCCGCGCAGGGCGACAAAGCTGAGTTCGCCGGGCGCTATCGCGGGATGGATAAGCCAGCAGCGCTCGAAGCCAACAACTGGCAGCCGCGTTTCGGACGGCATCAGGACCCGATCGGGGCGCTGCGCTGCGAGGTTGAACTTCGCGGTGGCGAGTCGCGCACGATGGGTTTCGTGATTGCGGCGGCTGACAATGACGATGCGTTGGCGAAGGTGCTCAAGCAGTTTGAATCGTGCGACGCGATGGCGACTTCGCTCGAAAGCGTGAAACAGGATTGGATTGAGCGGCTGTCGGAGCATCGCATCGAGACGCCCGATCCGAGCATCGATTTGTTGACCAACGATTGGCTGCGTTACCAGGCGATCGTCGGGCGCATGTGGGGACGCGGTGGATACTATCAGCAGAGCGGGGCGTATGGTTTCCGCGATCAGTTGCAGGATTCGCAGGTCTGGCTGACGATCGATCCGGAGAAGTGTCGCGAGCAGATCAACCTGCATGCGTCGCACCAGTTCAAAGACGGATCGGTGTATCACTGGTGGCATCCGCTTAGTGAAGACGGTTTGATCACCACGATGACGGATGACCTGCTGTGGCTGGCGTTTGTATCGGCCAACTACATCCGCGAAACCGGTGACGTCTCAATCCTCAGTGACGAGACGCCATTCATCGACGACAAGAATCCCGAGACGCTTCGCGAGCATGTGTTCCGCGCCTTCGAACGCGTTTTTCGCAGGACGAGCCCGCGCGGTTTGCCGTACATCGGCGCCGGCGATTGGAACGACGGGTTGAGTGCGGCTGGCTTGCAGGAAAAAGGCGAGTCGGTTTGGCTCGGGCATTTCTTCGCAGGTATTCTGGGCGACTGGGCGCACATTCTCATGTCGCTCGGCGAGCAGGATGAGGCCAACGTGCTCAGGCAGCGTCGGGCGAAGTTGGTTGCGGCGATTAACGAGCACGGTTGGGATGGCGATTGGTATTCGAGAGCAACGCTCGACGACGGTTCAAAACTCGGTAGCGCCGAATGCGATGCTGGTAAGATTTTTCTTAACGCGCAGACCTGGGCGATCCTCAACGATATCGCCGATGCGCCGCGGGCCGAGCAGTGTTGGAAAGCCGTCTGCGAAAATCTCGTCAGCGATGCCGGCGCGCTGCTCTTGGCGCCCGCATTCACCAAGCCAGCCGAGCAGATCGGTTACATCACCCGCTACGCACCGGGGCTTCGCGAAAATGGCGGGGTCTATACACACGCGGCGACCTGGGCGATCGCAGCTGCTGCAAAGATGCGCGATCACGAAACGCTTGAGCAATTGCTGACCGCGATCAATCCGACCAACAAGGATCCGGAGCGCTACTGGGCTGAGCCTTACGTGACGCCGGGCAATGTGGATGGTCCGCTTTCGCCGAACTTCGGCCGCGGTGGTTGGACGTGGTACACCGGGTCGGCGGCTTGGCTTCACCGGGTAATTTGCGAATGGGTGCTGGGTGTGCGTCCAACTTGGGACGGGTTGCTAGTCGATCCGTGCATGCCGAAAGGTTGGACGACCGCGAAGATCACGCGCCCGTATCGCGGTAACGTGTACGACATTCATATCGACGTGACGAACCAAAGCGGCAAGCAGGCGAAGCTGACGCTCGATGGCAAGGACATCTCCGGAAACGTGATCCCGCCAACGAAAGCAACGGGACAACGGCACCAAGTCAAATTGCAGTACGTGTAGTTGTAGGGTGGGCCGTGCCCACCATGTCGTTGGCGTTGGAAAATCGTTGGCAATCAAACGGCGGTGGGCACGGCCCACCCTACGGTGTGTCGTATAGCGTGATGAACGTCACGGCATCGTAGAGATCGACGTCCCCATCATTGTCCAGATCCGAATCGGCGAACTCACCGGCAGAGCAACCTGCGGGTGGCGTCGTCGTGTTGGGCCCGCCAATGCAATCGGCGAACACCGCATAGTCGGCGCCGTCGATGTCGCCATCGGTGTCGTAGTCCACTTCAAAGTACATCCCGATCGCCGTCATCATCGGGCGAATCTCCGGGTTGGACATGAACACCCGCCAGCACAAACCGGTGCGATGGTTTTCGATCATTGGCGCGATGGGCCCCTGATCGATGGCGATGTATCCCGGTGCGATCCAATTCTCGCCCGGATGGTATGCGTCATAGAAGCCAGCCGGTCCGAGCAGCGACGCCCCGTAGGTGTCATAGAAGTACCGCATCGTCGCCAATGATTCTTCCGGCGTATAGGGCGTGGCGCTGGCTGCGGCTGTCGGTGAAATTGTTCCGTTGTCGTTGGTTGGCGAATGGGCGCTATATCCAAACGGATCGAAACTCGCGGTCAAACCCCATCCGAACGCGTTGTACCCGACGAAGTCGTTGGGGTTGTCGATGGCGTATTCGCGATGCAGCAGGGAGATGTTGCGGGCGTTCTCGAAATAGTTGGTGTGGCTGTCGCGCTTGTATCGCGGGTCGAAACCGAGGTTCGAATAGTGCGTGAAGAAAAGCGGTCCGCCGCCGATCGGGCCAACATCCTGCGTGATACCGTAGAACGTGTTGCCATTGTCATAACCGCCAGCCCCCGCCCAGCCCGACGTGTACGCCGATGCCGGCATGGGGTGTGTCGGTGATGCAACCGCGAGCAGGTACACCATCATCGCTTCGTTGTAGCCGCGCACCTGGTGATTCAGCGCGAAATCAAAATCGGGCGACCAGTGCCAATACAAAATATTGCTACCCGGGAAGCGGCGATACCAATCCCACTCAACACCTTCCCACATGCTCGTCGCCCGCGAGCGAATCTCGGCTTCGACCGGATCAACCGGATCATCGAAGTATTGGCGAACCGACAAGATGCCTTCGACGAGAAATGCTGTCTCGACGAGGTCGCCGCCGTTGTCCATTGCGCCGGCAAATGCAATCGTCGCGCCGGTGATGCCGTTGTAGTGATGCGACCACGCGCCGTGATAGCGCGGTGTCGTGTCTTCAAGGAACGTGAGGATCTGAAGAACGCGGGCTGCGATGTCGGCGCGGGTTTCGTATCCGCGTTCAGCCCCAACGATGAATGTGATCAATCCCATTCCAGTGCCACCGGTTGTCACTGTGTTGAGTGAGTGACCCATGTTGACGCCTTCGCGGGCCAACCCGCAGTTGGGATGTCCGAACTCCCAGAAATAACGGAAGTGACTTTCCTGAATCAGGTCAAGCAGAGCGTCGTCGGTCAGTCCATTGTACGCGGCTTCGACCACATCGCTGTCGGCCAACTCGTTGCCGTTGACTTGGGTTGCAACATAGTAATAGCCGGTCGGTGCGCCTGGTCCGACGTTGTCGCGGTAGGAGGTGGTTGTCAGCGGTGGGCCATTGAGTTTGACGAATGGTCCACCGGCATTGTCGCCGCGGTAGACGTTGTAGCCGTCCAGCCCCGCTTCCGTCGAAGCGGTCCACGCCAGGTCGACGTGTTTCTCAGCAGCGACCAGCACAAGATCGCTCGGTTGCGGTGGGTCGCCAGGATTTCGCAAGCGCATGTTGTCGACGAAAATCGTTCCGGACGATCCTGCGAGGTTCTCAAAGACGAACGCGAAGATGTCATTGAGGCCGGTCTGGGATCGGTTTGAGACGTCCAGTGAGACAGTGGTCCACACCCCCGTGGTCACAGGTAGCGACGTCGCTTGCTGCCAGTTGTCGGGCGGATTCCACGACGGACTCCACACGCCCATGATGCCGGGGATCATCGACGACGTGGCCGCGTAGACGTCGACGAGCAATTCATCATTGCCATCAAGGTCATAGGTGGTCGACGACCAGTTGTGGCGAATCTCGAATTTGCCGTCAAGTTCGTTGACCAGATCGAGTCGCAACATGAATCCGCCATCGGTCGCAGTCGGCGCACCGCCGGTACCCGACGCGACGATCGAAAGTGACAAACCCGTGTCACCAGCGTTGGGCGTGACGGTCAGGTCCGTTTCACCCGGTTCGTAGCTGGCCAGCGGCGTGAAAATGTCTGCTCGGGCGCATACGCCGATTCCAAGGATGATACAAATTGCTGCTCGGGTGCTTCGCGTTCTAGCTATTGTTGTCTTGTTCATGATTCGGTTCATTTTCCGCGTTCCCCCGCCGAGCTTAAGTCAAGATGTTGTGGCGATTCGATTGCGTCCCAACCACCACGGGCGATCCAGTCGGCATACCAGAGTCCGCTATCTTTGATTGTACGCACCTGCGTTTCGAAATCGCAATGAACCAATCCGAAACGCTTGGCAAAACCGTGAGCCCATTCAAGATTATCGATCAACGACCACACGAAGTATCCGCGCAAGTCGACACCTTTTTCCATCGCACGCCGAGCGGCTTCGAAGTGCGTCCGAATATATTCAATGCGCTCCGGGTCATGAACGCAGCCGTCTTCGACGGTTTCGTTTTCCTTGGCCATCCCGTTTTCGGTGAGATAGACTGGAAGTTTTCCATACCGATCAGACAGCCATATCAACAGGGATTCGAGCCCTTCAGGAACGATGGGCCAACCCATCGCGGTTGTCGGTCGGTTGGGACAAGGTGCGCGTTCATACGCCATGGGATGTTGGCCGGGCGTCGCGCGCACGACATCACTGAAATAGTAATTCGTCGCGATGAAGTCGATCGATCGCGTCAGGAGTTCTTGGTCTTCGTCGGAAAACTGCGGGAGCATGTCCCCATAGGCGCTACGCATTTCATCCGGATAATCACCGAACCAGACGGGGTCTCCAAACCAACCGGCCATATCGAGTAAGGCCCGCTGCGCCGCGTCGTGATCCTGTTTTGAGTCACTGGCCGGGAACATGAATTCGCTGTTGAGCCCGATGCCGATTTCGCCGTCGTATCCGCCGCTGCGAAATGCCGCGACAGCCAGCGCATGGGCGCGCAGAAGTTGATGTCCAACTTGGAATCCACGAGCGCGGTCTTGAATCCCCGGTGCGAATCCTCCGCCGATATACCCGCCATAGGCAATGCACCATGGTTCGTTGATCGTGAACCAGTGTTTCACCCGATCACCGAGTCGCTTGAAGATAATCGATGAAAATTCGGCGAAGTGATTGGCCGTGTCGGAATGCTCCCATCCACTTTGCTCTTCTTGCAGCGCGTTGGGCAGGTCCCAGTGATAAAGGGTGGCGCATGGAACGATGCCGGCTGCGACGAGTTCGTCGACGAGGCGATCGTAGAAATCGAGACCGGCGGCGTTGAGCGCGCCAGTCCCCTGCGGGATGACGCGGGGCCAACTGATGCTGAAGCGATAGGCCCGAAGGTTTAGCGCGTTCATCAGGGCGACATCATCACGGTATCGCCTTACATGGTCACAGGTATTTAGCCCAGTCCCTTGGCCGGCGATCTTGCCCGGAATCTCGCAATAAACGTCCCAAATATTGGTGCCCCGTTCCCCGGATTCACTGGATCCTTCGATCTGGAACGCGGAAGTGGCGGCCCCCCATAGGAACGGTTTGCTGGTAGCCATTATTGGAACATTCCGGAGGTCTTGCGCATGGTTTGACGAAACGGTAGTCAGGTATAAAATCTTACCAAGAATAAGGTTACGCAACAATTGGCGGCCTTTTGGGCCCTGGTGGACCGGCCCCGAATGTTGCTGGCCAATCACACTCGAAAATACATCGTATCAAGCTATGAAAGCGCTTGCAATGACGGGTCTGCGCGTTTATGATTGCCTATAGTCCGAGGGCGTCTCTACCGCTGCACGATTTCTCTATCGCGTGGCGATGACTTTGAGCAAAGTGGCTCTGCGGCGACTCATCAATCTCTCATTCAGGAGGTGTTAAGATGCAACAAAGGAAAGCAAGTCGGGTTTCGTTGCTCGCCGCTGTGACATTGGTCACTGCGATGGGCGTGGCTGTACAAGCAATGGCGGCTCCGACTGTGACGGGCACGCTGCTGAACACCCGGGTGTTCAACGATGATGCAGGATCGACGCTGAACACGATCAACAACTATCCGACCCAGGTGCAGTTTGACGACACGACCGTGTCGGGTGCCGGATTCGCAAATCTTCACAATTTCCATCTCGCCAGCGATTTCATCACCGAAGCCGTATTCAACAACGGTGACAGCTTCGACTTCTCAGCCGACCTCACCATCAGCGGTGCAGGCAATGGCGAAGCCGGTCTTCAAGTCGCACCCTGGTGGTCGCACAATGTCGACGGCCGCTTTAACTTCCGGACCACCGATGGCGAAATCGCCGTATTTGGTGGTCGTCTTCCTTTTTACAGCTTCACCGGTTCGCACAGCGTGACCTACACCAAGGGCGACACGGTCAGCGTTGGCGTGAAGTATCGCGCGAACGGCCTCAGCTCGGGATCACCGGCGACGATCGAGTATCTGTTGACGCTCGGTGGCAACGATTACACCAGTGGTCCGCTGCCCTTTGATGAAGGCAATGCGGCTGAAGGCATGGGCACCTGGGGCATGCTCGATGACGCACGCGTTGGTGGTTATGTCCAGTACTTCACGGGTGGCAGTGGTGCAGGCAACGGTCTGGTTGCGAACTTTGGCAACCTGAATTTTGTGCCCGAGCCCGCAAGCCTCGCGTTGTTGGCATTGGGTGCGGTGACGATGCTTCGTCGCCGTCGTTAGTCATTTCGGAGTTTGAATGCTGCGCGCAGACGCGCCGGACATCTCGGCGTGCTGCGTGTGGAGAATTGTTTTCCTTCATTGCGATGCGGCAGCTGTGAATCGCTGCCGCATCGGACTGAGGGGATTGGTCAAGAGAGCATTCGCGAATTGGGGACGTACGAAGCAAGGGATGGCCGACATGCGATTGAGAAAGAACCGGGCAGGTTTCACGCTGGTTGAGTTGTTGGTGGTGATTTCGATCATCGCTCTACTCATCTCAATCTTGCTGCCTTCTCTTAAGAAGGCACGCGACCAGGCGAAGGACACGCTTTGCAAGGCGAACATGCATCAATTGGGCCTGGCGGTTCAATACTATATTCAGGATTCGGGCGATCACCTGCCCTGGATTCCGGGTGTGCCGATTGGCGGAGGCAGCCCATACCACAAAGCACCCTTCAAGCAGTACCGGCACATTCTGCAGCTCTGGCCGTACCTCAAAGATCTAAAAATTTACGATTGCCCCAAGGCCAAGTCGGCCAACGCAAAAGGCGGCCAACCGGGCGCGAGGACAATCACTGCCGAAGAATTTGTTTCGATGCAGGACAGTGCCAGCCCTTCCATGACCCAGTACTTTGCGGTCAAGAGCGATCCGCTCGTCAAGAAATTCGTTCAAAACCGTGAATTCTCTTTTGTGAGTGTTCAGGAATTTCAGGATCCGAGTACAAAGCTGTTGAAGAACGTGTACACGGAGTATTGGTTCAACGATTGGAACGATGGCGCCGGCGACATTCCCGCGATCAGTGGAAATCTGATCAACATGATCCCGTTCCCGGATTTGTCGGTGATGTTCAGCGATGCGCTGCCCCAGCGTCCACGTCACAATGGCGGGCATCACATTCTATTCCTCGACACCCATGTCGAGTGGTTCAAGCAGGAGCGATACTTCGATTACGAAGCCGACAACTATCAGGAAACGCAGGACAAGGATCGCTTCGGCAATCGGCCCTATTGGTCGTGGGGTTTGAGTAAGGGCGGAAACAAAGTCGTAGATGGATCGACCGGTCAGTACACGAACTAGCTGGTGTTCGTTCGCATGGTTGGCCGTTCGAAGCGTGAACCGCAAATCAGGCGGTTGCGATCCAACAGAGATGAGTAGAGTCAACAAGGTCGATTGACTTTCGTTGCTTCGCCCGGGTGTAGAGCACTTGGGTGATCGGCGGCGACAAATCAGAGGCGGAAGGAAGCGGTGATGAAGGCTCACAGAATTTTCGTATTGGCAGCGGTTGTGTCGCTGGTTTCGATGGGAACAGCACATGCCGCGCAAAACATACTGCTCAACGGAAGCATTGAAGACAGCGACGCGAACGCGTTGGATCCGTTTGTTCCCGGTGGATGGGAACTTAATGGTAACGTGGTCGAGCGTTCGAGTGAGGCCAACCTTGTTCCGGCGCTCCCGCCAGGCGAGGGGCACGCCCTCAAGGCATTTCAAAGCAACCCGACCGAGTTGGCATTTCAGGACATCCCGGTGACGGGCGGCTCCGACAGTGTTTCGGTCAGTGCGCAACTGTACACGCGAACGGGCGACAAGGTCGGTGGTGATGCGATCGCCGGTATCGCTCTCGGTTTCTTTGACGACGGCGGAAACCAGGTCGGCGGTTCGACGCAGTTTGATTTTGTGATGAACGCCGCGTCGCCGGCAGACACTTGGATCCCAGCATCGATCGGGCCGGTGGCAGCGCCGGCTGGTGCGACCAAGGCCCGAATGACCTGCGTGTGGATAGCCAACAACGGTTCGGGCGCTGCGTTCTGGGACGACGCCCAGTTGACGCTTAATGGCGACCCGACCAATCTTCTGGTCAACGGTGATTTCGAGTTGGCCGGTCCCGGTGAAGCGTCGCCGAACGCGGTGGCGGATTGGGGCGGATTCGGCGACCAGCGCCCATCAGAAGATCAATCATTGCACGGCGACGTCAGCCTGAAGGTTGGAACCGAATCAGCATTCAGCGGTTTGTTCCAAAACATGACGGAAGTCTTTGAAGGCGAGCGCGTGTTGTTGCGAGGTCGGGTGTTGCATACCTCGACCAATGGTTTGACGAACAACGCCCTTGCAGGCTTGAAACTTGAGTTCTCGCCGCCCGGTGGTTCGTCGCTGCCTGGCCCGTCGGAAAACTTCCCGTTCGGCGCAGACTCGACGTCCAACGCATGGGTGATGATCGACATCGGCACCATTGGTGTTGAAGTTCCGGATGACGCCGGATTGGCCCGCATCACGATGATCATGTTCCCCGACGCATCAACGAACAGTGTCGTTTACTTCGATCAGGCGTTTGCCGCATTGTCGCGTGCACCTTCGACCAACCTGCTGACCAACTCCAGTTTCGAGAATGGATTCGGCGGTCCCAACGGCATTGACGATTGGCAGGAATTTGGACCCGAAGCCCAACTGTCGTTTGAAGTTGGTGGTCTGGAAAACAACCTGGTGGATGAAGATGTCTTCGGCGCCAGTGTGAAGATGGCCGGCTCTGATTTCACGGGCGTATCGCAAGAAATCCCAATGCCTTCGACGCTGCAACCGAATGAAACGTTGTATGTGCGGGCATTTGTGCGGCAGCAGGATGTCGAAGCCCAGCAGCTTCACGGCACCGCAAAAGCCGGTGTCAAGATCGAATGGGTTGCGGGATCGGTTCCCGGCGTCATCGACATCGGCAGCAGCGCCAACGGTCATACAATTGACTCCGGTAGTCCGACCGACACATGGATTCCGCTGGAGATCGACTTCACGATGCCGTCCGGCAATGCCGCTCTAACGCGTGCAGTATGCTTGGTGTCGGCTGGCACGGGTACGGGCGAGGTCTTCTTTGACAACCTCGAAGCCGTCATCACCAATCGTTTCGACGGTGCGGATGCGGACGGCGATGACGATGAAGACCTGTTTGATTTTGGCGAGTTCCAACGATGCTTCACCGGAAGCGGTGCGGGCGACCTTGATTGGAATTGCACGGTGTTCGATGACGACGAAGACCTCGACATCGACTTGGTTGACTTCAGCTACTTCCACCCGAGAATCACGGGCCCATAGGTTTAACGCTTAGTACGCTGCATGTCAGCAAAATCAACGATATCATGGATGCCCTGCCGGATCTTCCGCGCAGGGCATTCTTTTGCGCACACTTTGAGGCAAACGTCCAATGCATGAATCCAAGTTGTCAGTGGGCCGAACAACCGCGGCTGTAATCATTACATTTGTTGCAATGGCCTCCGTCGTACACGCAGCGCCTGTTGTTCTGGATGACTTCGAGACGCTCGACCAATGGGGGGTGAATGCCAGCGACGGGGTTGTGGCCGCCATCAAGCCGGCGCCGGGTGTCGATGGCGACTGCATGCAATTGGACTTTGATTTTCGCGCGGGGGCTGGGTTTGTGGTTATCCGACGCGAGGTTGATTTCGAATTGCCGGAAAACTATCGATTCACGTTCGCTCTTCGCGGCGAGGCCCCATCGAACAATCTTGAATTCAAACTCGTTGATCCATCCGGCGACAACGTCTGGTGGGTCAACCGGCGCGATCTGGCGTTTCCCAAGTCATGGCAAACCACACGCTGCAAAGCCCGTCACTTTGAGTTTGCGTGGGGGCCAGCCGGTAACGTGCCCATGAAGCGGCTGGGGGCGATTGAGTTCGCGGTGGCGGCGAGCAGTGGTGGAAAGGGGCGGATCTTCATCGATTCACTCACCTACGAAGTGCTGCCCAAACCGCAACCGGTCACAACCGCGCCTGACGTGAAGTTTTCGTCAGATACCAATGGCGAATCGTCGAAGGTCAAGGCGCTGCCGAGTGACGGGGTCATCCATTGGCGACCGGCTGACGATGACAAAGAGCCGTGGGTCGAACTTGATTTCCACAAAGTGCGTGAATTTGGCGGCATCGTGGTTGATTGGGAGCCGAACAGGCACGCACGCAACTACGACGTTGAACTGACGCTCGATGGTTCGACCTGGGAGCGGGTAGCCGCTGTCCGCGGCAGCAACGGTGGGCGCGACTATGTAGCGACACCAGACGCCGAGGGGCTGCGGGTGCGCTTGGTTGTTGTGGACAACGGACCCATCGAGATGCGCGGCGTTTCGGTGCGCGATGTCGGTTTGTCGCAAGACAGGAATCGGCTCTTTGAAACCATCGCCGGTGAATCAACCCGTGGGCATTTTCCGGCATACTTCTTGAAGGAGCATGCGCCGTGGACAATTGTCGGAGTGTCCGGCGACACCAACGAGGCACTGGTCAGCGCCCATGGACAAGTTGAGGTCAAACGCGGCGGCTGGACGATCGAGCCATTTCTAAGTGTTCGCGACAAGTTGCATTCGTGGGCCGATGCGTCGATCCGTCATTCGTTGATCGATGGCTACGTGCCAATCCCGTCGGTCACCTGGGACATCGACGGCGCGCAGTTGACGGTGACTGCCTTCGCGGACGGTGAGCCTGATGCGTCAGAGTTGGTCGTTTCGTACCGTCTGCAAAACAACCGCGCTGAAACCATCGCTGGCGATTTGTACTTGGCGCTTCGTCCTTTTCAGGTGCTGCCCCCCTGGCAGAATTTGAACCTTACTGGCGGGGCGATGGCCATCAACTCGATTTCCCATACTGGATCGAGCGTTCTTGTTAACGATGATCCGCCGCTTGAACTCTGGACGCAACCGAACGCGTTTGGAGCGGCAGCTTTTGCTGGTGGCGATATCATCGAGCACATCGCTGCCCGGCAGTTACCGGCATCGATGAATGTCGAATGCCCCGACGGCGGCGCATCCGCCGCGCTTCGATACAAATATGAACTCACGGCGGGCGAAGACAAGACGATCGTCGTTTCGATACCGATGCACGGTTCGAGTAGTTTGGCAAAGCCGAAGTTAAACGAGTCCATCCAACGTGATTACGCGAAGCGGTTGGCGGCAGCCGTCGAGTCCTGGCAGACGATGCTCAATCGCGTACGCCTGAAGCTTCCGAAATCGCTGAAGCAACTTGAAGACACATTCCGCGCGACGCAGGCGTATATCCTGATCAATCGCGATGGGTCGGCGATTCAACCCGGTTCGCGAACGTATGAGCGCAGTTGGATTCGCGACGGTTCGGTGACGTCGACGGCGCTGCTCTCGTGCGGGCATACGGATGCGGTGCGCGAATACCTGGATTGGTATGCGAGCAATCAATATCCCGATGGCAAGGTACCATGCGTGGTCGATCGGCGCGGTCCGGACCCGGTCCCGGAGCACGACAGCGGTGGCGAATTAATTTATGCGATCAATACGTGCTATCAATTCACGCATGACCACGCGTTTCTTGAATCCAAGTTGTCGAACGTCAAACGGGCGGTGGACTATCTGGAATTTCTGCGCAACCAACGCACCACTGACCAATACAAGAACGGGGAGGGCGTGACCAGGGCGTGTTATGGCCTCGTGCCCGAATCGATCAGCCACGAGGGTTACAGCGCAAAGCCCATGCATTCCTATTGGGATAACTTTTTCGTCGTCAAAGGATTCAAAGATGCGGCATCGATCGCTGGCGAATTGCACGATTCTGACTTCGCCAATCGCTGCAACGCGCTGCACACCGCCCATCGCGATGCGCTTTATGCGTCGCTCGATCTGGCCATGAAACTGCACGAAATCCAGTATCTTCCCGGCTGCGCGGAGTTGGGTGACTTCGATGCGACATCCACCGCAATCGCCGTCTTTCCCTGCGAGCAGCTTGGCGTCGTGCCTGCGGGCGCACTGGGGTTTACCTTCGATCGCTATTTCGATTTTTTTCAGCAGCGTGCGTCGGATGAATTGGAATGGAATGACTACACGCCTTATGAGATTCGAGTCGTTGATGCCTACGTGCGGATGGGCCAACCGGAGCGGGCTCGGGCGCTGCTGGATTTCTTCTTGAATGATCAAAGGCCAACCGCATGGCGACAATGGGCAGAGGTGGTATGGCGCGATCCCAAGGCGCCGAGATTTCGAGGCGACATGCCGCACACCTGGGTGGGAAGCGCCTTGATTAATTCGGTGCGGTCGATGCTCGTGTACGAGCGCGATGGGCGATTGGTGTTGCTGGCTGGCGTGGGCGAAAATTGGCTGACCGAAGATTCGGGGGTGACGTTTGAAGGCTTCCCGACGTTCTTTGGAACGCTGAACCTACGTGCATCGATGACCGGTAACACGATGACTGTCGTGCTATCTGGCGATGCCAATCCGCCGAATGGTTTCGAGTTGACGCTGCCGCGCACAACGGCGCCAGCCGACATCGAGGTGGATGGAAAGCGCGTTAAAGTTGCAACCGGTCAGCGTATCGCGCTGGACAGCGGCGCGCGGAACATCGTCGTCACTTGGCGCTAAGACTTCGTAGTGACGTGTTTTGACCTATTTCACCAACTCAAAGATTTCGCGGGCAAACGGCGGTCCGTCTTCGGTGGGCGTAAACTCGAAGCGATACGTCTTGCCTTCTGACACTTTCGGCGTGTAGTCGAAAACGTATGGCTTGCCAATTTCCAAGCGACCGGTGAGATACGAATCGGGCGTCCCGACTTTGTGATCCGGAATCAAGCTGGCAAAGTGCTCTCGTTCGAGCACGACCGGGTCGGATGATCCCGTGCGAAGACTGAAGTGCTCGGGAATCCAATCATCCCAAAGTTCCACGGATGAATTCCCCACGAATTCGACTTTCGGTGGGTCAATGCGTACCATGGCAATCGGAATGGCGATTTGAATCTCGACGGTTTGTCCATCGGACTTGCCGCACGCGAATGCGACCATGTGATCCGGGCCACTCGCCAGCATGGTGCCCAATCCGTAGTAACCACCCAGTACCAGGATGCCAGCGATGACAGCAAATGTAACCAGCCCTTTCATGGTTTATCCTTTCCGGTTCGATTGGAGCTTAGTATCTTTCTTCAAGTCGAACTACTATTGAATCTGTAATCTGCTCGTTGAGGCAATCGTATTGCTT